>NZ_CP182482.1:1539367-1878734 GCF_054696565.1 Infirmifilum tikiterense
CTACGTTAGCCTACTATTACTCCTCCCCCTCGACGCTATGGCGCAGGTGTGGGCTAGAGAGGGTGGAAGCTGGGTCGATAACGCAACCTGGCTTGCCGCGACTGAGAGCCTCCTGCTGTCGTCCGTCACCCTTCTCGTCTAAAAATAGCTGTCGCGAAATCATGCATAAGAGGGCCGTGAAAAGCCCTTTCTTCAGAGAAAATTCACAGGAACCCGCTGTGACCTAAAATATGTGTTGAAGGGAGGTTTAGGTATGGGGGGTCACCACCCTTGCGCTTCCAGAGCAGGTAAGAGGTAGCTGTGCTCTTCACCTGAACTCCTAATCCTCCTGACCGCTCTCTTTATGTGGAAAAGCCTTTCACCCAGCCGATAGATAATCACCTTTTTAATCAGGCGACGTGTATTAACTGTAGAGGCATGACGGAGTCTCAGGCTGAGCTGAAGAGCAGGATCCTGAAGCTGCTAAGGGAGGATGAGGAGTTCAGGTACGCGGTTGCAGGCCTCCTCGGGCTCGAGGAGCTGCTAGCCAGGCTCGACAAGCACGAGAAGGTGCTCGAGGAGCTACTTAGGGAAATCAAGAGCCTGCGTGAGGAGCAAGGAAAGCTAAGGGAGGATTTCAACAGAATGCGGGAAGACTTTCTCAAAATGCTTGAACGCATTGTCAAGTTAGAGGAGGAAGAGAATAGCCTTCAGAGAGAAGTCAAGAGGCTTGAGGCATCCCTAGAGAGGCTCCGAGGCGACATGCTCTACGGCTTCAGCCAGCTAAGCAAGTTCGCGGGCTTAACTTTCGAGACGTTTGTCAGGGACCTCCTTACCAGGAGCCTCAGGGAGTCAGGTGTCCTGCCTCCCGACAAGGAGCTGAGGTCTGAGGTCGTAGGCGGCGAGGAGGTCGACATCTTCTGTGATGCGCCGTTGATCGTGGGCGAGGTGACCGCGCATGCGGAGTCAGAGGAAGAGCTCTACAAGCTACTAAGAAAGGCCGAGGCTGCTGAGAAGGCCCTCGGGAGGCCGTCGTTCAATAAGATCCTCGTCGTGCTCACCGCCCCTAGGCGCGTAGCGGAGAAGCTCAGGGAGCTCAGCGTAGAGCGTGACGTCGAGCTGATTCTTGGAAAGGTCATGGAGTAGGGCACACCCCTCGGAGACCTCAGCCAGCGTAAGGATGCGCTTGTTGACCAATAGCGCGTTATAACCTCGATATGACCTAGTTGTCCTTTAGTCTCAGAAATAAATATATTCTGAGACTTTACGAAGTATTTTCTAGACATGGTTGCGTCTGAGATTAAAGTGAGGGTCTCAAAAAAGTTCACAATATACCTTCCGAGGGCGGTAGTGAAGGCTACCGGTGTGAGGGAGGGTGAAGTACTCAGAGTGAGAGTCGAGGGCTCTAGGATTATCCTAGAACCCATTCTAGACCCTTTTGACTTCGCGCTAAAGGGGCCGAAATTTGCCAAAGTAACTTTCGAGGAGTTCGAGAAAGAATCTGAGGAGCTGCAGAATGAGATCTTCGGCTAGGCTAAGGATACTCTTGGATTCCACGTACCTCTTACCAATACTTGGGGTGGAAGTCGAGGGTACAGAAGATGCCCTGGCTACCCTAAGGAAACTCAGAAGGGAAAACAGAGCCACTTTCTACTACACTCCTTTTAACATCCTGGAATGCTTGGGGAAGATTACTAAGCTGGAATATGACCATAGCACTGTAGCTACGGGGTTATCCCTAATCGAGGAGGAGTTTGAACAAGTTAGCCCCAGCACTCTAGGCTACTTGAAAGCCCTTGAGCTTAGGAAAAAGGGCTTTAAAGACTTAATAGACCTCCTACTGTTCGTAACAGCGGCAAGCGAGAACCTCCTGTTCCTCACGAGAGACAGCGACCTTATCCGCTTCCTCAGAAAGAGCGGAGAAAACTTGGCGGCCATCCTCTACGAGGAAGATTTCCTGAAGATGTTCCGGTAGCCCCTCACAAGCTTTAAAACGTTTAACCTTATACCAGCTTCGTGGCCGTTGAGATCAAGAACCTCACGTTTACGTACGCAGGGAAAGAGGAGCCTGCTCTCAGGGACATAACGCTGACCATCGAGGAGGGCGAAACCGTACTTCTTCTGGGCAGGAGCGGCTGCGGCAAATCCACGCTACTGAAGGCGATTAACGGTTTGATTCCCAACAGGTATGAGGGCGTGTACGAGGGAGAGGTCAGGGTTAAAGGGGTCACCGTGAAGGGGGCTAGCCTTGCGCTCCTCTCGCGTCTAGTGGGAACCGTTATGCAGGAGGTGAGTAAGCAGCTCGTGCTACCGAACGTCGAGGACGATGTTGCCTTTGGGCCGTGCAACCTCTGCTATCCTAGGGGCGAGGTCAGGGAGAGGGTTAGGCGGGCCCTCGAGAGCGTCGACGCCTACCACCTCAGAGACCGGGACGTCAACGAGCTCAGCGGAGGGGAGAAGCAGAGGGTCGCCATCGCCGGGGTACTTGCGATGGATCCGCCTATCATTCTCATGGATGAGCCCCTCGCGAACCTGGATAGTGAGGGTGTTAGGCTCGTCCAGGAGCAGATCAAGGACTTCAAGAGAAGGGGGAAGACCATCATTATCGCCGAGCACCGAGCAGAGGAGGTGCTTGAGGTGGGAGTAGACAGGGTTCTCTTCATGGATAACGGTAGGGTGGTTAAAGAGATAAGGGGCGAGAGCGAGCTTGAGAGCCTTGTGGGGCTTGTGAAGGTCCCGGCGAGGATCTTAGCTAGGAGGTGCCCGGGGCCTGTTCTACCCGATACGCCACGATCGCCCCTGACCGGGAAGGTCGCGGTAAAGTTTGAGAACGTTAGCTTCGACTACGACGGCCGGACGGTCTTACGGGATATAAACTTGGAAATACGTGAGGGTGAGAGGGTGGCGCTTCTCGGGAACAACGGGGCGGGGAAGAGCACGCTTGCTAAGCTTATCCTTGGTATTCTGAAGCCGAAGAAAGGGAGGATTCTGGTCTACGGTATGGATACTCGTGAGAGGGAGGTCTACGAGCTGGCAAGCTACGTTGGGCTGGTGTTCCAAGACCCGCTTACCATGCTTTTCGCTAGAACTGTTGAGGAGGAGCTCTCCTACGGGCCTAGGAACCTCGGCGTGTTGCCAGGCGAGATAGCACGCCGCGTAGCCGAGGCCGCCTCCATGTGCAAGATCGAGCATCTCTTGGGCTACTCTCCCTTCGCGTCGAGCTACGGCGAGAAAAAGAGGATTGCTGTAGCCTCGATTCTAACTATGAGGCCGAGGGTGCTTATACTGGATGAGCCCACAGCTGGCCAGGACTACGCGAGTTACACATCCTTCATGGACTTCGTTTCCGGGCTCGTCGGCGCGGTAGGGACGCTAATCCTTATAACCCATGACACTGACCTAGCGATCGAGTACACTGATAGGACTGTGATCCTGTCCGGCGGGAGGATAGTTGCCGACGGGCCGACGCGGGAGGTCCTAGCAAGGGAAGAAAACCTGAAGGCTGGGAAGATCAGGGAAGCGAGCCTGATACGGGTAAGCCGGGAGCTCACCGGCGGTAAGGCGGTGCTCAGCTTCAAGGAGCTCCTGCGCGTCTGCGGTTTCTCCCCCACCGCCACGAGTAATAATTAAAGCCCGTCATCTTCGGTAACGCCTACCCTCCTCTGGTAGCAAATCCTTTTCCTATGAGAATGCATGCTCTCCGCTAAACGATAGGAGTTGAGGAGCATCTTTCTTCACATTATGCTGAACGAAAGCCTTCGAGATGTGTGAACGAAATGTCGGTAACGCTGTGGAGAGCAGAGGGTGGAAAAGGCAGATGAGAAAATGAAAGCTTCACTGACTCGATGGTAGATACGTTGCCTCCGTGCGCGTACTGTGAAAAAATTTATTATGAAATCGTCGCGTTAGAGTTTTGAACGAGCATGAGCAAGAAAGGGGTCTTCTCAACATCAAGCCTGGTTGCGATGGCTGTTGGAACAGCGCTGTACGCGGCATTCAACGTGTTCTTCAACATCCTCCAGCTACCTGGAACGCAGCTCGTCTCCTTGAGGCCCAGTGTCGCTATACCCATGTTTTTCGGGTACGTGTTTGGCCCCATTGTGGGCTTCGTCAGCGGGTTCCTTGGAAACATCATAAGCGACGCTATAAGCTGGGGTGGGTTCTGGTGGAACTGGGACGTAGGTAACGGTCTACTGGGTCTTATCCCCGGTCTAGCCTACTACTTCATACCTAGAGACAGCATATTCAAGAGAAGGGGCTATATCGCCTGCGCGGTGCTGGCTGTCGTCGCAGCCGTCGTCGGCATGGGATTCGCGGCCTACACTGACTACATCTTCGGCTATGGCATCTCCACGATAGAGGAGGCGACGTGCGCCCTCTTCCTCCCTGCAGCCATCACTGATGCTGTGAACGGAGCCGTCCTGACTCCGATACTCGTTGCCGCTTACGCCGCAGCCGTGAAAGGTAGAGCAAGGAGGCTCTAATGTCTACGAAGTTCATAAGGTACATCGAGGGAGAGAGCCTAATCCACAGGCTAGACCCCAGGTCTAAGCTGACATTCGTCCTCTTTATGGTTCTCTGCCTAACCCTTGCCTCCAAGCTACTGCTGGTCATCCCACTCTTTGCCATTTCTGTTATCTACTACGCGATGGCAAAGCTACCTTGGAGCAAAACGAAGAACACCTGGAAGTTCATCCTGATCATCGTTCTAGTGCTTTCCCTGCTGAACTACTTCACAGTCGCCTTAGTCTACGGTCAAGGTTCCCTCCTCGAAAAGCTCACCTCTCCTCGCGCCGTCACATCCGCGGTTACACCCGTTCTAAAGCTACTCTCCTTAGCGCTTGTCACCGCCACACTCGTGTTCACGACGCCACCGAACCTCTATGCACCCGCCTTGGGGCAGATGGGTTTCCCCTATAAGGCCGCCTACGTTATACAGCTTGCCTTGAGGTACGTTCCCGAATTCACGGCCGAGCTTGGCAGGACGCTTGAGGCTCAGATGGCCAGAGGCTTCAGACCCCGAGGAGGAAAGAACCCTCTAGCGAGGCTGCTGGCGATAGCCCCCTTAGTTGTGCCCGTGACAATCTCAGCTTCGCTTTCTATCTACGACATCGCGGACGCCATGGAGCTCAGGGGTTTCGGTGAGGAGAGGTGCCACACATGGTACAGGGAGCTTAGGCTGAGCCGGGGAGACAAGCTTCTCCTGGCGGTATCGTGCTCGCTGGGCCTACTCTATGTTGCACTCTTTTTGTCCAAGCTCGCATAAGCTCCTTTTTTGGCGTGCCTTATCTCTGTTGTGAGCAGACCCTGCTGACGGCCTCGTCCAGCTCGGCTAGGAAGCCCTCTAGCCTAGCTACCGGGATCCTCGCGCCCGCCGCCTCCCGGTGGCCGCCTCCGTGCCCTTCGTACCTCGGTGCTAATTCACGGAGGAGGACGTTGAGGTCAACGCAGCCAGAGGCGGATCGCAGGCTCATTACAGCCCAGTCGTGCTTCACCTCGATTGCTACTCCGACGGGTTTACCCGATTGGACGTGTGAGAAGGTTGCCATAGCGCCTAGAGGAGCACCGGGGTGCACAACGTAGGCGATGCTTTTAAGAACCACGAGCTTCGACGGCAGAGCTCTCCTGGCTTCCTCAAGGTTCTTAGCCTCCCGGAGCGCGGATGAGATGAGGAAGTCGATGCTCGAGGGTAGCCTGTTCCCCGCCAGCTCAGCTACGAGCTCCCGCTTTCGGTCGTGGTCACGCCGCAGGCCCTCAAGCCCGAGCGTGAGTATCCCGGCTTCGAGGTAGAGGGCTCGGATGTCCCAGAACCCGAGGTACGTGTTGAACCACTCGGTCCGCACGGCGTAGTCGCCTATAGCCCCGTAGAGAGCCACTCGGCTCAGCTCGCGGGGCGGGTTCAGGTTCCTGAAGGCGAGCTCCGCTGTTGAAGGCCCCTGCTCGTGGAAAACCTTTACTCCAATCTTTCTGAGAAGCTCGAGGCCACCCTCCGGCGGAGGATGGTGGTCGATGTAGATTGCCTCCTTGAAGGCTGAAAGCTTCTCGGCGACACCCTTCCACGTTCTCTCGTCGAGGGAGATATCCAGAACGACCACTCTCTCCGCTTGGTCCGCGAACTCCTCGAGGTCGCTGAGCAGGCCTACAGGGTGCGAGAATACCACACGGCCGCCGAATACCGAGTAAGCGATGGCGGCCGACGTAACGCCGTCGCAGTCGCCGTGCGCGACTATTACCGTCTCCACGGGAGATCCTCTACGCGGGCTTTACGAAGCCCCACTTCTCTAGGGCCCGGGCTAGCTCCCTGTGGCTTCTGGCGTAATCCTCGAGGCTGATTCCCTGGAGCGCAGCGTCGATCGCCTGCCTAGCCGCCGCGGCCCCTGCGCGTGGGCCGTCGGGGTGCCCGACCACACCTCCACCCACCTGTATGACGATGTCTGTGCCCATTTTCGAGATGACCTCTGGGAGCGTCCCGGGGTGGAGCCCGCCGCTCGACACGGGAAACGCGGGCTTGATGCCGCTGAAGGGCTGAGGGAGGTGGAAGACGTCCTCGCCGTCGGGCAGGTAGGTTTCCTCGCGCAGCACCCTAGCGTTCCTGATCACGTCCACCGCTCTGGCCTCCAGCTTCCCCACCTCCGGCGTGCCCACGTGTAGCTGATCCACGCCCACTAGCCTGTAGAGCTTCGCCAGGGTGAACATCGAGACGCCGTGGTAGGGGTTCCTCGTGAAGGCGGCGTGCATAGCGCGGTGGGCGTGGATCGCGAGGCCGTGCTCCTCCACCAGGTCCCTCACGTAGCCGAGGGAGGCCCAGCCGGCCACCACGACGTCGACCATCACGTAGGGGTTCCCGTAGTCCGCGACGAGCTTGAGCCGGCGCTCCATCTCCCTGACGTCGGCGGTGATGTTCGCGAACCAGGCCTTCCTCTCACCCGTCTCCCGCTCCGCCCTGTCGATCGCCCTCATCACGGCTCTAGCCCTCTCCTCGAACCTGCAGTAGCTCGGGCTGGCTAGGTTCTCGTCGTCCTTCACGTAGTCCATGCCCCCCACGAGGAGCTCGTAGGCAAGCCTCTCCACCTCCTCGGGCGTGTAGCCGACCTTGGGCTTCGGAACGGTGCCTACGATCGGCCTCCCCCTGATGCCGAGAACCTCGCGAACACCCTGTATGCCCTTCGAGGGGCCTTTAAAAGCCCTCAGGAACCTCGGGGGGAGGTAGATATCCTCGACCCTAAGCCCCTTGACCCTCTTCATGCCGAACACATTGCCCGCTACTGATGCCATGAAGGCGGGCATGTTGCCCTCCTCGAAGAGCTCCGCGGGGTAGGCGACGCGGACGAGGTAAGAGCCGTCGCCGAGGTCGCGGAACTCGTAGGCCTTGCCCATCAGCCTGTCAACCCTGCGCTGGTCGTACCACTGGTAGAGAGTGGTCCAGGTCCCGACGCTGCTCTCGGCCGCGACCGCGCCGGCCGCGTCCTCGACTGTGAAGCCCTCCGCGGGCGTAACCCTGAAGGTGACAACCACCTCCTCATCCGGGTCCGGGGTGTAGCCGCGCTTGACAAAAGCCGGATAGGGCTCAAACTCCTCAGGCATGAGGCTCGATATCGAGAAGAGGAGAAGTGTTATAAAAACCTAGAGTTTTCCCGCCCCGTATCTCATCGCTTCGCCGATGTATTTCTGCGTGAAGACGTATATGGCTATTATCGGGATGGCAAAAATTATCGTCCGGGCGGCGAAGTCGCTCCAGAATATTGTCTGGCTCGTGGCGGTCTCGTAGACGTAGGCGGCCAGCGTTTCGATCCTCAGGAAGTTCGCTATGATGAACTCCCCCCAGGCGCCCATGAAGGCGAAGAGAGCTATCACGATCATCGTGGGCTTGGAGGCCGGGAGGACCACGTCGAAGATTATCTGCCTCCAGCTGGCGCCGTCAATGAACGCGGACTCGTCGATCTCGCGCGGCAGGGCGTCGAGGTAGTTTTTCACCATCCACGTCTGGAAGGGGACCGCGCCCGCGGTGTAGATGGCTGCCAGCACGACTGGGTTTCCGATGACGGGGACGCCGATCTGGTTCAGCTTGAGGAGCATCACGTAGAGGGCTATGACCGCCGCTACCCCGAAGCCCCCGCCCACCTGGTTCAGGACAAGGTAGGCTACAAGGAGCGCGCCCCTGCCGGGGAACTTGAAGCGCGAGAAAGCGTAGGCGGCTGGGGTGATCACCACTAGGGCGAAGACGATGTTCGTGACCGCGACGAGCAGGCTCAGGACTGTCGCGTTGATGAAACGGGGGTCGCTGACGGCCTTCAGGTAGTGCTCGAGCGAGATGCCAGTTGCGAGTATCTGGGCTGGGTCGGTCACGAGGCTCTGTCCTCGAACGAGGCTGGTCAGCACCGCGAAGAGGACGGGGTACAGCAGAATGAAAACTATTAGGAAGGAGAGCGTCGTCAGCGCTACCGCGCCTACGAGCCTCAGCCAGTACCTCGCCATCACGCACCACCCGGTGAGGTCCGCTTGTATATCAGGTAGTACCACGCTAGGGCGTATAGCAGCAGTATCAGCACGACGACCAGGTACGCGGCGGTGGAGAGCCCATACTGCTGGTCCAGGTAGGCCCTGTTGTAGCCGAAGAGCACCATCATCTCGTTGACTCCTCCGGTTGTCCTGGAGAACCAGAGGAACTGGATCTCCTTCGTCGGCCCCCCGTTGTTGATGAGCAGAGGAACCATGAATGCCTGAAGCGAGGCGCCTGCCGTCAGGATGCTCGCGAACAGCACTGGGCGGGAGGTCAGGGGGAGCATTATTTCCCTGAAGCGCTGCCAGAACGAGGCGCCGTCGACCATTGCAGACTCTATTAGCTCCTTGGGAATGGAGGAGATAGCCGCCATAGTGACGGTCATTATGAACGGGTAGGCGAGCCACATCTCAACTATGTTGTACACAAGGAAGGCGTCCCACTCCCTGTTGTATATGCTGAAGTCCACGCCGATCGACGCGAGGTAGTTTGCCACGGGCCCTATGCCTGGGGCGAACATCATCCTCCAGGTGGTTACGGAGAGCAGGACTGGGAGGGCCCAGGGTACGAGCAGGGCGGCTCGCATCGCCTTCCGGCCGTAGATCATGGGGCTTGAGAAAAGGAAGGCCAGGGAGACTCCCACGGCTACCTTTAGGGGAACGCTGGTCAGCACGAATAGCAGGGTCTTGAAAATGGAGTAGGGGAAGCGCGAGTCCGTGAAGAGGGTCTGGAAGTTCTGCAGGCCCACGAAGTGCATCGAAATCCTGTCTATCTCCTGGTCAATGCCAGCAGTCGCGGAGCCCACTAACAGGTCGTAGTTTCCCTCGACCTCCCTGAGGCGGTCCCTGCTCTGCTGCAGCAGGCCTAACGCCTGATCTACCTTTGGGAGAACAGCTTCGCGCAGCTGGCTCAGGTCGTTCTCGCTCAAGGCAAGCTTGAAGCCGACGATCCTGTCCACGTCCCCCCATATGCCGCTGTCAACGATCGAGACGGCCCTGTACAGGGTGTCGCCCAGGCCCCGGTAGTAGTAGAGGAAAGTGGTGTTGCTGTTGACGATGCTTGAGGCGTAAGTCAGGTCTTCATCGACCCTGCTCCTGATGAAGGTGAGCCTGCTGATCGAGAAGTTCTGGGGCGTGGACGACGCGATAAGGGTTTTCAGCTCGAGCAGCGAGGCGATGGCGTCGCTCAGGTAGTCGTCGGCCCTGCGCACCTGACTCAGAACATTCTCCTTATTCGCAGAAAGGTAGCTGGCTATCACTGCCCTCTGAGCCTGAAGCTCCTTAATCCTGGGCTCTGAGGCGATGTTCACGTTGTTGGCGTCGGTGAAAGCTATGTACACGGAGTACGCGATCGGCCAGAGTGAGAAGAAGAGGTACATGGCCAGGCTGAGGAAAATAAGCAGGAAGGCTACTCGAGCCGGGTAGAGCTCCGACCCGCTCTTCTTGGGCATGAGAAAAAGCACCCGTTTACCAAATTACCAGAGGTTTAGCCTCCTATCTTGGCAACGATCTTCGACTGGGCGTCATCGAGCAGCTGCTTAACCGCGCTGAGCGCCGCCTGCTCTCCCTGCTCGTTGTACTTGGTCACAATCGCGTTCAAAACATCCGCGACAGGTCCCCAGACGTAGTTCATGTTCGCCGACTTGGGCATCGGAACGCTGTTTGACACGGCTTGGGCGAAGCCGAGTATCGTCGGGTACTTGTCGGCGTTAGCCTGCAGGTACTGGAGGATTGAGAGCTTGACGGGTATGTAGCCCGCGTCCGCGAGCGTCTTCAGGGCATCATCGTTCAGCGTGAACCACATCGTGAACAGTATTGAGGCGTAGAGCCTGTTCTTGTCGCCCTCGACGACCTTAGTCACCCACATCTGCTTCACCCCAGAGAAGGGCTTTGGCGTCTTCCCGTCGATGGGCGGTATCGGGTAGACGACCACGTTCTTTATGTTCTGCTTAATCGTGGGTATGTTCCAGGGGCCCGTCACCATGCAGGGGGTCCTGCCGTCGGTAAGTATCTTGAGCTGGGCCTCCATGCCAACGTCCGAGGTGTACATGTACTTCATTACGTGCTGGATGTAGAAGGTTATCCCGTCGACCGTTCCCTGGCTGTTAACGCCAACCGCGTTCCTGTCCTCGTCGTAATAGAAGCCGCCGAAGGCAGTGACAAACGGGTAGACGTGGTAGGGGTCGATCTGGTACGCTATGCCGTACGTGTTCTTGGAGGGGTTGTACCACTGCTGCATTATCTTCTCGAAGTCACTCCAAGTCTGCGGCGCCGAGGGCACGAGGTCCTTGTTGCACACGAGCGCTATAGCCTCAGCCGCCCAGGGTAGCCCGTAGAGGTGCAGCTTGTACATGCCGCTCGTGTAGGCAGAGGCCATGTACTGGGCCTTCAGGTCTGTGAGCGTCTCGGGGGGCAGGTACTGATCCAGCGCCACTATAGCGCCGCTGTCGGCGAGGTCGCCCGTCCAGTCGTGCGCCCAGGTGAAAACGTGAGCCGTGTTCTCAACGTCGCCAGTAAGTACGCCGGCTTTCACCTGCTCCTTGAGGTTCTGGACGTTCGTGTACTTGACGGTGATGCCGGGGTACTCCTGCTGGAACTTCGCGATAACGTTCTTCATCACGTCCACCTCCCACTGGCTCATCCCAGTCCAGAAGTTGATAGTTACCTGGATCTGCCCTGTCTTAGCCTTCTGCACGAAGTCGTAGAAGTCGCTGGGCACGCGTATAGTGCTGGTACCTATGGTAATCGTCTTCAACGCAGGGGCTGGGGGCTGGCTGGGCTGAGTGGCGTTCGAGGGAGGCGTCTGGGGCGGCTGAGCTGGGGTGGACGGTTGCGTCGGTTGAGTCGGCTGAGTGGGTTGGCTAGGGGGAGGGGCGATTGTGGACTGGTAGTAGAAGTACACTATCCCTAGCGCCACTACGATGAGAACCACCGCGATTATGATATTTCGGCTTGCGGTTTTACTCAAAACTCCCACCTCTTGCATGACCTACTTCTCCGGCTAGAGTTTAAATCTTTCTCCATAATGTTTTTTAATTCAATTAGGGAACTAGGTTTTATTCTCTGCCTTAATTACCAACCTTATTAAGGCATGCTCTGCTAGCGGGAAAGGAGTCGCTTATGTACAGGGTACTTGGGAGGGAGAGGATATCTGGGGCTCGCTTCGGAAGATACCTGGTTGAGTTCTCGCTGAAGTGGCCCGAGGGGGTGGAGTACCTGTACCTCGTAGCGCCCTTCACATCCTACTTCCCCGGAAGGGTCGAGCTGAGTCGCGAGGGCGAGAGGGGAAGGGTTGTTGTCTCGCTTTGGGAGGGCTCGTACCCCTACAGGTTCAGCTCTACGTGCGGGTTCACCGCTCTTGACGTGGAGAACCCTTTTAGGGTGATGGTGAGGCTTTGGCCTGACAGCGGCGTTGAGGAGGAGTTTTCCCTAGCTGAGGTCGGGGTCGCGGACTACGCGACGGCCGCCAGAGAGGGTAGGCTGGTGTCCGAGCTTCTCGTCCACGACGAAAGGGACCCTTCCTTCGTTAGCAGGTACCTGGGCTTCACCATCCTACGCTTTAAGGCTCCGACGCGTCTCCTAGATCGGGTTTACGTCGAAACAAATGACGGAAAGAGGGTCGAGATGCAGAGGTACGTGAGCACCGAGCTCGTCGACTACTTCCAAGGAGTAGTCAGCGGCAACGTGGAGGGCTACAGGTTCCTCCTAGAGGCCGGTGGCGAGCGTCTCTACTACGGTCAGAATGGCCTGGGAGACGAGAGCTACATCGAGCCCGGGGAGATCGTGGGGCTCGATGAGCCGTACTGGTACGTCGGTAGCACTTACTACCTGATCTTCCCGGACAGCTTCACCCGAAGCAAAATGAGCATCGCGGGCAACACCAGGCCCCGTGCCCGTCTAGGTGGGTCTCTGCGCGACGTGACCGAGAGCCTCGACTACATAGCATCGCTGGGAGTCGAGGCGGTCTACCTGACTCCCATATACAGGTCGGTGAGCTACCACAGGTACGACGTCATCGACCACACCGAGGTTGACGAGGATCTGGGTGGCTGGGAGGGCTGGAGCAGGCTCGTCAAGGAGGCCGAAAGAAGGAATATCAGGATCGTAGTGGACATTGTAGCCCACCACGTTTCCCCGTGTAGCTCAGAATTCCTCAGAGCCCTGTCCGAGGGCGGCGAGTACAAAGACTGGTTCAGGTTCTTCAGCAGTTTTGACGAGCGGGAGGCGGAGCTTTTGAGAACGTTCACCGCAGGTGGTTGCAGGGAGTTCCCCGCTGAGCTCCGCGGTAGGAGGCCCTTCTACGAGACCTTCATCTGCAACTGGGGGATGCCAAAGCTCAACTACTCGAACCAGCGGGTGGTTGAGAGGCTCTGCCAGGTGGCGTCGTTCTGGCTCACCCAGGGGGCTAGCGGCTTGAGGATAGACGTTGGGCACGCGCTGCCCGACGCCGCCCTGAAGCAGCTCTACTCGACTGTGAAGGGGCTGAAAAGGGATGCTCCGGTGATACTCGAGGTGAGCAAGGGGGTTGTCTACTACCCCTACGGCGTCACCGCTGACTCGGCGATGAACTACGACTTGAGGGAGGCTCTGCTAGACTTCATCGTGTACAGAAACACCGACGCAGTAAGCTTCGTTAGAAGGCTCAAGGAGCTCTACGCTCGCATCCCCGTCTTCGCGGCGAGCTCCATGTACAACCTGCTTGGCAGCCACGACACGCCCCGCATCGCGACACTAGCCGAGCGGTGCGGGAGCGGGTGCCTCAAACTACTCTACGTGGTCCTCTTCGCGCTACCCGGCTCCCCCTCCATATACTACGGGGACGAGGTTGGAATGCGCGGGGGCGGCGACCCCGACAACAGGCTCCCCATGCTGTGGGATGAGGAGAAGTGGGACAGGGACCTGCAGTGCCTCATCAGGCGCCTTGCATTCCTGAGGAGATCGCTGGCGCCCCTCAGGCTAGGTTTCTTCGACGCGCGAGTTACGAATGAGGGCGCTGTGGCCATCATGAGGGAGTGGAGAGGCGAGGAGGTTATGGTCGTGTTCAACGCGGGCGAGAAGGAAATCAGCGCGCCCATCGACGGCTACGCGACTGTTCTGGCGAGCGATAGCGCAGGAGAGAAAGTACTTAAACCCTATTCCTGGAGGATACTCCACAAGGTAAAGAAGCCTTAAAAACACTTTCACTTTCTTCGAAGGAGCATCGCGACTGCTAGCCCGATAAGCACTCCAGCTATCAGGCCCACTACCAGTGACCTTGTAAGCTCCTCAGGCTTCACCCCCACTTGAGTGGCCGGCGGGCACTGCGGGCAGGCAGGGCACTGCGGCTGCTGCGGCTCAGGGCATATGCACTGCTGAGTGGGCTGCGTCACAGTCGCCTGTGAGACGCCGTGGACCTTTGCCAGGGTGCCGTTCTTCTCCGCAACGTAGCTTGAGAGCTGCGCGTACTGGTCTTGAGCGGTGGGTGCAAGCAGGTCCATCACGCGGGGTACGACGTTGAAGAGTACGGCTTTAGCGTGCTTGGAGCCAGCGCCCACGACCCAGACGTCGGGGTCTAGGCCAAAAGGCCTAATCTTCATCGTGCCGTAGCCGTCGTAGCTCGTCACAGCAACAACGTACTTCCACTTATCCGCGTTGCCGGCGTCGGGGAGAATGTCCTTCGAGACCTCAGCTATTATAGCGTTTCTCGCGGGATCGGCGTAGACTTTGAACTTGCCGTCCTGTACTGCGACGGTGCCGTCTGAGAGGTAGATCGCTGCCTTCTCGCCGTTCGGGGCAGGGTCGGAGCCCCAACCCGGGGCCAGAAGTAGCGCGATGTGCCACGCCGAGTCTTCAGTGATGTTGACGTTTAAGCCGAAGGTGTCTGTCCTCCCCGGTACGCTGAGTGTTGTGTGTATGTATATTTGTGGGTACTGCAGGCAGAAGCCGTTGGGGCCGCTCCACGGGTTCCCGCCAAGCTCCTTGAAGTACACTTCGAACGTGAGGCTGCTTCCCGAGTCCACCACCCTGAACTTTGTTAAGTCGAATACTCCTGGTATGAAGACGTCAGCCTTGGGGTATTTGTAGCCTCCAGCCCCGTCATCGTCGCCCTCAGGGTCGCTCATCTCGAACAGGACTTTCCCCGCAGCTGTGGCAGCCGCGCGAGGCACAATCATCTGGTAAACAGAGCCGACGCGAGTGGCGGATTCCACGACTGTTGAGCCTGAGTAGGAGGCGGCTGTAATGTAGAATAGCTCTCCCTGGCTAAGACCCAGCGCGCTCCAGGGCACGAACGCCTCCACCGCGTCCCCGACTGACGCCTTGAGGTAGAATAGCGGTGTCCACCCTCCGCGGCCGTCAGCGGCGCTGACAGCCACGCTGAGGTTCGCTGGGTACACCAGCACCTCGTAGAATAGCCCCATGCCCATGTCGAGCTTCGAGTACCGTGGGAACGAGTTGAAGCCCGGGTGGAATGGGCTCGCGCTCCTCGCGCTGCAGGTGGTGTATAAGGCTACGGCGGTCTTCGCGTCGTCAAGAGAGCTCTTGGAGACCGGGATGGCGGCGATGTACATGCCCTGGCCCGTCGGGAGGACGAGGACGCTCCTGAACAGCCTGTCACCTAGGGACATGTTGAGAGCGCCCGCCCACTCCCCGGCGCTTAGCTTCCCGTCGAGCTCCGGTGGGGTTGCAGGGGGTTTGGGATAATCCCTGTTGAGCGTGCCGACTGGTGTAGCGTCGGGGTTGAACTGGGTCAGCAGGTAGTCCGGCGGCTTCAGCCCCGCGTCCTCGTAGGCTCTTCTGAGGTAACCCTTGTAGAGCGGGTTCGCTGGGAAGCCTCCTCCCATGTCGCCGCCGTACCAGAATGTCCAGTCGCTGGCCTCCGCCCTCAGGAGGTCTTCGGCCGCTTTCCGGTTGACGGTCAGAGCTTCCCGGAGGTTGTTGACTCCCAGTGCTTTCAGCACGTCTTGCCTCGTCTTGACGAGCATCATCCAGGCAGCGTTCTCCTGCCTTTGACCTATCCAGACCGCTAGCTCGCCCCCAGACCAGGAGCCCTCAGGTATCTGGGCGGTAACGTCCCTTCTGGGCAGCTGCGTGTAGGCGTCTTCGGTGAGGCTTAACGGGGTGTCCGAGATGTCCCTGCCCGCTAGGTCAAGGTACTTGTAGCTCTTGGTGGGCAACTCACGGGCGGTGCCCGCGAACTTCGCGAGGTACTCGCGCGGGGTTATCGTGGTGAGTAGACCCTTAGACTGGTACTCGCTCAGCAGCGAGTAGAGACTGTCGAGGAAAGTGTCGCCGAACTCTGGGTAGCTTTCCCACGGGTTCTCCCCGTCGAGGGCTATGACGACGACGTTTGTCCCATCACTGCTCTTTGCGAGTGACAGCAGGCGGTTTATGAGGTCTTGAGCCGCCTGCTTCGAGTCCCCTCTGCTGTACTGGAAGCCTATCAGGTTGCTCAGCTCGCTGTTTCTGAAGAACACGTAGAGCTTGGTGCCGTTGAGCGTCGCGAACCAGGCTTTCATACCCACCGAGGGGTCAGATGGGTTGAGACCCGCCTTCACTAAAATCGTGTCATCCGTAACGGTCCAGGTGTAGCCCTCGCTTGCAAAGGCCGCGAGAACGTAGCCGTTCACAGCCTGCTCAGCGGGCCATATCCCAACAGGCCTGTAGTTGAACACCCTCTGGAAGAGCTGCGTGCTCAGGGAAACGTGGACTTTAACATCGTCAAGCAGGCCTAGGTCCGCGAGGATGGGTGCCAGCGGGTGGCTGTAGGGCACGGGTATCAGCTCTGCCTGCCCCTTCTCGGCCAGGGAGGCGTACATCGGTAGGACCTTCCGCAGCAAGTCCCTGTGGACGCTCAGCACGGCTTGAAGCTGCTGCCTAGTGAAGCCCCTGGCGCCGTTAAGCGCCTGGACCCTGAGCTGGTAGACGTCGGGGTACTGCTCCCGCAAAACCATGGGGTCGATCCAGAACAGGTTAAAGAGCACGGCGAGGTCCAGGTAGTCTTGGTCAGAGAACTCGCCAGCCACCCTCCTCTTGTACTCCTCCTCCGGGAGCGCTATGTACGCGCTCAGCGCCCTCTGAGCCCTATCCCTCAGCTCCGCGAACCTCGGGACCACGTTCACGACCCGGTCCCAGTTCACGTCGAAGAAGCCTCCCGGCATGGAGAGCATCGAGAACTTCTCCTCTGTGGTCAGGGGCTGGCCCTCGGCGATCTTCTCGGATATGATGAGCCTGTAGTCTTTGACGCCGCTGTTGTAGTCGAGGATCTGCTGCACTAGCGAGCCCGAGAAGGTGAACGTTGCCTTCACGTCGGGGTGCTTCGACAGGATGTAAGCCATCTTGTAGTAGTTCCCGACCGTGTGCATTCTAGCCCAGGGTAGCAGGAAAGACGTCCCATTCACGTCGTAGTACCAGGGCTGGTGGTAGTGCCAGATCAGCACAACGTAGAGGGTGCCTGAGGGCTGCTGGCCTAAAGCAGGGTACATCAGCACCTCGGCGAGGAGGATTAGGGTCAGGGCGAGAGTCACAACTTTGCTATTCTTCATCAAAACCACCTGTAAGAAAAAATACTTTTAAGAAGTTTTGACTTGAGTCCCCCCGGTTGCCTCCTTGGGTTTCCTCTTGCCAAGGAAGTAGCCCGCGCCGATGCCGACAAGCAGAAGCACCACCGCTAGAGCCGCCGCGACTCCAGTATTAATGGTGGAAGCCCTGAGGGACTCCAGCTCGCTTAACAGCTG
Organism: Infirmifilum tikiterense; assembly: GCF_054696565.1. Next base: position 1,556,560 of record NZ_CP182482.1, read on the forward strand.
CGAGTTCTGGTCCTGAAGGGACTTCACCTGGCTCTGAAGGCTGCTAAGCTGGCTTTGCAGGCTCGACACTTGGCTCTGGAGGCTGCTGACCTGCGACTTGAGGCTGTCCCTCTCCTGCGTCACGGAGGAAAGCTGGGCTTTGAGCTGCGCGACCACCTGGGAAGTTATGGGCGGGATGGTGGCCGGCATCTTTGCGTCGATGTCCACGCTGCTGAGCCACGCGTACTGCTGGTCAGCTGTAATACCGTTCGGGTACTCCGGCGCGTACACTGCGATGTCGAGCACCCGGGGCTCGATGCCGAATTTGATGGCGTTAGCTATCAGGGTCTTCTGGGCATCAGTTGCCGTTGCAGTGGCCCAGATGTTCCAGTCGCCCTTGCTGAGGCCAACTCCTCTGATCTTCAGCGGGCCGAAGCCGTCGTGGCTCGCTACGGCCACCACGATCCTCCAGTTCTTGATGTTGCCGACGTCACCGTATTCGAAGAGACCCCTGTCAACCGTGGCTACAATGGCGTTGCCGTCTACGCTCACCTTGAGCTTATCGCCCTGGACGACTTCGTCGAAGGGCCTGTAGAGGACCGCGCACTGCCCAGTGGGCAGGGGCTGAGGGGGTGTTTCCCAGCAGGGGCCAATGAGGAGGGCGTAGTGCCACGCCCAGGTCGGGTCGAAGTTCAGGTTCAGTCATACCGCGCTTAGCCTGGCGGGCACGTTCGGCGTTGCATCCGTGTGGATGTAGATGTGGACCTGCTGGAGGCAGAAGCCGTTTTTACCGCCCCACGGGTTCCCGCCGAGATCCTTGAAGTATACCTTGAAGGTTACCGAGGTGTCTGTTGTGTAGACTTCGAACTTCACGATGTCGAAAACCCCCGGCTTGAAGACGTCAGCGGTGGGGTAGCCGTAGAAGCCTGGGCCCTTGTCGTCCCCCGTGGGGTCGGACACCTGGATGATGGGGTTCTCGGCTTTAGCCACCTGTGTTATCGCTAGCGAGAACACCAGCACTGCCAGGATTAACGCTCCAAACAGTCTGCCTTTATTCAACTGCTTTCACCTTTTACGTATAAATTTGTCACGCTGTTAATTAATAAGCATTTCTGTAATCTGTTCATTTAATACTGTTGGGATTAAAATCGATACCCATAGCCCTCTACCGCCGATTTTCCGGCGATACGCGTAAATACCACTGTGCGGCGTCGGCCATATGGCAGAGGAGCTACAGAGGAAGGTTATCGAGGTTTACAACAGGGTTTTGCCGAGCGTTGTAGGCGTCTCTACCCTAAGGGTCATCGACTTCCTCTTCACACAAGCGCCCATAACGGGCTTCGGCTCCGGAGTTGCTGTTGACAGGGGCATCATAGCCACTAACTCGCACGTCGTTGAGGGCTTCGAGAGGATTACCGTCACGACGCCCGACGGCGAAAGCTACCCGGCTGAGGTCGTTTCGGAGGACCCACAGTGGGACATCGCGTTCCTCAGGGTGGATGGGGCTGATCTGCAGCCGGCTAGGCTAGGGGACAGCGACAGGGTTCAGATCGGCCAGTTCGTACTCGCTATCGGTAACCCGTTCGGCCAGCTACTAGGCGGGCCGTCGCTCACGTTCGGCATCGTGAGCGGCGTGGGCAGGACTCTCCGAGTCGAGGGGAAGGTTTACGAGAACATGATTCAGACCGACGCGGCCGTGAACCCGGGTAACAGCGGGGGGCCTCTGGTGAACTTGGACGCCGAGGTCATCGGGATAACGACGGCCATGATACCCTTCGCCCAGGGGATAGGCTTCGCCATCCCAGTGAACGAGGTCCGTTGGGCTCTGAAGCAGGTTCGCCGCTTCGGCAGGATAGTTAGGCCTTGGATAGGCGTCTACGGCTTGGACGTGACTCCTATGGTCGCGCTCCAGCTGGGCTTGAGGGAGCCAGGCGGGGTCCTCGTTGTGAGGATAGCCGCCGGGGGGCCTGCGCACCGCGCGGGCATCAGGCCCGGGGACATTCTACTATCCGCCGACGGGAGGCGGCTGAAAGGCGTCTCCGACCTCATCGCCACCCTGAGGGAGCGAGGCGTGGGAGAAAGCATTGAGCTTGAGGTTTACAGGAGGGGCGTCGTTAGGAAGTACGTTGTTCGGATTGAGGAGGCTCCTTAACCCCTGTAGTGTCGGGCCATCTCCTGGTTCTCGGGGAGCGAGAGGACCGCCTCCCAGGCCTCTTCGGCCTGCTTCTCGGACTTTGTTCTGGGGTCTAGCATGAGCCAGTCTATGAGGATCTGCCTGCCCCCCTCCAGGAAGGCGGTCAGAGCCATCTCCATCCGCATCATGCGGGGCCAGAGAACAGCTTTGAGTATCTTCCCGGGGAGCTTTAAGCCTGGAGTCCTCCTGACGCCTTTCCCGGAGACCTCCGCCGGGACCTCCACGGCCACGTTTTCGGGGAGCCCGTCGATGGAGCCCATGTTGGGTATGTTCACCTGGTACACCGCTGGCTGGTCGTTCGCTATGGAGTTTATGATGGGTATCAGCGACTCATCCGTCCTTGCCGGCGGGAAGAAGCTGGACACCGGGAGCCTCGGGTCCGACGCGAGCCTCTCCAGCAGGCCCGTGTACCACTCGTGCCTCGCCAGGTACAGCATCCAGCCTACCTCGCTGTCGGGCCCTCCTGTTGGCCCGTACCAGCGCTGCTTCGTCCTGAGGTCCCAGTGGTACATCCAGGTCCCGCCCCTGACGGTGTCGCCGACGGGGAAGAGGCCGTAGCGCTTGTACATGTCGACCGCGGCGGGGCTCAGCTGTATGTCGAATGGGTCTCTCTGGGTGAGCCTCCACCTCTCCCAGTAGTCGCTGGCTCTGCGCTCCACCCACTCGTCGATCAGGGGGTAGAGGTCCCTGCCCTGGTACGTTAGCTTGGTCAGCCATATCACGTGGTTGAAGCCTATCGCCTCGAACTCGACTTTCTCGGGGTCGTAGCCGAGGGCGCGGGCGATCTCCTTGTAGCCTAGGTGGCCGTGGCACAGACCTATGACCTTAACCCTAGTCTCCCTGGAGATCAGCGTGGTGAGCTCGAACACCGGGTTCGCCAGCTGAAGCAGCCATGCTTCGGGCGCTAGCTCCTCTACGTCCCTCGCCACCTCCAGCGCGAGCTTGAACTGGTAGTAGCCCCAGATTGTGTGGTAGTCGCTGACCATGTTCCACTCGGTGCTGTTGACGCCCCTGTAGTAGCCGTGCCTCTCAGACACCTCCCTCATCTTCTCGTAGTAGCCGTGGCCGCCGAACATCGCGGTGTTGACGACGAAGTCGGCGTCCCTGATCGCCTCGCGCCTGTCGGAGGTGGCGGTGAACTTGATGTCCGCGCCTAGCTCCGAGGCGTACCTCTTCGCAAAGCTCTCCACGAGCCTCAGCCTTCCCTGGTCGATGTCCATGAGCACGACCTCGCTCCCGAATAGCGTAGGCGTGTGAAGCAGGTCGTGAATAACCTTAAAGCTCCAAGCGATGCTCCCAGCGCCTATGACCGCGATCTTAACCCTCGACACAAGCCCCTAAAGAGGGCGGGCTAAAATAACCGTTTCTTAACACTACGAGAAACTACTTTTCGAGACGCTCCGCTAGGGACCTGAGCTTAGCGAGGAGCTCCCTGTACCTCCTCGCCCCCTCATCCGTGAGCTCGACGACCGTCCTTGGACCCCAGTCCGTGAAAGCCTTGTACACCCTCACGTAGCCCTTCTCCCTCAGCCTCCGAAGGTGGGTGTCGGCGTCTCCTATGCTCAGACCAGCTATCTTAGCGATCTCCGAGACGGTGAGCGGGCCCAGTGAGTACAGTAAAGTGACTATGGCAAACCTCTTAGCGTTCATCAGCTCCTCGTCGAGCTCGGGGAGACCGCTACTCGCCAGACTCCAGGCACCCCTTCGCCAGCCACAGACCATAGAGCGCGGAGACGAAGTACGAGAGGAGGACGATGCCCAGCCCGAGTATAGGAGTGAAGAAGAACGCTAGGGAGTCGTAATTGCCTTGGGCTTGCTGGAGTGCGATGCACAGGGGGGCGGGTGATCCCAGCAGGATGAGCAATGCCGAGAGCAGGAAGAGCTTCGAGTGCCTTGCCCCTCGTGCGAAGGCGTACAAGATCAGGTGGTAAAGCCCTAGGGCCGGAACCCAGAGAACCGCGTAAACATACGGCGTCGGGTACGGCAGGGCGTAGAGTACTACAAACGGAGCAAGAGCAAGAAGGCTCCTGAGGCCCCCCAGAGCCCAGGCCCGCCTGACGGCGCCGGGGGAGACCTTGGAGAGCAGCCACGCGGCTAAGGCGGCTAGCGCGAAGTTCGCCGCCAAAGCGGCAAGCCAGGCGTGCAACGATGCTCCTATCCCGAAAATCACGAACAGCGAAAAGGTTACCAACCAGTACCCGCCGAGCATCAAGCCGATCGAGAAGAAGAGGTTCGCAGCGAAAACCAGCTCAAGGTAGCCCCTCAGCTTCTCCGCGAGAGCCCCGAGCTCCACCATTTCACGGGTCATTGTTTCTCAGACTCTAGGGGCTTTTGGGCCGTAATAAATGGGTGTGCTACTCGTAAATCAAGAGCCCTTCGCGACGCGAGGGGCTGTCGATCAGCCACGGTGGGCGCGTGCCTCTCAGCTGAGAGGTCCACCGAGCCGCTACGCGGGTTTGGGGTCCGAGGCGCTCTCGCGGCATGGGGTTTCAGGTAGCTTCTGGAGCAGTTCTCTGAGCATCTCCAACGCCAAGCAGTAAGTCTGCCTACCCTTGTCCGTTAGCGCGTAGTACTTCCTCCTCTCAGCGTAGTATGAGCGCACCAGGCCCTCTGACTCCATCTTGCCGAGTACAACGTATGGCAGAACCCTGCCTGGGTTGAACCCGTACCTCTCGTTTATCTTCCGGGAGATGTCGTAGGCGTAGGAGTTCCCCTCAGACAGTATCGAGGATATGTACAGCCAGAGGATCTCGACCCGCGTTTTCCGCTTGAGACGCGTTAACGCCCTCGTCTCCACAGCATTCCTTCGCTTCAGAGTTTAATAAACCTTAAATATCTAATATTCATTAGACTCTAACGATGATTAGAACACTGGTAATAGGCTTCGGTCAGGTAGCGGCTAACTTCGCTGTGGGGCTTGAGAGGTTGAAGGGCGGGGAGGCTGAGCCTTACGGTGTGCCGCTCGCTGATCAGGACTTCGGCGTCCGCATCGATGAAGTGGAGATTGTTGGCGCAGTCGATGTGGATAAAAGGAAGGTCGGGAGGGACCTCGCCAGCGTTGCTGAGGAGTTTTACGGGCTGAGGAGCCCCCCAGGCGTTCTGCGCGACGTTTACGTCCACAGGGGGCTAGGCGGAAGGTGGGTGAGGGACCTTTTCCCGGTGGAGGATGAGGACTGGAGCCTCTCGCTGAGCAGAATCGAGGAGCTTATCCAGGAGCTTAAGCCGGATGTAATCCTGGACGTGACCACGACTCAGAGCGCGCCTGCTTTTGGGGACATAGAGGAGTTCGAGGGGGCTGTGGCCAGGGGGGATGCCGCACCGGGGCAAGTTTACGCCTACCTCGCGCTTAAGGCTTCACGCAGAATTGGCCCCCTAGCTTACGTTAACTTGAACCCCACGCCCGTCGCCAACTCCCCTGCTATCCTTAGGCTCGCGGAGCAGACCGGCTGCATCGTCTTAGGGGATGACGGCGCCACGGGTGCCACGCCGCTTACAGCTGACCTGCTGGAGCACCTCAGAGAGCGCAACAGGAGAGTCTACAGCATAGCGCAGTTCAACATCGGCGGCAACACGGACTTCCTGTCCCTGACGGAGGAGAGAAGAAACCGCGCAAAGGAGGAGACAAAGAGCAGCGTCGTACGGGACATCCTAGGCTACGACGCCCCGCACTACATAAAGCCCACGGGGTACCTTGAGCCGTTGGGCGACAAGAAGTTTGTTGCAATGCACATCTGGTGGAAGAGCTTCAACGGGGCTGTGGACGAGCTCATAGTTAACATGAGGATCAATGACAGCCCCGCGCTCGCGGGCCTCATGGTCGACCTGGCGCGTATAGGGTGGCTTCTAAGGAAGAAGGACCTTAGGGGCACCGTATACGAGGTCAACGCGTTCTACATGAAGAGGCCTGCGCCGCCTGGCTCAAGGAACATCTCAAGGTTTCACGCGTACGAGCTCCTAACGCGGTTCATAAAAACCATCTGAGTTACTCGGGAAAATGGTCCGAGCCGCTCGCGTTGCCGCATGTGGGCCGCAGGGGTGATGCGTGCGGGGGTTAAGCGACGGCTTCGACCTTTATCCAGCCGTGACCGTAGGACGCCCCCTTGCCTACATGCGAGAGCTGCGCGAAGCCGAGGATCTTCCTCTGAGCGCGCGTCAGGTCGGCCGCGTAGATCGCCCGGCCGGAGATGTACTCCTCCTTCTCGCCCTTGTAGACCAGACTTACACGGCGGACTTCAAGCGCCAAGGTTCTTGCGCGCTCCGACCTCTCCAGGATCTCGGAGGGGGAGTACCTGTGGCCCAGAGCCTCCTCGGGCTTCTTGAGCATGTACTGCGCCGCTATGGTGGTGTACCTCCTCATCGCTGCGGCGATTAGGTCCCGTAAGGTGGGACGGGTAACCAGCGTGCCGTTCCTGAGTATCCTCGTGGGCGTGAGGAACGTGACCGAGTAGACCCTCGCGCTAGGCAGGATTACGTCCTGCTCCCGTATCCAGGTGTCCGAGGAGTAGAGGCTTCCGTTCTCGTAGATGAGGCTTTTAGAGTGCGTGAGGGGGTTCTCAACCCAGGCTCTGATGAGCCTGAGGGGGCTTCTCATCCCGCGCCTCCCAAGCCCATTTTTAGCCATTTGGGACACCGCCAGCAGGAGGTGCTTCTCGAACCTCACGGCATCTCCGAAGAGCACCACGCTGAACTTTAAGGCTGAGCCTGCGCGTACCCCGGAGCTGTAGTCGAGGGGTGGTTTGAGAACCAGGGGCTTTGAGACGGCCTCAAGCTTTCTGAGGACAACTCCCTTGCTTGGGGTTCGGATAAGGTAGCCATAGGGGCAGTCATGGAGCAGCTCGCAGCCGGAGCACTTGGGCTCCCCCTTCAGGCAGAACTCCGCCAGGCGCGCGGCGAGCGCGCCCCGCAAGATGTTGCCCTTCCACTTTGGCAGCTCCGCGTCCCCCTCGAACAGCAACTCAAACGTGTACATCCTCGCGATAGCGCTACCCACTCGAGACATCCGAGTAGATTACGATGAACGCAATAATATACTCATTGAGTGGGGAAAGATTTAATTAATGCATTGATGATTAATTGGTTAATGATTAACGAAACTGTATTCTTCGACCGGGAGTTGGAGCTGAGAGCGCTCAAGGAGGAGTACCGCAGAAGCGGCTTCTCCTTCGTCGTTCTCTTCGGTAGGAGGCGCGTGGGGAAAACTTTCCTCCTCAGGCGGTTCCTGAGTAACAAGCCCAACTCACTATACCTCTACGTTTCCGAGATGCCGTCCCCGGAGCTGAGGGAGAGCGTCGCGTGGGAAATCAGGGAAAGGCTAGGGGTTCGTGTGCCGAGGAACCCGAGCTGGAGGGATATCTTCTCGGGGGTGTTCAGGGCGGCGAGGGACCGGAGAATCATCCTAGCGGTGGACGAGTTTCAGAGGCTCGTGGATGTTGACAGGTCGGCTCTGACCGATCTCCAGAGAGTCATAGACGAGGAGGCGGCTGGCACGAAGCTAATGCTCGTGGTAAGCGGGTCAGCGGTCGGCATGATCGAGCGCTTCTTCAGGAGCGGGCAGCCGCTCTACGGCCGAGCGACGAGCTTCTTGAAGCTCAAGCCGTTTGACTTCTGCACGTCGTGTAGGTTTCTCCGCGCGAGGGCTGGGGCGACGCCTGAGGAGGCGCTGATGCTGTACGCTGTCTTCGGCGGGACGCCGTACTACCTCTCGCTCGTTGAGAGCCCGAGCTGGAGCGCTGAGGCCAGGAGGCTTATCTTGGACAATCGGTCTCCTCTCTACTACGAGCCTGAGTTCCTCCTCAGGACAGAGCTCAGAGGTAGCCTGGTCTACTTCGAGGTCTTGAGGCTCCTAGCGTCGGGGAAGTCCTCTTTCAGTGAGCTCGCGGGGAGCCTTAAGACGGCTAGGACCTCGGTCAACTACTACCTAAGAGTGCTGATCGAGGACTTGGATATAGTTGAGCGTGAGGAGCCTGTCCTCGGAGGGAGGCCGGTGTACAGGGTTAGAGACAACTTTTACAGGTTTTGGTTCCGCTACGTTCACCCCAACAGAAGCCTACTTGAGCTGGGAATGGTGGATGAAGTCCTGGAGAAGGTTGAGAGGGACTTCAGATCCTACCTGGGCTTGGTCTTTCAGGACGTTGTGAGGGAGAGCCTCCACACGCTAAGCCTGCCGTTCAAGCCGTGGAAGATAGGTAGCTGGTCGGGCCCCGAGGGGGAGATCGACGCTGTCGCTAGGGACAGAGAGGGTGAAAAAGTAATGGTCATAGAAGCGAAGTGCAAGGAGCTCGGTCTGCGCGAGGCGGAGGAGGTCTTAGCTCAGCTCAAGCTGAAGGCGAGGCGGCTACCTGGAGCCGAGAAGTGGTACGGCATAGCGGCGCTGAGGGTGGAGGGTAGGGAGGAGCTCCAGAGAGAGGGGTACCTGGTCTTCGAGCTACGAGACCTCTGCTAGCCTCTCTTCCGGCAGTGTGCGCGCACGTACCTGTAGACGTCGCTTATCCTGGGCCTCTCCCTGTAGGCGACGACGTAGTGCGGCAGGCTCTTCCACGCGGACACGGCTAGCTTCTCGTCCACGAGGACGAGGATCGGGGACTTTAGCTGCGAGAGCTTCTCGAACTTCCTCTTCAGGTAGTCGGGCGTCCAGAAGCCCGCGATCTCGATGTAGAGCTCCCCGACCCTGAAGTCCGGCACGTATATCCTGCCGTCGACGACGAGGGGCTCGGGCTCCCGCTCCACCTCGCACAGCTGGGAGAGCTGCCTGTAGAACTCCCGCTCCACCTGGCTGTCGAAGAGCTCCTCCTGGGGCTTCGCCGGGACGAGCCTGGGCGCCGAGCTGCGCTGCTCCTTGAAGGTATACGCTTTGCCGTGAAGCCGGACCGTGGCCTCGACGGCCCAGTCGTCGAAGCCGAAGACATAGGGCACGAACTTCGCGAGCCTGGTCCCGTACCTCTCGGTCTGCTTCAGTACGGATACCGGGCCGTCGATAGTCAGCTTGATGCCGCCATCCCCCGCCTCCTCCGCCACGTACATCAGGCCAAGCGACTTCAGGGCTCTCAGCGCCGGCTTCACGGAGGCTCCGCTCGACTTGAAGTAGACCCTCAGCTCTGTGCACTTGAACAGCAGGGTCTGAATCAGGGAAGTGTTGTACATCGCCACGAGCTCCTCGGCCGTAAGGCTCGGCAACTCCGCGATCTCGAGCTCGTCCTCGAAGGCCTTTGTGAACAGCCTCTCAGTCTCCTCGGGGGTGAGGACGAACCGCGCGGCGACGCGCTCGAACACCATAGCCCTGTCTACCGGGTCCACAACCGGGAACTGCCTAGACGCCTCCCTGTATACCTCGAGCCTCAGCCTCACCACGAGGTCTCTGTCCACCTCCTCAAGCTCCAGCGTCCGCTCCAGGATGTGGGCGAGCCCCCTGGCCAGCTTGGGGTCGAAGGGGGCCTCCGCGAGCCTCTCCCTGGCCTCCCTGAGCCTCAGCCCGGGCTTGTACAGGTCGATAACGTACTCCGCCGGCACCGGGTCGTTGAGGTAAGCTGGCCTGACGAAGCCTCCTCTCCTGGAAACCCTGAGCAGCTCTGCGGGCAGCACTACAGCCCCCTCCGCCTCCTCCTCGATGCGGCGACCTCCCGCGTGCTAGCGGTCACGACCTCGTAGATCTTGGCTTTCTCTGGCTTAAGCCTGAGGGCCCGGCCAACCCTCTGGATGAACTGCCTCCTCGAGGAGGTGCCCCCGAGTATCACCACGACGTTCACGTCCGGCACGTCGATCCCCTCGTCGAGGACCTTGCCTGTCACGATAGCCTTGAACACCCCCGACCTGAAGCCCTCGAGCACCCTCCTCCTCTCGTCGCCGCTAGTCTCATGGGTTATCAGGGGGATCAAGTACCTCTCGGAGACAGCCCTAGCCAGCGAGGTGTACTCGGTGAAGATGAGGATCCTGCCGTCACGGTGCCTGGAGAGGATCTCCCCCACCACCTGGACCTTGCTCTCCGAGTTGAAGAGAATGCTCCTCATCTTCACCCACGCCTCCAGAGCCCTCCTCGCCCCGGGGTCGCGCCCGCTCAGCACCACTAGCTTCCGGAACTCCGCGGGGCTCCTGAACCTGAGCCCCCTCCTCCTCACGTAGTCGAGGTACACTTTCTCGAGCCGCCGGTACTCGGCTTCCTCCTCCTCGCTGAGCCTCACCTTCACGAGCTCGACCTCGAACTCAGCCAGGTACCTGCCAGAGGCCTCGGAGACGCTCATCTCGTACACCACCGGGCCCACCAGCTCGTCCAGGAGGAGGTGGAGGTTGTCGGCTCGCTCCGGGGTCGCCGTGAGCCCGAGCCTGTATGGAGCGGGCGAGAGCTCCGCTATCTGCCTGTAGGACTCCGATGGGAGGTGGTGGACCTCGTCGAACACAAATAGCGGGTACTTCGGCCCCAGCTGCTCGACGGAGATGTAGGCCGAGTCGTAGGTGGTTACGAGGACGCAGTTCTCCTCCTTCTCCTGGCCGTACCAGACGCCCACAGCCCCCGGGAAGTACCTGCTGAGCCTCCTCCGCCACTGCCCCACCAGCTCCACCGTGGGGACCACCACCATGGCTGGCTCTGAAACCTCAGCTATAGCGGCGATCGCGACGAAGGTTTTCCCCGCGCCGGTGGGCATGACCACGACGCCCCGCTTAGCGCGGAGCCACGCCTCAAGGGCCTGAAGCTGGTAGTGCCTCAGCTCGGGCTTCACCTTCGCCTCGACTTCCCTGCAGGCGGGCCGCAGCACGCGGTCCTCGAAAACGATCCCCCTCTCCTCAAGCACCCTCCTGACGGCGGAGTGGTGGATCGCGAGGGCCCTGTACTTCCCCACCCTCGGGTCGAGCCTGAAGAACTTCAGGGCCTCCGGGGGCGGCTTCTCGTCGACGAGTATAGTGCCTCTGTCCCAGATGAGCTCCACGCATAGAGAAGAGAATGAAGGGGTAATAAAGCTTGAGGGAGTTACCAGCTAAGGTTTACAGGCTTGCATCAGCCTCTGCAGGTTTTGGTACTTGTCGGCCCAAATGCTCGACCAGTCGTCCTGGAGCAGCCCACCGGTGTCGCCGCTGTTGGGGTTCCAGCTCCAGTAGAAGAAGTCGCATATCCTGTTCTGAATGAGCCAGTCCACGAACTTGTCCTGCCACGCCTTGTCCCGTGGGTCTCCCCCGTGCCCGTACCTTCCGCCGAACTCCCCTATTACAAGGGGGAGGCTGAGGTTCAGCTTAACGTAGCCGAAGTTCTGCATCCAAATGGCAGGCATGTTCTCCGGGAAGGTTGGGTCGTCGAAGTACGGCTGCTTGGCGACGTCGGGGCCGTAGACGTGGGCCGTGTACACGACCTTCTCGAGGGGTAGCCGGACGGGGCACTCCCTGAGGGCTCGCAGGTTCTCGCCCCAGAAAAGCGAGTAGGGGTACAGGGCCTTCGAGTCGATCTCGGGCTTCGACTTGTATGTTCCCTCGACGAATATGAGCCAGTGGGGTGCTACCTCGAGGATCTTCGACCCCACCTTCTCAACCGCGAGGCGCCAGTCCGTCGCCGGGTCACCGGTGCACCAGGTTGCCCCCCAGGGCTCGTTCCTGATGTCTGCCCCGATGACGTTGGGGTACTTGGAGAACCTCCTCGCGACGCTCAGCCACGTTTCGATGAATTTCTCCTCGGTGACCTGGTCAGAGTACCAGAGGGGCTCGATGTTGTCGCAGCCTAGCCTGTGGTAGTCTAGGAGAACGTAGATTCCGAGCTCGTTCGCCTTGGCCACGATCTTCTCCATGATCTCGACGGACGTGAGCCCTCTGAGGTCCGGGTTCAGGTTGTAGTTTATGCCCGTCGGGAAAGTGCGGTTTTCGACAGCGTAGGTGCAGAACGGGAGGCGTACGGCGTTGAAGCCGAGGCTCTTTATCTGCCTGAGCATGTCCTCCCAGTTTCGCGCCCACAACCCGTGAACCACATAGCTCCTAGTCTCGAAGCCGAACCAGTTGACCCCGAATAACCGCAGCCTCCTGGCCACGCCAGTGGTCACGTTCACCTCGTATATCTCGCCATCCCGAACCACGTAGTTTACGCTGACCGAGGCGGCTGAAGTAGTCACAGCAGAGGGAATAGCGCTCCCGGTGGCATTTGAGGAGCCGGGTGATGGTCCTGGCGGCCCGGCTTCTTTATTCTCTCCTCCCGCTCCAGGGGTTGTGGTCGCGTTCTGGTAATTAATTGGCTTAGTGCTTTCCCGAGGGGTCCCCTTGCGGCCGACATGAAAGACGAGAAAATAGCCAGCAGTTGTAACGGCCAGCGCGATCGCAAACAGCACGATAGCTTTTTTCGCATTCATTCTACTCAAGCCTCCAGCAGGCAACTCTCCTACCGTCAACCTCTATCAGCTTGGGCTGCTCGGTTTTGCACCTCTCGGTTGCGAAGGGACACCTGAGGGCGAACTTGCAACCCTTTAACGCGTAGACCTCCTCCTCACTCCTCTCCGGGATGAAGACTGAGACTCTTTCCCACTTTTTGTCTATCCTAGGGACAGAGGAGACGAGCATCTGCGTATATGGGTGCAGTGGATTATTGAACACTTGAGTAGCATCTCCCTCCTCAACTAGAACACCTCGGTACATGACGCCAACCCTAAGTCATGATTTCCATTGCAGTAAATATAAAGCTTGGGGAAGTCTTCAACTCAAACGTATACTATGCGCTATCGCGTATGCGGGTTTAGCTCAGATAGGGCACTTGGCGACCCTCTTCAGCACGTCGGCGTATAGCTCCGGGGTTGCGAAGCGGGGCTTGTTTAGCGCGTAGCACATGAGGGCCCCGAAGATGATCCTCACCCTGACCCTGTTCTCGGGCGTGTCTGAGCCGTAAATCGCGGAGGCTAGCTCCCCGACAACGGACTCGCAGAACCTAGAGATTTCCCTCCCAACCTCTTCGTCCCTATTCGAGAGCGCCATGGCTTCGATGTATAGCCTCCTGGTGACCTCGTCGCTGTACTTGCGCATGAAGCCGTCTATAAGGCAGCTCACGAGCTCTTCTCCCCTTAGCCCCCTGGAGGTGCAGGCTTGGGCCACGTCCGCCGGGAGGCTCTCAAGGGCCACCTTCCTTACGAGGTCCCACTTGGAGCCGAAGTACCATACGACGAGAGACTTCGCCACGCCCGCTTTTTTAGCCACGAGTTGGAGCGGCGCCTCGAACCCGTACCGGGCGAAGACCTCACGTGCGGCCTCCATGATCCTCTGATACGTTTCGAGGCTCACTGAAACTCCCGGCATAGAAACGCCGGCCCACGTATATACGCGTTGTCCAGCTGTTCAACAGAAAGGTTTTTATTGAACGCTTGTTCAACATTGAACCGATGGTCAACATGAGCCTGAAGAAAGTGTCGGCCCACGTGAACAAGCACTTCCTAGAATACACGCTACTGTCCCTGCTTGCGGGTTTCCTGATTGGAGTCGCTTTCCAAGCCTGGATCTCGAAGAACACCACCCTCATCAAGAACCTGATCATGGCTTTCGCCATACTCACGATATACCCGTCCATGATCCAGCTGAAGGGCGAGGAGCTGGGGAAAGCAGCTAAAAAGGGTAAGGAGATGCTCATATCCCTCGTATTCGTCTTCGTGGTTGCACCCCTCATAGCGATCCTCTTCGCGTACCTGCTCTCCGACCCGCAGGTGGCGCTCGGCTACGTCGCCTCAAACATTGTGCCGGCCAGCAGCGCGTCGATCAGCTACGTCTTCCTCGCGGAGGGCGACATAGAGCTCGCTACAGTCCTGGCTGTCATCAGCCTGCTCGGCAGCCTCGTGGCTATCCCGGGCTACCTCAGCGCCTACGCCTCGGCGACTTCACTGAACCTGCCGCTAGACCAGATAATGATGTCCGTGCTGTACACCCTCGTGGTGCCGTTCGTCGCAGGGCAGGCGACGCGGTGGATCCTAGTGTACTACAAGGCAAGAGCGGGAGGCGACAAGAGGTCCGCGTACAGCTGGATCTCGCAGGACCTGAAGCCCTACACGCAGCTCGCGACGATGCTGTCGATGCTCGTGCTGGTAGCCCTCCTAGTTGCTAACGAGTCGGGTCTCATCCTGAAGACACCGGTACTGGCCGTTGAGGTACTACTACTCCAGACAGTTATGCTTGGCTTTCTGCTCGCCCTTATCACAGTCATAGATAAAGCCCTGGGGGTTAGCTATGAGGCCAACACTGCTATAGCGTACATCTCAGCGACCAAGAACCAGAGCGTCGCCGCTATGATCGCTGTCATGGCTCTCGGCCCCAAGGCCGCGCTCGTCCCAGCCCTGGTTCCAGCAATCCAGGCACCGGTTTCAATCTCGTACCTCCGAGTACTCCCGCGTCTGAGGAAGTGGTTTAAGACGGAGAAGTGACGTCTCAAGCGTGTCCCCTTGTTAAGAATACTTTTTCTCCGCTCTTTAGAAACGAATCAAGTAAGTACCCGGCTCTCATGATAGTCCTAGTGGGCTCTTTGTCGAGAGGAAAACACTAGGATTTCAGTCCGAGCGCGGGGAAGCGCGGCTAGACGAGCCTTCTTCCAAAGCCTGAAGGCGTTGGGCTCTTGTCGTAAACCTGCTCCACGTGGAGAACGTAGACGGGCCGGTCGCTCCTGTGCTCGGGCGGCGTGTAGTGGTACGCGTCGTGTATGAGCGTTACCAGCTTGTGCACGGCGTCGTCCAGGTGCACGGTTAGCTTGCCTTTGACCTCGAAGCTTACGCTGGGTGGCTGGAAGAAGAGTAGGCTCGCGGCTCTGCTGCTCTGCACGATGCTCCAGGTCTGGTGGGGCCTGTCCCTCACCCTCTTGGCGAGCTCCACGGTTGCGAGCTTCTCGAAGTCCATGCACTTCTCGGCCACGCCCCGCGGGTGGTAAACGAGCTGCAACAGTAGCCGGGCGCCTCGGAGGCTGTGCTCTTCGTAGAGCCTCCTCAGTGTCTCTTTATCGCCAGAGGCTTGGAGATACTTCTCGTCAGAGAGCTTCACGTGCTCCTCGAGTTTACGTGTGACTTCATCTGCGTACTCCTCCCTCGGGACGTAGCCGCATCCAACTATCTTTGCATTCACCTTTACCTCGCCGCTAGCGCATGTGGCCGTCACGAGAGCTGGGTTGTGGCGTGTGAACTCGAGGAAAAACTTCTCAGGGCTTAAGCGCTGCCCCTCGACGAGCTGCAGGAGCAGGTTACGCCGGGCGTAGTAATTCCACTCGAGAAAGGATTCAGGCAGCCTTGCCATGGAGAGATGAGTCTCTACTTCGACTTATATTTATTCTCCCAGTACTGACCCGTGCTGGGGTGGAGGAGAGAAAAGCCACACAAGGGTGAAATGGTAGTGCGCTGCTACGAAGCGCAGGTGTTGCTAGCACCCTGAGTATAGAAAAAGCGGCTTAAACCGCTACTTTTTCAACTCCCTTAGCCTGGCTTCGACGCGTGCAAGCTCCTCCTCAAGGGATTTCTTGTAATCATCCAATCTCTTCAGCTCCTCCTCTAGGAGGCGCTTGTACTCTTCCGCGGATCGCTCATCGAACGTCGGGTTTGTGCCCCAGTAGTACCAGCCCGGTACTCCGTATGCGCGCCAGCAGTATCCCGGGCCGTAGACCCAGCCTGGCCTCTCCCAAGGTGGGAGGTCGGCCCAAGGGCCGTTTCCCGGCCAAGGCCCGCGGGCGCGCCAGCCTCCGTACCTCCATCCCAATACCTTTCACCGTTTTGAGACATCGCACAGAATTATATAAATTTTTCATCAAGGGAGCCTTATATTACGCTCAGGGATTTCAGGAGGATGTAGGTACCCGCCAGGACTATGGCTACCCCGTAGATCGAGCGGAGCAGTCTCCTATCGATGCCGACTGCGAGCCTGGCGCCCAGGTAGCCTCCGGCGAGGCCGCCCGAGAGGTACGTTAAAACGACCGAGAGCAGCACTTTCCCCGCCAGGAGGTACTCTACGCCGGTGACGAGCCCGAAGGTGCCGACGCAAATGAGGGAGGTGCCGACTGCCAGCCGTACGTCTATGCCCCCTATGTAGACAAGCGCTGGAACGATGAGAAAGCCCCCACCTATGCCTAGAAAGCCGCTCAGAAAGCCCACAGCGAAGCCTGCGAGCACGACCAGTACAAGCCTCCTCCTCGGGTATGGGGCAACCGTATCACGGGTTCCGCCGCGAGGTAAGAGCATGTAGAGGCCGATGGCGATCATGGAGATCGCGAAGAGGCCTAAGAGGTAGTCCCCCGGAGTTGTTCTCCCGACCTGTGCACCAAGGAGAGAGCCCGCGACGCCCGCTGTCGCGAAGATGGTACCCGTTTTAAGGTCCACGTTCCTCCTTCTAAGGTGGTAGGCGGAGTTTATGAAGGCGTTCAAACCAACCGCTAAGGCTGTTGACCCGACGGCCACGTGCACGGCGTCGGGGTAGCCGCTTAGGCCGACGAAGTAGAGAAGCAGGGGGACGGCAAGTATAGATCCCCCTCCGCCGATAAGCCCTAGACTGAAGCCGACAAAGAAGCCCGAGAAGACGGAGAGAAGTACCTGCGTTGGGGTAAGCACAGGTAGATGTTCGATAGCCCTCTTTTAACCGTTTGGTAAATTTAAGAATATATTTATGCTATATTTACAAGAGTGCAGCCTCGAGTTCTGGGCGAGCGACCCGAGTAGCCTTGGCTGGCAACGTACGTGAGGAAAGTATTTATGGTTGTTAATAACTAAGACTTTGTATGACAGAATCACCGAAAAGTATTACTATCGACACGAATCTCCTCGAGAGAGCGCGAGAGTTTCACGGGCACGTGTGCCCATTCCTCGTGCTCGGCCTTCTCGCCTCCGAGATTGCTAAGAGCGAGCTCGGGGTTTCCAAGGCGGGGGTTTACGAGACGATACACGAGGAGCTGGTCGCAGTAGTGGAGGCTAACAACTGCATGGCTGACGGGGTTCAAGTGGCAACCGGCTGCACGCTTGGGAACAACAGCCTAATTTACCTCGACACTGGGAAGAACGCGCTCACCCTTTACAGGAGGAGCACGGGCGAGGGGGTGAGGGTTTACGTGGACTGGGAGAGGATCAGCGGCGAGTTTCTCCCGCGCGCAGCGGGCGGGGCCTGGAGGGAGGGCAGCGAGCTTTGGAGGAAGGTCGTCGTTGAGAGGTCTGCGTCCAGGGAGGAGGCTGAGCGCCTTCACGCCCTGTGGGAGCAAGTTGCCCTTAAGCTGCTGGAGCTTCCGGCGGACTACTTCAAGGTGAGCAGGGTTAAGGTGAGCCCGATTGAGCGTGCCCCAATCTTCGAGAGCGTCAAGTGCGCGAGGTGCGGCGAGCTCGTGGCGAAGCCCAGAGCCGTTGCAACGCCGGAAGGCTACCTCTGCCCGGCCTGCGCTCGTGCGAGTGTTAACGGGGTGATCGGGCGCGGGATAGTTGTTGGGCTTCAGTACCCTGTTGAGGTGATGGTGGGATGAGGTTGAGGGTCGTTCTGGCCGTCCTCGTCGTAGCGGTCGCCGTCGCGGCAGCGGCTCTGCTCATGCTAGGCGGGAGGCGCGAAACACAGCCACCTACTCCGCCTGGGGCCACGTACCCACTGACAGTCGTGGACTCCGCCAACAGGACGGTGACCATTGAAAGGAGGCCACAGCGGGTCGTGGCCGTGGGGCCCGGCATGCTGAGGCTTCTGGTGTACTTGAACGCCAGCGACCTCGTCGTGGGTGTTGAGCAGGCGGAGAAGCAGTGGAGCCCTCTTGGGAGGGACTATGCGATGGCCCTTGGCAGCGAGTACTTCTCCCCGAAGCCCGTGATTGGGCCCGGTGGTCCCGACAAGCCGCCCGCACCCGAGCTCATACTCAAGGTTCAGCCCGACCTTGTGGTGATGTCTTACGCTTTGATCGGTGCTTACGACCCAGACAGGCTCCAGAGCGAAGTCGGAGTACCAGTTGTGGTCGTCAACTACGGGACAGTGGGTAACGTGGACGTCCCTGGCTTGAAGCGCGCGCTGAGCCTCCTCGGCAGGGTTCTAGGCAGGGAGGAGAGAGCCAGACAACTCTCCGAGTACATAGATGGGATCGTTCAGGATTTGAACAGGAGAACAGCGGGGCTCGCGGCGAGGCCAAGCGTCTACGTCGGAGCGGTCTCCTTCAAGGGCGCCCAGCCCTTCACGTCCACGCAGTCGCCTTACCCGCCTCTGCTGCTCTTGAACACTCCGAGCGTGGCCGATGAGGCGGGGAAAGGCAAGGGCTTCATGTCGCTGGACTTCGAGTACCTCCTCAAAGCGCAGCCCGAGTACGTGTTCATCGATGAGGGAAACCTCCAGTCCGTGCTTCAGGACTTCCAGAAGTCCCCCGAGAAGTACTGCGCCCTCAAGGCCTTCCGGGAAGGCAGAGTGTACGGCGTCCTGCCCTTCAACTACTACTGGACTAACGTGGCCACGGCGCTCGCAAACGCCTACTACATGGGTAGCGTACTCTACCCCGATAGGTTCAAAGACATAGACCCTGCCTCCAAGGCTGACGAGATATTCAGAGCTTTCCTCGGAAAGCCCATCTACAAGGCCTTCGTTGACGGGGGGTACCCCGGCTTCGCGAACCTTAGCAACCTGTTCAAGTGCCCCTGAGAGGGGTTTCGAGGCGTGAGGAAGGAGCCACTTCTGGCAGCGTTTTTCCTACTGGCCCTCCTGGGGGTTTTCCTAGCAGAGGTGAGCTTCGGCGCGTACAGCTTATCGCTTCGTGACATTATAGCTTGCATCACGGGCGCCGGTGTCCCCCCTGAGGTTCGGGCGGTTTTAGACATGAGGCTTAGGAGAGCCCTCGCGGCGGTCGCGGTAGGGGCTATCCTGGGCTCTAGCACGATGGTGCTGCAGTCCTCTCTCAGGAACGTCCTGGCGTCGCCGTTCACTCTGGGTGTGCAGCAGGCGGCGTCGATCGGAGCCGCGGTGGCGCTCATGGCCCTGTACGGTGGCTCCGTGACTAGGTGGAGCATTACCGTCACGAACCCCTTCGTGGTATCTGGCTTCGCGTTCATAGCGGCTCTCGCGCAGACTCTGCTGATCCTGGCTCTCTCGGCCGCGGGAGGGCTCACAGCGTACGCTGTGGTGCTTGTCTCGGTGACCATGAGCTTCATAACACAGGCTGTACTCTCGTTGCTCCAGTACCTCTACTTCAACGAGATCCTGGTGGCCGCCCTCCTCTTCTGGACCTTCGGAGACGTGGGTAGGCCGAGCTGGCAGGAGATCCACATCCTAGGCATCACTGCGGCGCTCAGCCTGGCTGTGTACTGGTACTTCTCTATGGACCTGGACCTGCTCATGATCGGCGACGACGTCGCTAGGTCGAGCGGCGTAAACCCCTCCGCTACGCGAGTGGTTCTGCTCTTAGCCGCCGCGCTGGCTACAGCCGTCTCCGTGTCGTTCGCAGGAGTGATAGGCTTCGTTGGGCTAGCGGGCGGGGTTATGGCGCGGCAGATTGCCGGCTGGAGCAACAGGAGGAGCCTCCCCCTGGCCGCCACGCTGGGCGCGACCCTCCTCCTGCTATCCGACCTTGTCGGCCGAACCGCTCTTTCCCCGGTCGTGATACCCGTGGGGATAATGACGACGATTATAGGAGCCCCTCTGCTCGTCTACCTGGTGGTGCGTGGTAAGCATGGTTAGCATTAGAGTCGTAGGGGTGACGGTGAGGTACGGTAGCGTTGAGGCTCTCAGGAACGTGACCCTCAGCGTGGACTCCGGTGAGGTTGCCTCGCTGGTGGGCCCGAACGGCTCGGGGAAAACAACCCTCCTGAAGACCCTCGACGGCATACTCAGAAGATTCACCGGAGCAGTTTACCTGGACGGGAGAGATGTGAGGAGGATCGGGCAGAGGGAGATCGCTAAGGTCGTCGGCTACGTCCCTCAGAGGCTCGAGAACTTCGCGCCGATAACTGTGTACGACTTCGTCCTGACAGGCCGGCGCCCCCACGTCGACGGCCTGCCGAAGCGCGAGGACCACGAGGCCGTGGAGGAGGCGCTTAAGTTGACGGGGGCAAGCAGCCTGCGCGACAGGCCGATAACCACGCTCAGCGGGGGCGAGCTCCAGCGCGTCCTCATAGCCAGGGCGCTAGCCGCCAGACCGAAAGTCCTCCTCCTCGACGAGCCTACCGCTAACCTCGACCCCAAGTACCAGCTAGAGGTGCTGAGGATACTCCGCTCTCTAGCGAAAAGCGGGCTGTGCGTGATCATGGCCCTCCACGACCTCACCCACGCCTACAGGTACTCCGAGAAGGTCGTGATGCTGAAGAAGGGGGTGGTTTACGCCGCCGGTAGGCCCGAGGAAGTCATCACAGAGGAGAACATAAGCCGGGTCTACGGCGTTAAGGCTTTCGTCCACAGGGATATAAGGGCTGTGACATACCTCGACTGAAGAGCTTTGCGGCGCGCTTCTCTGCTGTCATCGTGAAGACCTCCCAGGGGCTGGAGTGCCTCCCGAGCCTAGACGTGGACTTCAAGTCCACGATCCTTATAAGCCGCGAGTTAGTGATACGCGTGTGGCACAAGAAGAAAAAAGCTTGGCTGAGGGTCTGCGCGCGCTTTCGTCAGCCTCGTTGCTGATGCTCTTAGCCTACATCCTGCTGGTCGCCGCTGCGCTACTAGTACCCATCCTCAGGTTTTCCTACCTAGGAGTGCTCAGGCACCGTCCAGCCTTCACCGCTCAGCCCTGGGGGCCGTTTCTAGTGGCGGTCGTAGCTGCTGTAGCGGGTGGCGTTGCGCTCTACGCGATCCTTGATAAGCTTTCGAGGAGCTTCAGCTCCCTAGGCGCTTGGAAGGAGGACTTGAAGAGCCTTTCCCCTCTAGCAGTGGCGGGGCTATCTATAGGCGTAGCCCTTATGACCGCGGGAATCGCGTTGGTGGCTTTCACGTGGCTGGGAAGGTGGGTTGTCGTTGGCCTCGCCTTTCTCACCCTAGCCGTCGGCTACGTTGGCCTAGGAGTTCTCTCGCTCAAGCTCGGGACCTACCTGAACTCCTCCACCTTCACCCTGGCTGGGGCCTTCGCAATCCTGTCAGCGCTCGTGCCCCTGTTCGCGCCTGTAGCCTGGCTGGTACTCTACATCGAGTCCAGCGCCCAGGCGGTGAAGGCAACTCAAGTTGAAGGAAAGGCTACTTGACCCCGAAGTACTTCTCGTAGAGTTCCTGGCTTTTTCTGAAGGGTATCTCCGAGAAGAAGCCTGGCACAAGCTTCTCGATGTAGTCCTCCGTCGCGAGGGGGGAGGGAATCGTCACGAAAGTGAGCTCGGTGTAGCTGTCGCCGGCTGAGCGGAGCCTCTCTAGGGCGCTGGCTACGTACCTCGCGTTTCTCGTGCCGAAAGCCTTGCTGAGCGGCTCCTAAAGATCCTCCTCGCGGACACGCTGTAGCCGCTAGAGCGGAGAGATTCAACTACCTTAGAGAAGGTCTTCTTGCCCTTCACCAGCACGGTGAAGGTCGTCTTATCCCCCTGCGAGAAGCCTGTCACTATGTGTGCATGCGCGTAGAGAGTCCTACAAACGGGGCAGCCTTTGCTCACAAGTATCCTGCACTCTTCCTCTCCGCCTTTCCCGCTGAAGCAGACGGCGTGCTCAACGCCCTTCTTCGTCTTCGAGACGTCGATTATCCTCGCATTGTCAATGCCTTTCGACTTGAGGTAGCTTAGAACGACACAGTCCCTGTTCTCCACCTCGAGCATGGCGTAGTAGGGGCGGTTGCCGGGGTTTTCGGGCATGAAGCCGCGATCAGAACTCCGCCTGAGGACTGCTTAAGAGTTACCCCGCTGCAGCTCCTCTACCCCGCGTGCAAGAGAAGCTCCACCACACGCTTTACTGCATAGACCACTCTCTCCCTAGGGGATACCGGGAGCGTCCCTACCGATGACAGGTGCCTGCTCTTTCCACCGGTGCGAGAAGTGAGCACAATATCGCGTCGCGGGTAAAGGCGCATGATATAATGCCTATCGAACCTACGAGAATAGGGAAGCCAGCCCTGAGCATCTCCTCTCCGCAACCTAATGGGTCTCCTGAGGACACCTCGCTTGAGGCTCTTGTCTTCGTGGGGTCCAGCCCACGCCAGTAAAAGTTCCTGTGCGCTAATACCTCTAGAATTTTCTTCCTTCAACTACTCTACCTTGAATTCCTTTAATTTACTCTTTTTAGGATAGTGAGCGTAAAAGTTCGCCTTAGTGTGATTATCTCAAACAACGTTATTAGGTAATAATTTTTTGCTGTTATTTACTGCGTGTAGCGGGGGTGAAGGGTATCTTAACCGCTATTTTCATCCTTGCTGTGCTTCTGAGCACGTGGAGAAGCCTCGTCCTCCCCTTCGCTGAGCAGTTTTACTACCTTGCGGGAGGCGACGTGCTACAGCTTGGAGTGCTTGAGAGTGCCTTGACCCTGCTCGCGGCGATTTCACCATTAGTGGGTTTACTCGCCAATAGGAAGCTCGGGTTGCGCTACACTGTATCTGTGTCTATCCTTTTTGAGCTGATCGGTCTGGCTCTCTTCTCTACGGGCATGCCACCCCTGATCCTGGTTGCGATGGTGGTGTGGTCTACAAGCAGAATGAGAGCCCCTGCACTGAAATCAGCTGTCGCAAGCTCTAGCGGGAGGAAGGGGAGTTTCTTCGGAATCCTCGATGTTGTTACAGGCGTAATCTCCGTGGTTGGGCCCGCAGCTTCCTCGCTCGCGCTTCTCTACTTCGGCACTTTCGTCGGCTTCAAGTTTCTCTTGACCATGGCCTTCCCGCTCGCTGGAGCATCTCTCATCGTAGCTATGCTAGGGCTCAGGGACTCGGCCAGAGAAATAAGTACTGCTAGCACACTACACTCAGATTTTAAAACCATAATGAGAGGACTCCGAGGTCCAGCCCTCTCTTTCATGCTACTAGAGTGCGCTGAGGGGCTGGGTTACCTTTACCCAATCATTGCGGTAAGCTACGGATGCGAGCCGTGGATGTGGGGGCTTGCTGTCAGCGTATCCCGACTTGTGTCCCTTCCAGCCCCCCTGCTTTCAGGCCTGCTCTCCGACAGGCTAGCCGGGAGCCCGAGACTTCTCAGCTCACTCATGCTGTCCCTCACGCTCCTCTCGCTCCTTGCATTCGTGGCGCCGAGTTACTTTTGCGCAGTATATGTCGCGATGGTCTTCTGCGGGACTGCAATTTACACGGCTTTCAACGCTTTTGTTGCCTATTCTTACAGCACCGATAAGGAAAGGGAGGTGGCTTATGCATCCTTAGACACCCTGGGAGCTTTAGGGGCGTCAATCGCCGCCCCTCTAGGCGCCATTGCCTATGCGGCGCACGGACCCTCGGTGTTCCTGCTGGAAGCTCTGTGGACCATGAGCGCCGCTTTGCTACTCTACGGCCAGCGTCGTGCGCTGTAGCCTAAGGCGTATTCGGCAGAAGTCGCATACGTCCCTGCTACTCGGCTCACCGCACAGCCTGCACTCTCTGAGCTCTGGGTTCTGGCCTGTTACGGGTAGCTGGGCTATCCCGCGGACCAGTTGTAGCCTGAAGCCGGGGTGCTTTTCTTCAACCCTGAGTGCGAAGTCCTGCAAGAAGGGTTGGAGCCAGTCTCCCTTTAGCGGCGCAAGGGGGCACCTCTCCCTCGTGAAGGGCAGGCCCTGCGACTCCGCTATCGCCAGCGCCTCCTCGCCTGTGACCTCGAAGAGCGGCCGGATCTTCGGGAGAAGCTTCGGGTGCGTGGAGGGGACGATTGGCTTGAGCTTAGCGGCCCAGTCAGCCCTTCCCTGCGCAAGGTCCTTCAGGAAAAAAGCCAGGATGTTGTCAGCGTTGTGGCCTGTCGCAACCTTAGTCGCCCCGAGCTCTCTGGGGACCTTGTTCATGAGATACCTCTTCACCGCCCCGCAGACCGAGCACGGTGGCCTTCTCAGGGCCCTGCTCGCGGAGGGTATGTCTATCCCGTAGTCCCTGAGGCTGACGGTGTGGAGCTGGACGCCGAGCATCCCAGCCAGATCCTCGACGACCCCGAGCGTGGGGGTTAGACCGAGGTCTATGTGGAAAGCCCTCAGCTCGAAGTGCTTGGTCTTCTGGAGCTCCCAGAGAACGTACAGCGCCACCGCGCTGTCCTTCCCGCCGCTGACGGCTACGAACACCCTGTCGCCTGGGACGACCAGCTTCCTGCTTGTCCTGAGGGCACGCTCCAGCGCGGCCTTCGCGCTGACCATACGGGTCTTCCACTCAGGAGGGTTACCTCAGAAGCTCTAGATATTTCTATAGCTGGTGCAGCTCCGCCCTAGTTTCCACTTCCAGCCCTCAAAGCGAAAAGGAGATAAATCCCTCTTCACCTTGAGGTAGTGAGCAACCCAGTTCCCTCCCATCCCCTCAGGGGGAGTGGAGGGTGCCGCGCGCGGCGCGAGGAGGGGATGTGCCCGCGGCGACGCGGGCTGAAAGCCGCCCAGCCAGGGCGGCCCGCCCATTACGGGCGACCCATGACCCCGCTAGGGGGCCCTCCGACCAGTGAGGGGGCAGATGAGCCAGGCGCGGTCTTCCAGAGCATATCCCAGATCTCCGACTCCTTTATGACCTCTCTTCACTATCACCTCGGAAGTACCGTTTCACGGGACGCCCGGCGGCTAGCCGAGGAATCCCCGGATCCTTGCCAGGCGCACCACGTCGAAATCGCCCGCGTTGATGGCGCTGAGGTAGTTCTCTCTTGGAGCTGCCTCAACTCCTATCTTCTCCTTCAGGTCAAGGGCTTCCCTGACGGGGCTACGACCGAGGAAACGGCCCGCGACCTCGGGTACGAAGAATTGGTAGTCGAGCTCTAGCTCCGCTTTTATATGCTCCAGGAGGGGGGAGGAGAGCTCCTCCAGCTTTTCCATGATGCCGCGCGCATCGAGGAGGGTGGGCGGGAAACCCACGCTGTAGCAAGCGGCTGTAAATGCTATCGCACGTGGAGCCGGGCCTGGTGCGTCTTCAGCTATGAAGCGCCCGTAGAGCCTCCGGTCGAGCCTCTCGCGCGTCTGCGGGACCTTGTCGGCGATCTCGTTCAGCGCGGGCAGGAGCTGCGTCACCCTGCTTCTGTACGCTTGAGACAGCGCCTCCAGCAGCTCGCGGCTCGCCCGGAATCTCGTGGCGGGCTTCCCCGCGTTGTCCCGAAGAACCTTGGAGACGTGCCGCGCAACCTCGCGCGGCACATCATACCTGACGGCTGACTGGAGGGTGGCCGTGTCGAAGCCTCGGTAGAAGCGCGCCTCCACCTCAGCTAGAGAAGGGTTGTTCAGCCCGCCT
This sequence comes from Infirmifilum tikiterense, assembly GCF_054696565.1. The sequence continues at coordinate 1,581,927 of NZ_CP182482.1, forward strand.
CGGAAGGGGGGAGAGCCCATGCCGAGAACCACGCTCACATCCACTCCGAGGCGATGGGCAAGGTCGTGGATCGAGCTCAGGGCGTGGAGTGTAGAGAGAAGAGAGGCGAGGTGGCCTGAGCGGAGCGCCGCGTCGCTCTTACCCACGAAGACCCTGAGGGGTTTGGGGTCGATGCCGCTTCTCTCGAGAGACTCGAAGTAGGAGGCCAGTATCGACTCCGCGTTAAGGTGCTCGCTGACCCCCTCGAGGAGCGGAACCACCTCGGGCGGCTCCGTGTGGACGCCCGTGAGCTCCCGCACTAGCCGGGCTTTCTCGTGGAGGGCTCTGTGCGCTACGAGGAGGACGTCAGAGGAGTCGACCATCGGCACGACTACCCATCTTACAGCCTCTACGCCCGTGTGGTTGACAGAGTAGTAGTTCGCCAGCACAGCCGACTCTAGCGCCAGGAGAAGCCTGTCCACGCCCTCTAGCTTCGGGTTCGGCACCCTGACCGTCACGAAGAACTCCTCCCCGACCGGAATACCCTCCTCGAGAGCCTTGAGGACTATGTCACGCGGTTGGGAGTACGGGGTCAGCTTGCCCTCGAAGTCCACCATGACCTCGTCGCAACCGTACAGCCCGTAGCCTAAGATAGCCTCCTGCACCTCCTCAGATACCGGGATCCTTACAGTGGAGTCCGGGTGCTGGGTGCACATCAGCCTCGGAATAGCCATCTCGCTGTGATGCTCCAATCGATTTTTCATCTTTTCCAATACTTTTCTGCAATAATTACCTTAGCATAAGCGGTAAGTACGCATAAATTTTTAGATATGAAGAGAGATTATTGTAAAAGTTTACAGAAGTATGAATGGCTCCTCTCCTCTAGGGACACGCCCGCTGATGCTCGTGGTTCGAGTACTTACTAGAGATGTTTAAATACTAGTAATTTGCTTACTAGCTTGTGCGGGTCAAGGTGACTAGGAACTTCCAAGTGACGATCCCCGCGGAGATCAGGAGTGCCCTCGGTATAAGAGAGGGGGATCTGCTGGAGGTGAGGCTGGAAGGGAACAAGATTATCATCGAGAAGGTTGAGTTAGAGCTTCCCCACATCAGGCTGGGAATGAGCTTTACTACGGAGGAAGTTGAACGACTCATCGAGGAGGGTGCTGAGGAGAGCGCACACCTATGAGCGAGGCAGTCATCGATACAAACGTGTTCATTCACGCGATTTCGGAGGACTCGCCTCTGCACCAGGAGGCTAGGATGCTCCTCTACGGACTCAAGAGGTGGATGGTGCCCACAGTCGTTGTCTACGAGCTTGTATGGTTTTTTAGAAGAGTGGGGGTTAGATCTGAGGTCGCAGCGTACGTGGTTGAGAGCATCCTCAGCAACCCGCGCACGGTGGTGCTCGCGGATCTCGGGGAGCATGCAAGGTGGGCCCTCAGAGCTTTGCGCGAGGAGAAGATGGGCTTGGCGCACTTTAACGACAAAGTTATCGTCTCCACCGCGGCTAAAGCTGGTGTCCCGCTGGTAACCTACGACGACGAGCTGAGAAAAGAGGCTATGAGAGAAGGCTTGAAGGTGCTTCCCCCGCTTTGAACGCTGCGATTACAGCCGAGGCTTGAGGCCTGCTTGCCCTCTTCCTTGCCGTGACCCTCGCGGCGATGAGCGTGATGGTGACGATTAAAGCGGGGAGGAGGGGCCAAGAGGGGGTGCTCGTGTACTCGACCGAGCAGTTAGCCGTGTTTACGTCTCCTAGGGTGAGTGAGACATCCCAGGCTAGAAAGAGCGTTGCTCTACGTGACGTGGATCCGCACTTGAGCGTTACTTCAGCGTAGAGTGCTGGCAGGTTAAAGTTGGTTAGCGCTACCCGCGCGGTCGCGTTGTACACCACTCTCACGCTGAGGGGTGCTCGGACGACGACGCTGGGGGAGGATTGGCGCTTACCGCTGTACTCGTACGCAACCGGTAGCACGGCCACACCTCTGGATTCGAAGCTCGGGGCTTTGACCTCGAAGGTTGCGCCCTCGTCCACCCAGTCCTCGTAGGTGGTGTTCAGCGCAGTAACTCTCACAAGGTACTGCTTCCGGTAAACCACCCTGTAGACGCCCGGTCCCGTAGCTACGGCTTCCGCGAGGCTAAAGCTCGTGTTTCGGTAGAGGACGATGGGTGACGCGAGCCTCGTGCCGTTGCCAAACTCGATAGCTGCTGGGATGAGCGGTGAGAGCTTTGAGCCGGCTTCGAGCCAGAGGGTCGTAGTGTTCACAGATGCTATCGTGACGAGGAACTGCTTCCTGTAGACCCCCTCAAGCCTTCCAGCGCTCGCGACCCTGCTACTCGGGTCGACCTCCTCGCCTGAGAGGAGGACGCGCTCGAGCACGTACCTGGTGCCGTTGTCGAAGCTTATTTCCCGGGGCACCAGTGACTCGACGGGTGTGCCCTCGTCCACCCAGTCCTCGCGGGCACCGGTGGGGAGTACGACAAAAACCCTATACTGCCTGGTGTACGCGATGTCGACAGCTGCACCCGGCCAGACCCTCGAGCCGTTGAACAGCTGGCCGTCTACGTAGACTGCTGGGTTGACGAGCCTCGTGCCGTTACCGAGGTCCACGACGGGGACGATGAACTGGGAGATGTCTAGGCTCGTGGAGTAGTAGGTGCCTAAGGGGGTTCGGACAAGGACGAGGAAAGCCCACAGCTGCCTCACGACAGGCTCGCCGGGGGTCACTCGGGCGGCGCCATCAACGACCTGCGATACGCTCGCTACTGCTTTCTCGAAGGTGTTTCCTCCGGCTGACCACGCGGCCTGCGGGAGGGACCAGCGGTTTTCCCGGAAGTAGCTGAGCTTCAGCGTCACCGCTCCGCTCTCCAGCACGGCGGTTGGGTAGTCGCTCGACCTGCCGGCTAAGACGAGCTCGGCGTCAAGGGGAGACCACTCCCACAGGACCGGCTCCACGACGAAGCCGGCCCAGCTAACGCCATCTAACGGCGAGATTCTCACGGAGTCCACAACACCAGAGTCACTGTGGAAGCTCACCGTAACCCCCTGGGGCGAGGCGCTGAGCGCTACCTCGAGCGCTGCAGAGGCCCCCAGGGGTGTCACCTGCGATGCATAGATATACACGTCGCCCGCGCACCCTCCCTGGCTCCCAGTGTAGTAGTGGACGCGGCCCCTCCCGGTGATGCTCGCGGGGTTAAGGGGGGAGAGGAAGCAGTACTGGACTTTCGAGACCTTTGTGGTGTTCCAGATATTCACGTTGACGTAAGCGCCGCTCCCCGTGACTATGAGAACCTCCTGAACCCAGTAGATCTGCTGCCCTCCCCCCCTGGTCAAGACCTTAAGGTTCAGGTTCAGTTGGACGCTGAAGCTCCCCCTCAGGGGGAAGTGGTCGTAGCTAGTCGCCTTCAGCTCCGGGGTGAACCACACCTCGGCCCTCGCGCGGGTGAAGTTGTACGAGTAGGAGGTGTAGGACCCATTGAGGTACGCGATGCCCAGGTCCACGATTCCCGTCGGGGTAGCCCTCCCCACGCTCGTCGCCACCGTGTTGGTTGCGCGGCTTAGCGCCCACGCCAGCGCTGGCTCGCCACACAGCAAGGCCTTCAAGCTTCCACTAACCCGAGCGGCCGAGGCTGAGGGGTTGTATACGGCCAGCCCGACCCTCCTAGGAGTCCGCACTGACGCCGAGAGGGGGATGAGGATCCTGGGCAGAGAGGGGGATGAGGCCAGCTCCCTGGAGGAGGTGAGGTCGTAGATCACGAGGCTTATAGGCACACTCGAGTACAGCTCCGGGTACAGGGTTAGATTAACGTTCCCGGTTGAGTCGAAGGTGAGGGGGTAGTAGGAGTAGTAGCCGGGCCCCACACTGTCCTGAACCGAGTAGACGAGCTCCACGCAACCTCCTTCAGCACGCGCGCTCGCCGTAACGACTACTATGGCTAGAGCCGCTAGTAGCAGAGCGTAACCTAAGCGCACATAAAAACAGCCCCTCGACCCGATTTAAAGCCAGTTCTTCACGCCCAGTATCCTGTCCGTGAGGAGTATGGAGTCCGCTGCCTCCCTCGCGGTAGACGCGGATGCCCGCACAGCGTCCACGTTCTCAGGGATCACGACCGCCTCCTGGTGAACCGCATAGGCTAGGGAAGCTATCGCCCCCTTCACTGCAACGCTATTCTCCCATACGGCAACCTCGTATATGTCCCCGAAGAGCCTACCAGCGTACCTGGCCAGCTCTCTCAGCTCCGCGGTTGACCTGACGCTGTCGTCCAGCACGAGGACTCTGGGAACCTCACGTAGCGAGTCGACGAGCTTCGACGCGGAAACCGAGTCGCGGAACTCGGCGAAAACCACGTGGAGGTGCGAGAGGGTGGTCGGCGCGACGACCGCGTAGGTTAAGACCTCGACGTTGGGGAAAATCTCGGCTATGTCGCGCCAGTGGTGGGAGGGGGGCGGCAGGCTCTTGAGGAGCAACCCCTCGATCGGGCCCCTCGATATTTCTTTGAGGTCGGCCCCCCGCCTAACTATCACGCCGTAAACCCGCCTGAGCTCGCCCACCCTTGACAGAGCATAAATCACCCTCGCTCGGCCTGTCGTGTTGCACGAAAGCACCCTCAGGTACCTCTTCCCGAGAGCCTTCGAGTAGTTCACCAGCGGGAAGAAGCTCGCCTCGGCGACATCCGGCTTCTCGCCTCCCTGAAACACCGCCCTCCTCCCCGCCGCTTCGTATACCGGTTTGTACCTCGCCCCGACTCCGCTGGGCGTCGCGTCGACGACCACGTCGCTTTCAGCGATCATCTCCTCGATGGAGCCGGATGGCTTGATCCCAGCTTCCTCAAACCGCTCGGCGTAGCCGTCTGGGATAAACAGCCTGAGCCCGTTCTTGACGGCTAGAGCGGCTTCCCAGTCGGGCTTCGTCTTCGAGACGCCTACGAGCTCCATGTCTGGCATCCTGCTGACAGCCCAGGCTACCCTCTTGCCTATCGTACCGTAGCCGTTCACCGAGACCTTGATCACGTCTTAAAAGCAGAAGTTATTAATTTAAAGTATTATTATTAATCAATAATGACAAAATGGCTTTAACCCCTGCTGATTAAAGAGTAAATGACGGGAATGACTGCACGGGGGATCTATGCTTCTATACTTCTAGCGCTGGGTTTTGTGCTCCAGGTCTTCTTGGACAGGCCTCTCAGCGAGTACATGATGCTCGCCCTCCTCTCGGCATCGCTTGGCGTCTCATGGACCTTTTGGCGGGGAGCGCCTTTACTCTTTCTAATCGGCTCCTCGACGGGGCTCGCTTTTGAGGTCGTAGGGCTCAGCACGGGCCTGCCCTTCGGGGCTTACACCTACACGTGGAGAGCGCCTCGGGTATTCGGCGTCCCCGTGCCCGTGGTGATCGCCTGGGGCACCTACCTGTACGCGTCGTACCTCTCCGCGCTCCCCCTCGCGGGGAGGTGGAAGAGGGCGCTGGCGGCGACTCTTTATATGGTTCTCCTCGATCTCGGAGTTGATCCGGTTATGGTGGAGAAGGGACTTTGGATGTGGAGCGCGCAGTGCCCCTGCTGGTTTGGCGTGCCCTTCACGAACTACCTGGGCTGGGCGACGGTGTCAGCCACCGCCATTCTCGTCTACCAGAGACTGGTGAAAAGGGAGCCTGCGTCTAGGCCCGCCGTCTCGTTCACCGTTCTCGCGGCCTGCCTCCCGATACTCAAGGAGGCATCTGGAGGAGCCGTCCTCCCCGCTCTCGCCAGCTTCGCACTGCTGGCTACAGCGTCGTCGGCTTTGTACCTCATAAGCAGGAAGGGAAGGAAGGCGGAAGCAGAAAAACTATACTATTAGCTCCCCGCTTCGCCTGTAGAACTGGACCTTCTTGAAGTCGAAGTACACTTCGACCTCTTCCCCGACGGTGAGCCTCTCCTCCGGCCTCAGGACGGCCCTGATGAGCGTCCCGTCTGGCGCGCGCAGGAAGGCGAACTCCTCGCGGCCCAGCCACTCGGTGGCGTAGATCATGAAGCCCTTCCCCCTCCTGACTTGCACGTGCTCAGGCCTGAGCATGAGCAGCACCCTGGTCTCCCCGAGCTCCCTGAAGACCCTCGCAAAGTCGTCAGGCAGCGCGAACGACGCGCCCGCGACCTCTACTCTGGGCTGCGGCTCCAGCACCACCTCGGCGTCGAGGATGTTCGCGGGCGGGCTCCCGATGAAGCTCGCGACGAACGTGTTCGCAGGGTTGTTGTAGAGCTCCTCCGGTGTAGCGTACTGCTGCAGCTCCCCTTTGTTAAGCACGGCCACTCTATCGGCGAGGCTCATCGCCTCGGCCTGGTCGTGCGTCACGTAGATCGTGGTGATGCCCAGCTCCCTCTGAAGCCTCTTCAGCTCCGCCCTCACCTCGATTCTTATCTTCGCGTCCAGGTTGCTCAGGGGCTCGTCCATGAGGAAGAGCTGGGGTTGCTTCACTATCGCGCGGGCGAGGGCTACGCGCTGTTGCTGCCCGCCGCTGAGTTGCGACGGCTTCCTGTCGAGGAGGTCGTCTATCCTGAGCATAGCGGCGACCTCTCTAACCCTAGCGTCGATCTCCTGCTTCGGTAGCTTCTTCAGCCTCAGCGGGAAAGCTATGTTCTCGTACACCGTCATGTGGGGGTAGAGGGCGTAGCTCTGGAACACCATTCCTATGTTCCTGTCCTTGGGCTCCAGGTCGTTCACTATCGTGTCGTCGAAGTAGATGTAGCCTGTCGTGGGCTTGTAGACGCCTGCTATCATGAGCAGGGTTGTCGTTTTCCCGCAGCCGCTGGGACCTAGCAGGACGACGAACTCCTTGTCCTTCACCTCGAGGTTCAGGTTTTTGATCGCGTCTACTCCGCCCCGGAACGTTTTCGATACGTTCTCCAGCCTAACCCTAACCACGCATGCTCACCCCTTGACACCACCTATCGTGACTCTAACCAGGTACTTCTCGCCCACAACGAACAGCACGATGACCGGGATTAAATAGAATACCGATAGGGCGGCTATCAGCGAGAGGTTTATCCCACCCATCTCGCCGATGAGGCTTCGTATAAGCAAGGAGAAAGTCCAGTTCGTCTGCGACTGTATGAACGTGTACACGAAGATGTACTCGCCCCACCCACTTAGGAATGAGAAGAGGGCAACGGCGAAAATCCCAGGCTTAACCAGCGGCAGCATAACCCTGTAGAAGGCCCCAAGTCTGCTGGTGCCGTCAACCATGCTCGCTATTTCCAGGTCCCAGGGGATGCTGTCGTAGAAGCCCTTGAGAACCCACACCCCCAAGGGTAGGTCGACGGACATCCTTACGAGCACCACACCGAGGATCGTGTTCAGGAGCTTCATTTCCCGAAGCATGAAGTAGAGGGCTATCAGTAGCACCGACGCGGGAACGCCGTGGATCACGAGGAAAGCTCCCAGTATGGCGCTACGGCCCCTGAAGCTGTAGCGCGAGATGACGTAGCCCGCCATGGAGGAGATGAACACAACGAGGAGCATGTTCCCGAGGGCGAGTATAAGCGTGTTGAAAGCGACGCCGTAAACGTTGGGGTAGAGCTTGCTGTAGACCGGGTCGTTCTCGAAGAGCACGCCTTTCCTGAGGTAGCTGAAGTTCTCGAGCGTAAAGCCTTTAATCGTAACGGGGCTCTCGCTGAACGCTAGGCCTAGGAGAAGCAGTATCGGAATCGTGATTACGACTATTAGAATCGCAGCGACGACATAAAGGAGGATTGTCGATACTTTTACCCTCATCTTCCACCACCTACTCCATTTTCGGCTCAGCCATTAGCTCGCGCAGTCTGAACACTCTCCAGTAGACTATCGAGAGAACCAGCCCGATGACGAGCAGTATGGTGACGAAGACTGCCGCGTAGCCGTAGCGCATCGATGCCAGGTATTGCCCGAACGCCAGGTGGTACGCCTGGAGTATCATAACCTCCGTCGAGTAGTAGCCTGGGCCTCCATCGAGTGTGAGGAGTATGTACTCGAAGGAGGCTAGCAGCGAGAGGGTTTGGTACGCCACGACGAAGGCTATCTGCCACTTGATGAGCGGCAGTATAATGCGCCTGATTATCGTGAGCTGTGACGCGCCGTCGACCTTCGCGGCTATGATGTAGTCCTGCGGTATGGCCTTTATGGCCGAGCTGAAGATAACCATTCCGAAGCTACAGCCAATGAAGCCGTTCACGATGAAGAGGAACGGCCAGTAGTACTGGAAGGTCCAGGGTACGGGTTCCCCGCCGAGCGCCTTCAGCAAGGTGTTCAGGAAGCCTGTGTCCATGGGTGAGAAGATCCACATCATTATGAAAGCGTATATCACCGAGGGCATGACCCTCGGCAGGTACCACAGCGCCCGCATAAGCGTACCCAGGGTGTCATGTATGTGCGTGGAGACGAGGGCTAAGAAGAGCCCCATGCCCACGTTGAAGGTGAGGGTTCCCGCGACGTAGATTATCGTGTTCCTCACGAAGATAGGGGTGTTGATGTCGGAGATGAACTTCTGGTAGTTCGCCAGCCCCACCCACTCCCAGATGAACCTGTAGTCAAGGTTAGTGAATGACATGAGTATCGTTATTATTGCCGGCACTATCATGAAGGCTACGATAACAGCTGTGGCGGGGGCGAGCATGAGGGTAATTACGGCGAGCTTCAACAGACGCCTCCTTGAGGTCAAATTAGACCACCTGGGAGAAAAAACTCTTATTCAAGCTGTTCCCTTACTCTCGGATTATTACCTGGTCTCCCAGCGTGCTTTGCAGGTTCTGCCTGAACACTTGGAGAGCCTGGTCAGAGTTGAACTGCCCTGTCTCGATGCCCTTGATCACGTTGAAGATTATTGTGTTATAGTCACTCCACTTCGGGTGCAAGGGCTGATACTTAGCGTACTCGACCATGTAGCCCGTCGCGGCGAGGAACTTGTCCTGGGTGTAAATAGGGTCGGAGAGCTGGTCGTATAGGATGGCTAAATGGGCGCTCTTCACAGCGTGCAGGGAGTTGAGGTAGGGGTCGGTCGCCAATGTGATTATCAGGAATGCGACCTCTGGGTACTTGCAAGTCTTGGATATGAAGTAGGCTTGCGGTTGCGACAGCGTCACGGGCTTTAAACCAGGCTCACCCGCAGGGTAGAGGGCAAAGCCGAACATCTGCCAGAATTTCTCCTCAGTAAGGTTGAATGACCCTATCCACTGGCCCTTGTGCCACGTGCCACCGAGCCAGAACAGGACTTTCCCTGATACAACCGTCGGGTGAACGTCGCGGTTGAAGTCGAGGGATGTTATCTTGTCGGAGATAACTTTACCCTTATGCATCGAAGCCTCGTAGTACCAGTCGAAAACCTTCTTCCAAACCTTCATGTCGGCAACAAGCTTACCCGATGAGGGGTCTTGAAGCGTGCCTCCGAAAGCAAGGTAGACGATAGGCCAATCTGGGCCAGCGTTGGGCCTGTGCCAGATACCGTAGCCTGGTTGCACAACTCCCTTGTCCACGGCTTCCTCTGCGACTTTCAGCATGTCCCAGAGAGTGAACTCACCTCTCCTGATCTTCTCGGGGAGCGCGTTGATCTGATCATCTGTCCAGCCCAGTTGCTTGAGCAGCAGTTTATTGAAGTAGACAGGCCTGGCCTCCGTGTCCTGAGGTATACCCCAGATGTGCCCCTTGTATGTCACGGAGTCCCAGAGCCCGCTTATAACGTCGTAGTAGGTCCAGTTCCAGTACTTCTTCACGTAGTCGTCAAGCGGTATGATCCACCCGTTCTCGCTGAGGAGCGCCGCGTAGTGGTGCTCCATCTGGAATATGCAGGGACCCGTGCCTCCCTGTAGCGCGAGGAACACCTTGTTCCTGTAGTCGGTCCACGATGCCGTGGAGAAATCTCCCTCAAGCTTCACAGTGGCGGGTACGCCTATCGCCTTGAATATCGCGTTGAGCCTGTTAGCCGCCTCAACGAGGTTTAGCTGCCTGTAGATGGACTCCCTCTCAGGGCCCTGCGTCCAGGCTGTGATCACGATTTCCACCGGCTTGCCGCCTGCCTGCTGCTGGAGCTGCTGAAGCTGCGCCTTTAGGCTCTGGAGCTCGGAGGCTAGCTTATCGTACTCCGACTTAGGCACGTACTCCCCAGCCGGGGCTGTCGGCGCAGTCGCCCAGTGCACTAAATACCCTGCAATGAAGCCGATAACGAGCGTAACTATCAGAAGCAGTGCGGTGGTCTTTTGCAGCGTTTTACTCGTGCTCATCGTGATGTGTCTGCAAGATAACTATTTATCTGTTTTTCTGGGAAGCTTTAAATATTCTCGTAAAATAAAAATATATACTCTATACTTTTTGAGGTAAAATTAAGGAAATAGATTACTGAGCTACGGCTTTCTCTTGAATCTAGATAGAGCTCTTTCGACGCTGTACTGGACCCGCGACAGGGTTTCCAGGGAGATCAGGCTCGAGGTGAGGTACACGAGGCCCAGCGTCACGAGCACCGAGAGAAGGATGTAAACGGGAGCTTCGAGTGGGGGCTGCGAGGCGACGATGTCCCTTGCCAGGATCGTGGGCTGCGTCATCGGGAATACGTAGAGGGCTGCTTTCACAGCGGGGCCGACCATGCTCGAGGGGGCGAAGACGACGAAGTAGCCGGGAATCACTATGAGCAGGCCCAGCGGGCTCATGATCGTGTTAGCTATGCGCACGTCTCTGCTGAGCGCGCCCACGATCACTCCTAGGGCCGCGGCGAAGAAGAGTGATACGAGGAGGCTGGGGGCCAGCAGTAGGAGGTCGTGGGGGGAGAGCAGGCTCGCCTGGCTCGGTATGTTCAGCGTGAGCGCCTCCTGCCCCGAGACTCCCGGCATCGAGCCGAGAAAGGTCGCAAAGTATATCGCGAAGTAGAGCGCCATGCCGGCCAGCTCAAGCGCCGAGCCCACAAGGGACACGACGAACATTCCCAGCAGCTTGGCTGTCAGGATCTCGTGCGGGGGCACAGGCATCGTCAGGAGGGTCTCGAGGGTTCTCTCCTCGTTCTCCACAGCCATGGAGGTCGCCGACATCTGCATGACCACTAGGGATATCGACATGACGATCAAGGGGACCAGGAGCGCGGCCATCAGCAGCCCTGCCAGCGAGCCCGGGTCCGCGGGCAGGAACGCTTTCTTGCTCGCAATGTAGGTCTGGGGTGTGGAGTGAACCGGGTTAAGGAGCACGCGCGGGCTTACACCAGTCTTGTTCGCGACGTGCTCTAGGTAGAAGCTCTTAACCTGCTCCACTACGGGGGCTGTCTCCACGCCTGAGAACACGGATATCTCGTCGACCACCGAGAGAACGGTGATGTTCGCAACATCTCCCACGGTGAGCGAGCGGGAAAACGTCTCAGGGAGGATGAGCACGACGCGTACGCCTCTCCTCGAGGCCTCCAGCGATATTTCCTCAGGGTTTCCCTGAGGGAGCTTAGTCACGTTGAAGCCCCTCCCGGCCAGCCACGAGATGAGCTTCTCGGAGTAGGGGCCTTTGTCGTAGCTCACCACGCCTATGTTCTGCGCGCCTCGCATTGCCTCCTCGACGGCTGTCTTCATGGGAACCGATATGACCAGCGCTATAACGGGCATGATTAGGGCGCTCAGTATGAACGGGACCAGGATCCTCGGGTCTCTGAGCAGGTCCTTAACCTCCTTCGCGAGGAGCGGGGCGATCACTTCCCACCACCCCTCACAACAGTGAAGAACACCTCCTCCAGGTTGCGGGCGCCGTACTTCGAGACGAGCTCCTTGATGGGGCCCTCCTCGAGAATCCTGCCCTTATCAATCAGCGCAACGCGGGTGCAGATATCCTCGACTTCAAGCATGTTGTGGCTCGAGACAAGGACGGTTGCCCCTAGGCTCTGGGCGTACTCCTTGACTAGGTCGCGTATCTCCTTGGCCTGAACGACGTCGAGCCCCGAGGTAGGCTCGTCGAGTATGGCCAGCTTGGGCTTAACCATGAGGGCTCTGGCAACCTGGACCCTGCGCTTCATTCCCTTGCTGTAGGACTTCATCTTCTCGTGGATCTTCTCGCCCAGCCCCGCTATCTTCACCCCCATCTCGAGCGCCTCCTCAGCCTCCCTTGTCTTCCCGTAGTAGAGCTCGGCCACCAGGCGGAGGAACTCGTAGCCCGTGATGTTCCTGTACGTCCCAGCGTCCTCCGGCAGGTACGATACCATCTTCTTGACCTTTAGGGAGCCGGGCTTCTCGCCCAGGACGAGCACCTCGCCGCTGGTCGGTGACAGTAGGCCGGCGAGTATCCTGAACGTGGTCGTCTTTCCGGCGCCGTTCGGCCCTATGAGCCCGAAAACCTCGCCCTCCTCAACGGTGAAGCTCACGCCGCTGAGCGCCCTGAAGCCTCCGAAATCCTTAACCAGGTTTTTAACGACCACAGCAGGCATTGCAAAAAATAAATCTTTGATCACGTAAATAAACGTTTGCAAAAGGAAAACAGGTGGTCTCGTTGGAGGACCCTTCCCGATACTGCGAAAACATGCCGCTGTGCCTTGTCTCGACGCTAGCCGCCACGGTGGTAGCCTTCTACGTCGGCCTTCTCCTAGCTAAGGCTAACCCGCTTCTCCTCCCGCTGTGCCTAACACTCGCCGTGTACCCTGGCTTCCTGAAGATGGTCTCGGCGAACAGGCTGTGGGCCGCGCAGGCGCTAGTCTACGGCTGGGCGCTATTGTCGACGATGCTCGTAGCCTACTATTCATACACGCAGGGAATGCAAGCTGGAGGCATGATCGCAAAGGGAGAGAGCTACGTGAGGGAGATGTTCGACTGGATTAGAACCGGTAGGGGCGCTGAGGGAGACCCCTCCCTCTTCGTCCTCCCGAAGATCGTCGAGGTGACGGTTTTCTCGGTGGCGACGCTCCTCACGGTCGGTTTCGCGGGGTTGTTCATGGGAGCCTACCTGCTCGACTACATGAACTTCTACGTGGGTGTGCTGCTCACCTTCGCGAAGCCGGAGCACGTCCTCGAGGTGGCTCTTCTCTCCTGGCCCGTGTACGCCGTGCTCCGCGTCGTGGGGTACGTCATGCTCGGGACTGCCCTCTCAAGGGTTTCATGGCTACTGCTAAGGGAGCACAGGCTTAGGCTGGAGGACGGCGCGAGGAGGATTCTCGTTTACTCCCTCGTCTTCATAGCCCTCGACTTCCTCCTGAAGGCCACAGTGGCAAACGCGGTATACCAGCCACTCCTAAAAGCTTACACCACGATCGCTCCTTAAAGAAATTTTATATATCGCTCTATTAATAGTGGTAGGCGATATGACAGAGGTTTACGCTCAGCCCGGACCCGGCACACCGAACGGCTTGTACGTCTACTCGAGGGAGAAGAGGGGGTGGGTTCTCCTAGACAGGTTCTGGCTAGGCGACAACGGCGTGCACGTCATATACTTCGACAACACGTTTTGCCCAGCGTGCAGGCGCTTTGACAAGGCATGGTTCACCTTCGTCGAGAAGAGCGCGGATCGGGCTGACAACACGTACTTCATGATAGCCTTGTGTGACTGGTTCGCCAGGCAGTGCAGCTCAGAGCACTCCAAGAGGCTCTTCGAGATATTCGACGTGCACGTCTCGCCGACGATACTCTTCCTCCTCCGGGAAAACGGGAAAATCAAGAGGAGCCTGAAGAACGAGGGGTCCATGACGCTGGACAGGCTCACCCTGACTTACGCGCTTTTCACCGCTACCCTCTGAGCTCCTCGAGGGCGCTCTCCGCGGCCTTCCTCACGGCTTCGCGGCTACTGTACCTGGGCCTCCAGCCGAGGGACTTAAGCTTTGAGATGTCGAGATGCATGTACTTCACGTCGCCCACCCATCCCCTCCCGCCGTCGACGCCACCCGTGAACCTGTACTGCACACCGCTGAGCCCCATCACCTCCACGACTATGTCCGCGACCTCCACCACCGTGATCGAGTCCTCGCTTCCCACGTTGTAGGCCTCGAAGCCGCCCCGCGTACCGCGCCACGCGAGCAGCGTGGCCTCGACGGCGTCCTCGACCCACACGTAGCTCTTCCTCTGGGTTCCGTCCCCGAGGATCTCGAGCTCCCGGGGGTTGTTGAGCAGCTTCAGGACGAAGTCCCTGACGACACCCCTCTTGGCCCTGGGCCCGACAACGTTCGCGTACCTCAGGGCCACGGCCTTGAACCGGAACGTGTAAGCGTAGGAGGAGATGAGGGCCTCGCAGGAGAGCTTCGAGGCCCCGTACAGGGATATCGGCTTCATCGGGCCGTAGTCCTCGGGTGTGGGGAGCTTCGAGGCCTCGCCGTACACCGTGCTCGTCGAGGCGAACACGAGGTCCCTAACGCCGCGCCTCCTCATCTCCTCAAGCAGGTTGTACGTAGCGAGGATGTTGTTCTCGAAGTGCTCCTGGGGGTCCCCGACCCGCACCTCCGGGTTGGCCGCGAAGTGGAACACCGCGTCGACGCCTCCGGCGAAGGCCCGCTCAAGGTCGCTGCGCGAACGAAGGTCTCCCTTCACGACGTCCACATCGCGTAGGATTCTCGACAGGTTCTCGATCTTTCCTGATGAGAAGTTGTCGAAGACCACGACGCTGTGCCCCTCCTTGACGAGCCTCTCCGCGAGGTGGCTGCCTATGAAGCCAGCCCCGCCGGTTAGCAGGATCCTCATCGCCACCGCCTACGCGATCCCGATCATCCTGGCTTTAGGGAGCTTGAGGCCTGGCATCAGCGCGTCGAAGAGCTTCACGAGAATGTCGAAGTGCTCCTCCGCGCCCGTGTTCGAGAAGCTCCTAGCTGAGGTAGGGTAGATCTCCAAGCTGAAGTCGCTGCCGTCTTCGAGCTCCGCCCTAACGTAGATCATCAGCAACAATTCACCCTTGTAGTCCATGACGCCTGAGGCGAGGCTCAGCGATGCGAGCGGCGAGCCGAGCCTCCTCCCGAGCTCCTCCTTCAGCGCCGTGGGACTACTCTTCGCTACCCCTTCGAGAACGCTCTCCCCCTCCTCGAACTCAACAATGCCGTAGCTGTAGGTGCCGTCACCCACGGAGAAAACGCTCAGCTTCACGATACCTAAGGGACACACCCTTCAAATAAAGGTATCACTTAGCGCCTCCTGATTACGAACTCGCAGTACGGATCCCCCCTCTTGATGCACTTTGTCTCCTCGGGCAGAACACCCTTGATGCTTTGACCCCAGCTTGCGGCGACCATTCCGGCTAGCAACCCCCTGATCATCATGCTCTCAGCCTCCTCTATCTCCTTCAGCGCCTGGCACTCAAAGTTGTCGTACACGCGCGCCACGAAGCTACCGTCACCCCACTCGAGGATCTTGAGGACGCCGTATCCCATCAGTGTGAAAGCCCTCTCCGCCAGCACAGCTACGCTACGCCTATCCTTCAGCAGCTTCGAGTAGAAGTCCCTGTAAAGGCTGGCGCCCGCCTCGAAGAACGTGTAGTAGAGTATTGAGCCGAAGCCCGTCCCGAGCTGCGACCAACCCGACACCAGGAAATTTCTTAAGGCCTCTCCCCGCAGAATGATAGCCCTCTCGCCCCCGAGCAGAGGAGGATAGCCCCACGGGTCTGCGGCGACACCGTTGCTCACCGGTGGAGTGTAGTCCACGCTCTCCACCATACTCACCTGACCCAAGCATTCAGCTACCCTCTTTGCGGTTGCCGGGTCCCGGATCCCCGCCACTATGAAGGCCCAGAGGTCTCGGGACCTGTCGCTCCAGGACACGTGAAGTGAGAGCACCGGCGCGTCGGCCCTAGAGAAGCACTCCAAGCAGCGGGCCAGCACCCCTTTCGCGGTCAAGGCTTCTTCGCGGAAAACAACCCTGAACATGTAAGCGGACGTCGAGCTCAGGGCCACCACGCGCCCAAGCTCGTAGGGCTTGTGGTGGTCGATGTTCCGAGACACGCTTTATACATTGAAACACTTCCTTATAAGGTTTTGTGGCGATTTTTCGGTCAGATACGGCCGCAGTCTTCACGCTTCAGCAAGCCCTCCGGTTGCTCGTCATCCCGTTGAAGAGGCGTGGGGCCTAGAAATATGCTTTTCCTAACCCGGCCGCTTGCGCCTAGCCTGTATGAGAACCGCGCAGAGGGACGTGAGCAGAAGTATCGCCGCGTAAAGTTCCTGAGGTGGGCCGGGGGTGACCTCGATGTACGCCTGGGCTGGCTCGTAACCCTCCTCGTCTGAGGAGACACGCACCCTCACCCGGCACGGCAAGAGAGGAGTAGCTTGGAAGCTGGCGAGGCCGTCCTCTCCGGTCCTCAGCGCGAAAACCTTCCTTGTCGCGCAGTCCTCGTAGACTACGGATAGGTTTATCCCGGGCGCCGGGGGACGCGTCTCCACAGTGAACACCGCGCTCTTAAAGAGGAGTACATCCCCAGTGCTTACTGAGAGGCTGAGAGGCCTTGGCGAAACGGTGAAGTTGACCCTCTCGTAGGCGGGTACGAGCTCGGGGTTTGCGGCGAAGACCTCGACCCGCCACACGCCTGTCTTGTCAGCCTTGAGCTCGAAGGAGCAGGGGCAGTCCCGGGTAAACACGTACTGCGACCCGTCCGGCTTTGTGACCGAGACCTCGCACTTTGTCCCTGGCTGTGTCTCTATTGAGAACTTCTCGGTGTCTCCGAAGAGCACTTGGGGGTTGTACGAGATAACCAGGCTCACCCCGCCGCGGAATTTTTCAAGCGATGTCTGCTTGTACGAGTAGCTCTGCTCTACCTCGACGCTTCCCGTGTACTCGTAGTACAGGAACGCCTGCGGAATGCTCCCGGCTTTCCCACCGAGGCCCGCCACGAGGCGTATGTAGCCCGGCCCCGGGGGGCTCACCCCAACCCTGCTGCCAGGCTTCTGCGGCTCGACGGGTAGCCAGCCGTAGCCGGGTACGTAGATCTCGGCCCAGGCGTGGAGGTACTCGCGGTCCTCGCCCCCGGGCGGGAGCGCCAGCAGGCCCCCGACAACCCTAGCTGGGATGCCGGAGGCCCTGGCCAACGCCACGAAGAGCCTGGAGTACTGCAGGCAGACGCCCTGCCGGGAGTGGAGCGTCCATAAAGCCCCCAGGCTCCACGAAAGGGAGATCGTGCCGAGAGCGGGGTTGTACTGTATCTGCGTGGAGGTGTAGTCGGCTATCCTCCTAACCGCCTCGAGCACTGTTCTCGAGCCGGCGGTCAGGCTGCGGGACAGGGCTCTGATCTCCGGAGAGTCGGACTCGATGTACTCCTCAGGGCTTAGAAACGGTTTGACCGAGTCGGGGAGGTGAGTGAGGGAGCTTACCGGCGCGTCTCCAGGTGCGTAGGCCACGGTCTCTAGCGCCGCGAAGCGGACCGTTATCTTGAATGGCTCGGGGCTAACGCGGACTCCAGTGTAGACGGCGTAGAGGTTGCCCTGCTCGTCGCGTTGCAGGGATCTCGGAGCTGGCGTCACCATCGGGCCGGCTACTATGGTTGTTGTGGACGTGTTGGTTGGCAGTGCCAGGTAGAGCATCTTGACTTCGCCCATCCCCGTAAGCTGGACCGTGTACGTCACCTCGTAGACGTTTCTGGTGGACGCGTAGGACTCGATGAAGAAGTCGAGCCTCCTGGACGACACCAAGCCTCCAGCACTAGCCGTGACCCGGAGAGTGTAGTACCCAGTGATGAGATCAGGGGTCACGTTGTAGGCAAACGTGAAAACCCACTCCTCGCTTCCCCCCGCTAGCCTGGCAGACCTGCTCGAGTTGCTGGTAGCCAGGACGGCTCCCAGCGGGTCCCGAACCTCAACTGCAAGGGAGAGGGTGTACAGGGTTCCGGGGCTGGCGGAAACCACGACGTTGACTCGAACAGCCAGGGTCTCGCCGACCCGGAAGGTCCTGCTGGGGCGGGGGAGGAAGGCGCCCTGCTCGATGGTGCCGAACACCGCCTCCTTCACCTCCACGCTCGAAACGCCAGGGCCTGCTTTGGGCGCGTTGAGGGTGAGCGTGTAGCCAGCTAATAGGGCTAGAGCCAGTAGCGCAAACGCCTTTACGCGGCGCACGCCAAATGATTGGAAAAACAGGCCTATAACGCTGCTTTCTCTCTGATGGGCTTCAAGAGGCAGGGGTTGTCGGTGATTATGCCGTCCACCCCCATTTCTACAAGCCTCTCCGCCTCCTCGAGGCTGTTCACGGTCCACGTGATCACGCTGTAGCCTTCCCGCTTGATCTTCGCGACGAGGTCCCTCGTCAGGATCTCGTGCGACGGCAGGATGGCGACGGCTCCGAGCCTGCGGGCTATGTCCAGGTACTCGTCGTCCCACTCCTCGACGAGGACACCGATGTCCAGCTGGGGCTCGAGCTTCCTCAGCTTCTCAAGCGGGGCTGGGAGAAACGACGTCACGAGCGCCTCGTCGAGCATGTCGAGCTCTCGGAGCGCCTCGGCGACCTCTTCCTCGACTCCCTGAACCTTGATCTCGATGTCGACGTATAGCCTGCCTTTAGCTAGCGCGAGCACCTCCCTTAGTGTCGGAACCCTTGCTAAGCCCCCGACCCGCACCTTCTGCAGGTCGCTGTATCTGGATTCGCTCACCTTGAGGTTTACCCCCGCGACGCGGTCAAGCTCGTCGTCGTGGGCGATGACGGCCACTCCGTCGAGGGTCCTGCGCACGTCGAACTCGATGCCCGTCGCGCCGCACTCCAGGGCCTTGAGGAAGCTCGGGAGGGTGTTCTCGGGAGCTAGGGCCTCGGCGCCCCTGTGGCCCGTCAGGATGAATTTTCGCTTCAGCTGGGTCACACGTCTCAGTTGTAGCGTTGCGTAATAAGCTTTGCTGCAAAGAGTGAAAAAGCTTAAACGCCAGCTCTTACTTTGCTTTTTCGGTAGGCATGGGTTACATACCTAAGGCCCTCCTCAGGAGGCTTTACGTGAAGGGTAGCATGCGGGCGACCGGCGAGGAGCTGTCCTTCAAGCTCAGGAACACGCTGGCGACAGCTCAGGTCGACGCCCCTGTTAAAGTTCAGGTGGACGGCAACCCCGTCAAGCAGGAAGACGTGCAACTCCTGCTCAACGGGCAACCCTACACTAGCCAGCCGTCCCCCTCGCAGCCGCTGGAGGTCCCCGTCGGCGCGGAGCTAGAACTCCGCGTTAAGGGCCCCTACTCGAAGGGCAAGCACAAGGTCAGCGTGGAGGTTTCTATCAGGGGCTACGGGACTGGAGTGATAGAGTTCGAGGACGAGGCCCAGTAAAGAACTCTATTTCCAGTAAAGAATTCTATTTTTGAAAAACACTTTAGAGAGAACTTCTCCCCCGAAGACAGGCCCGTCCCTGCAAACCCGCAACCCGACGGGCTCCAGGACGCACGAGCCGCATACTCCTACAGCGCACCTCATGTACCTCTCCATCGAGGCCTCGAAGCGAACCCCCCTCTCCAGGGCAAGCGAGAGCGCTTTCTCGATGAGCGGCTCCGGCCCGCAGGCGTACACCGCGTCAACGGGCCCCTCCGAGATGAGGCGCGAGGCCTCGTCGGAGGCAAGCCCCTTAACACCCAGGCTGCCGTCGTCTGTGGTGAGCACCACCCGGCAGTAGCGCTGGAATGAGTCGGCGAGGAAGACCTCTCTCGCCGTCCTGAAGCCTAGGACGGCGCTGCACGAGGCCCCGGCTTCTCTTGAGACGCGAGCGAGGAAGTGCAGGGGGGCCACCCCGCTCCCGCCCCCTACCAGGAGCACCCTGGATCCGCTCGGTGGCACCGTGAACGGGACGCCGTAGGGGCCTCTCACGTGGAGCACTGACCCGCTGTGCACGGCGTCGTATATGTAGCCCGTCACCTTACCCTTCCTGGTGATGGCGAGCAGGAGCTCCCCGTCGCTGTAGTCCGCGACGCTTAGCGGTATCTCGCCGACACCGGGCACCCAGAGCATGACGAACTGTCCGGGCTTCGGTGTGGCCAGCTCGACGGACAGCTTTAGGATCGTTGTGCTCCCGGCTCTCCTCGCCTCCTTGACGGGCGCCCGCAGGTACACTACTGAGACACCAGCTGGGACAGCGCCTCCTCTCCGAACTCCTCGTCGCAGTAGGCGCACCTGAGCTTGAGGGGCTGACGGGAGACCACGATTATCCTTGGCGTGATGGGCTCGCGAGGCGAGTTCGAGACGCAGAGGGGGTTGACGCACCTCAGGATGCCCACGATCTCCTCCGGGACGCTGACCCTCCTCTTCTCCACGACCTGGTAGTCGCGAACGATGTTGATCGTGGCTGTCGGAGCGATGAGGGCGATCTTGTCGACCTCTTCGGGCTTGAGGAACCTGTCCTCTATCTTCACGATGTCCTTTCTGCCCAGCTTCCTGCTCTCCACGTGCATCACCAGGGCTACAGTTGCGCCCTCCCTCCCTGAGATGCCGAGGATCTTCAGGACGTCGAGGGACCTTCCAGCCGGGATGTGGTCTATGACCGTCCCGTTTCTGATCTTACGCACGATCAGCCTGTCCTCCACATTCTCACCCCTTAAGTATCAGCTTGAGCAACGCCATCCTCACCCAAACCCCCAGCTTCGCCTGCTCGAAGTAGTACGCGTGCCTCGTCCGGTCCACGTCGAACGCGATCTCATCCACCCTAGGCAAGGGGTGCATGACCACCAGGTCTTCCTTGGCCCTGGCGAGGCTCTTAGAGGTCACGACGTAGCTGCCCTTCACCTTCTCGTACTCCGCCGGGTCGGGGAAGCGCTCCTTCTGCACCCGCGTGACGTAGAGGACGTCAAGCTCCGGCAGAACACTCTCGAGGTCCGACACCTCCTCGTAGCTGACGCCCGCCTTCTCCAAGACCTCCACAACCTCCGGCCTGGCTCTGAGGAGAGGGGGAGAGACCAGGTAAACCTTCCTAGGCCTGAACTTCGAGAGGGCTAGGATGAAGCTGGCCGCCGCGCGCCCGAACCTCAGGTCGCCGAGCACTCCGTAGGTCAGCCCGTCGACCCTTCCCTTGGCGCTCCTCACGGTGTAGAGGTCGAGCATAGCCTGGGTTGGGTGGTGCTTCCTCCCGTCGCCCGCGTTGATCACCGGGGCCTCGGCTATCTCCGCCGCGTACCTCGCCGCCCCCTCAAGCCTGTGCCTCACGACAATCACGTCGGCGTAGGAGTCGAGCATCCTTATCGTGTCGGCGAAGTTCTCCCCCTTGGCCACCGAGCTCCTCTCCAGCTCACCGAGGTCTATGTAGGAGCCTCCCAGCTTCAGCATCGCGGACTGAAAGCTCAGCCTCGTCCGCGTGCTGGGCTCGAAGAAGGCGGTCGCCATGATGAAGCCCGAGAGAGCACCCGCGTACGCCGCGGGGTTCGACCTCACGCGGTCGGTCTCGGCGAACAGCTCCTCCAGCTCCTCGCGGCTGAAGTCCAGGATTGAGAGGACGTCCCTGCCCCTAAGCACGCGGCTCCACCTCGAGGAGCTTCCTCAGCGTCGTCAGGCTTACTAGCTTGACCCCCTCGGCCTCGAGCGCTTCGCGGGCGCCCTCCTCCCTGTCCACCACGACTAGAGCGGTGTCTTCGACGAGCCCGTGGGCTCTAGCCACGCGGAGCGCCTCGAGAAGGGAACCGCCGGTCGTGGCGACGTCGTCGAGCAGGAGAACCTTAGCGCCGGGCTCAAAGTCCCCCTCGAGCTGCCTCTGCGTGCCGTGGTCCTTCCTGTCCCTCCGAACGTAGACCAGCGGCTTCGAGAGAGCTAGAGCGACCCCCGTTGCGAGGGGCAGACCCCCCACAGCGATGCCGCAGACGGCGTCGAACCTGTGCTTGAGCGCCTCGCGGGCCATCTCGTCTATCAGGAGCTTGAACTCCCTTGGGTGGGACGGGAGCTTCCTCAAGTCGACGTAAACGTTGCTAACCTTCCCCGAGGACAGCTTGAAAACGCCCCGCTGCACGGCGCCAACGCTCCAAAGCAGCTCCTCAACCCCCATGCAAAACCACCCTTTGAGCCTCAACTATCCTCTCGAGCTCGCCCAGGGGGTCTTCGGCCAGGACGACAGACCTCCCTACGATCTCGAAATCAGCTCCAGCGCGCAGCGCGGAGGCCGGAGGCGCGCCCTGAACCCCCACGCCGGGCGAGAGGATGACCGCCTCCCTCAGCCTCTCCCTGGCGGCGCGTATCGTGCTCGGCTTGGTGGCCGCGACGACGAGGCCTCTAAGCCCGAGCTCAGACGCGTAGTCCAGCAACTCCTGGAAGTGCGCGTCGACAAGGCTGTTGGGGCAGGTCATGGAGGCGAGCCCGAATACGTCCAGCGAGACCGCGGGCACCTTGCTGAGGCAGCGCGGGAAGAGGTGGACTATGGCCCCGTCGAAGCCGAGGGCCTCCAGCAGGGAAAGCTCCTCGGAGACGATGTCTCCTATGTCTGCTAGCTTGAAGTCGGCGAGGAAGTAGAGGTCTTCGCGGTAGCCCTCGATGAGCCTCGCCACGCCAGTAGGTCCCGCTCTAATGAAAGCTGGGAGGCCGATCTTAACCCCGGCTAGCAGGTGCGCGGTTCTGCCGAGAAGGTGAGTCCAGTAGGCTAGCGGGTCTTCCCCTTTGAAGTAGTCGAGCGCCAGTATGACCCGAGACTCCTTCCGCTTACCAACGTGCTCCAGCTTCCAGGGCAAACGCCCGCCTCGACAACTCCTCCTGACCTAATAAATCTATCCTTCAGGGAGAAGCAGATTTAAGCCCCCATCCGCAACGGGTAGTCCTCGCGTTGCTCGGCTACAGCCTCGAGGAGCTGGCATGCGGCGAGCAGGCGCTCAAGCTCATCCGGCGCGGAGCCGGAGCTGCCTCCGGTATAGCATGACCGTCGCTATATGCGTGTATATCCTGGCCTTGCGGACGTAGCCGTATGCTGGAGAAGCAGTCGCACCTGTATTTTCCCCGTGGATCCACACGTTGTACCAGGGGTACGTGTCTCCCAGCTCCGCTAGCCCTTTGACAAGCCAGTGCTCCACGCCAACCCTCTCAACCTTCCCGGCGAGGAGCCTGTACACGGCGCGGTAGAGCCACTCCGCGGGCTTATCGGGGAAAGATGATTACGGCTCACCTAAAGCCTCGAGCAGGTCCCCATGATTCTCAGTTAGCTTTTCGTCGCAGTGGCCGTAGAGGGCGCACCTCACCAGCGCCCAGGCCAGCCTGCCCTCACTGCTCTTTACTCTCGCCAACTGCCAGCACCCACAGTGCCTTCTCATTAACGGGGACGGTGACGCCTGCGGGGTGCGGGCTTCTCCTCGGGTAGCCGTGGTCGATAAGCCTCACGTGGTCGCCAGCTCCGCCGCCCTGAGCCACACTCCCAGAGAGGGTGTAGCGAGTGGCTTCACTTTCAGCCTACACTCCGAAAGGGAGATAAACCTCCTCAACGCCACGCACGACGGTAGAGCAGTTGGCCGCCGCTGCCGCTGAGGCGTGGCGGCCGCCGGCTGCTCCTCCCCGGAAGCCCCCGAGAGGGGCAGGCCCACTGGGCGATGCGTCGCCCCCGTGGGGCAACCCCGAGGCCGAAGAAAAATGACGAGGAGTTAAGGGGGCCAGTGGGGGCAGTTAAAGGGGGAGCGTGGAGGGGCACTTCTACTTCGAAAAGGACTATACTAGGCTCATCGGGTTCAACCTGAAAGTGTTTTGAGAAACTCAAGTCCTGTAGCTCTGCTAGCCCCCGGAACTCTGGCCTCTGGTGGTACTCCAGGGCGATAGTCATTCTCTCGTTTTCCCCTGTTTTCCCTGTTCGTCTCATACTTTCCCTAAACAACCGAGAAATGAAGAGAAGTTAAAGGAAGTACCCTAAAGGCGATGAATGGTGAGCAGCTGTCAGGCTCATGCGACATCGTGCATCCCTGGCACCTTCGAGACAATGGAGCATAAACCGGTGCTGAGCTCAGGTAAGTGCCGCGAGGTGATGTTGACTTCACTAGTAAAGCGAGGCGTCAGGACTTGAGCAGAGACCTTCAGGTGATTTCGGAGTTAGAGCCCAGCGCCTCCAGGAGGCTTCTCACGTTGATAGACTCGGGAAACCGAAGCAGATCCCGGTCTTCCGTGACGAGCCTCATCCGGCGAGCTCTGGCCGAGTAGAGATAGGCTGCATCGTAGAAAGTTAGGTTCTCACTGTACGCGAGCTTTAAGACCTCCGAAATCCCAGGGAAGTTAAGCACTGTTACATAGCTGAGCGCACTCTCGAAGAGCCTAAGGGCGGCGTCGAGGTCCCGGATACTGCCCTTCCTATACTCTTTCAGCAACGCATTTCCCACCTCATACGCTGTTAGGTCGAGCACGGCAAACAGCCTCGCGTGATCCACGAACTCCTCTTTAAGAGTGGCTACGAGCGGGTAAACGGCTGAAGCGTCCAGCAGAAACCTGGGGGCCATACCCTACCTCTCGAGCCTCGACTCCTTAACCGCGGAAGCCCACTCCTCGAAACCTACGTCCATGGATCTCAGGGCCTCCTCAACGAGCGCCTTGAACCTCTCCCTTTTAACCTTGCGAACCTCCTCCTCGAGGGCTCTCTCAACGACCTCCCTTACGTCTATCCCCAGCTTCGCAGCCTCCTCCTTAAGACCCCGCCGCACTCTGACAGAAATTACATCGGAGGGCACTTCTCCCACCGTATACCCTTACTCTTGTATACTGCTAAGCGGTAAATAAAGTTGGCGCTCTCACAGCGCGTTATTCAGCGCCGGGAAAGCGTCGCTAGTTTCGCGGCACCTAGCAAGGTCAAGCTTGCAAGCATAGAACACATTTTATGGAACCCCGGTTCTCGATGCGCCCCTCCCCTTTCTCATGCCTCTAGAAAGCTACTGGGGTTCGATGGCAATAGGTCGAGAGTTCTGCGCATCACATAGTGTGTGGCGGCTTACACGTCGCTCTGTGCCTGCGGATCTTCGCTCTGTGTAAGTAGCAATACAGAGGTTTTTTGCAAAAGTGAAAAGTAAAAATTAAAGGTAAAAAAGAATTATTTTGTTAGACTTTGTCCTTAGAGACCTAGCACTTCGAATATTCCCGCTTGTATCACGAGGGTCCTTAGCACCAAGGCTCCGAGCAGGCCCAGGATAGCGGCCGCGAGGGCCAGCCTTCGGTCCTCCTTCTTCAGGAGGAGGAGGCCGAGGGCTAGCGGCGCTAGGACGCCGAGGAGCACTAGGCCGATCCAGAAGGCCGCCGCGAGCTCGCCGACGAGTAGCGCTTCGGCGCTCATCTTCGCGGCGACGTTGCCGGAGTAGAGGGCGACGTTGATCAGTGCTGCCAGGGCCGCAAGCTCGGCCACGTCCAGGGCTAGGCCGCTCGTGGTGAGGAACCTCGTAACCCTCTCGTCGTGAACCAGTATTTTGAGGATAGCGACCGCGCATATCGAGGCGCTGATCAGCCACAGTATTGGTATCAGCGAGGTGTTCCAGAACGGTACGCCGGGCGCCGAGGAGATGAGGAAGCCGCTGTAGAGCGTAACGAGCAGGCCGATCAGGGCTAGCACTGCCAGGAAGTACTTGTTGTCGGTGATCTTAGCCATCGCCGGCAGGGCCGTGTGCCTGAGCGCTACGGCTAGGGTGGCGAGGAGCAGGAGGAAAAGCAGGCTGATACCGAGGGTCATCCAGGAGACGGCCAGCTTCGCTAGGAACACTCCGCTCGCCAGCGAGCCCAGGATGGCTAGGGGCATGTTGGCCGGCCGGGAGAGGTCGGCGACGACGAACAGCAGTGCCAGCACAACGCTCCCGAAGACAGTGAGCGAGAGCTCGCGCAGCTTCTCCTCCACTTTCGCGAAGCGCATCAGCGCGTACGCCACGCTACCCATCCCTGCTATCCCTGCAAACCACAGGAAAGGCCCTATCAGGAACGGAGACCAAACCTCCTGGAAGCTCATGGTCCCACCCTTACGAAGAACTTGGGCTCAGTGCCCTTATACTCGAGCAACCTGATTATGCGGCCTGAAGCCAGCCTCTTGCTGATCTCGCTGTTGGGATCGTCGATGTCGCCGAAGGCCCTGGCGCCGGCCGGGCACACCGCCACGCAGACGGGCTCGAGGCCCGCGGCCACCCTGCTCTGGCACTCCTCCCCCATGCATTTCTCTGGTAGGCCGGTCTCGTCGTCCAGCCACCTGGCCCCGTAGGGGCACGCGGTCATGCAGTACTTGCACCCGATGCACAGCGCGGGGTTGATCTTGACCAGGCCGTCCTTGTCCTTGTAGCTCGCGCCCGTGGGGCAGACGGCGACGCAGGGGGCGTTGTCGCAGTGCTGGCACTGCACGAGAAGCATGTAAGGCTTCGCCTTGAGGTCGAAGTTGATCCTCCTGATGTTGCTCCTGATCCAGCCCCACGTCCTGTTCTCCCTGGTGCTGGAGCCGTAGTTAGCCGCGTTGCAGGCGGCTATGCAGGCGCCGCACCCTATGCATGTGGACTGGTCCCAGAGGTGCGCCAGCCTCATGCTCCCACCCTCATGACCCTAACGGTAGAGTTAAGACCAGTTGAACCGTTCAGGGGCTCGAGCCAGCTTAGAGTGAACTTGTTGGGGTTGATGCCCTCCTTCATGACCTCGTACTCCCCGCTTATCAGCTTCGACGTCCTGCCTCCGGCTCTGTTGTAGACGAATAGGACGCCCTCGCGGACGCGGTTCGTCACCCTAACGCGCGCCCTCTGCTTGACTCCGTTGTCGAGGCCCTCGAGCTCGATCAGGTCCCCGTCCCTTATACCCAGGCGCTCGGCGTCCTTCGGGTTCATCCAGACCCTCCTGTCGGCGAGGAAGATAATGTTCTTCGTCCAAACCGCGTGCACGGTCACGAACTGGTCCCGGCCGTTCACGAGGTAGAACTCGTTGGGGGCTGTGGGCTTCTTGTAGGGCGGAGGCTTCCACTTCGGCAGCGGGTCGTCCTTGTACTGGAGGGCGCGGAGGCTGTAAATCTCCACGAGACCGCTGGGTGTACCGAGCGTCCCGGGCCCGGCCTTCGGCGTCCACTGCTTGAACACGTAGAAGCCCTTCGTCTCCAGGGCTTTCTCGATCTCCTCCACCGGCACGTTCCAGCCCTTGGACAGGCTCTCCAGGACCTTCTTCTTCACCAGGATCTCGAACTCCTCGAAGTTGTGATAGTCAGCGTACTTCTCCGTGTAGCCGACCGCTGCCGCCCTGTCGGGGACTGTGCGCCTGACGATCTCCATCATGATCCAGAAGCCGTTCCTTGCGTCGACTCCGGGCGGCGGGTCGAGAACCTTGTGGGAGAGCTGTATGGCGGCATGCGGCGTCCACTTCACCGTCGCCAGCTCCTCGCGCTCGAGGTAGATGTTGTCGGGGAGCACGTAGTCCGCCCAGTCGACGCTGTCGTTTGGCACGACGTCTATCACAACGACGAGGTCGAGCTTCTTCAGCGCCTCGATGAGCTTCTGGGTGTTCACGTCCCGGGTGAAGGGCTCCGTGCCGACGATGAAGAGGGCCTTGACGGGGTACGGCTGGCTGGTCAGCACCGCGTCTAGAACGGCGTCGAAGACGTGCGGGACGGCGGGGTACTTCAGCGTGTCGATCCTCTTCGCCGTGATCGGGGGCAGCGTGCCGCCCGTGATCGTTGTCACCTTGTCGGCCGCCGCTGTGGCTGAGGCGGGGAACTTCGCGCCCAGCTGGATGTAGAGGCCTCCCCTCGTCTCTATGCTTCCGACGAGCGCGTTCAGGGTGAGCGCTGCCCTGAATGCGTCGGAGTCGTTGGCGTTCTTCGAACTCCACCAGCCGTCCTCCACGACGCCCTTCGCTGTAGCGAACTCCCGGGCGATCCTCCTGATCGTCTCGGCGGGCACGCCGGTGATCTTCTCGGCCTCCTCGGGCGGGTACTGCGCGGCCCTCTCCTTAAGCAGGGTGAAGGCGGTCCTGACCTTGCCGACGCCAGGGGCCTCGCCCTCCCACTCGAGCGCCGGGTTCTTGGCCGCCTTGTAGCTCACGAAGTCCTTCGCGTCGAGGTCGTACACCATGAAGTCGGAGGTGTCCTTCCCGATGTCCTTCCCGGTGAGCGCGGAGCCGTCGGGCTTTATGAGGAGGCAGGCGTTCGTGTACTTCTTGACCCAGGGCTCGTCGTAGAGCTTCTCCTGGATGATCACGTGTATCATGGAGAGCAGGAAGGCGGCGTCGGTCCCGGGTATGATCGGGACCCACTCGGCCTCGGACATCGCGGCGTTGCCCATCCTCGGGTCAACGAACACCAACTTCACGCCCCTCTCGCGGGCCTTCTGAAGCCTCTGAACCATCCCCATCGCGGCGTTCAGGACCCTGCCGACGAACACTATGTAGCGGGCGTTCTCGTAGTCGGGGTCCACGGCGGGCGGGCCTCCGGCGGCGAGCACGAGCTGCCGGGCGTAGGTGGAGGCGTTGTGGCAACAGGAGGCGTGCTGGATTATGTTGGGGGTGCCTAGAGTGTAGGCTATGAGCGGCAGGTGCCACGCGTAGAAGTCGTGGTACGTGAACACGACGCTCTCGGGCCCGTACTTGGATATTATCTCCTTCAGCTTCTGCGTGATCTCGTTGAGGGCGGTGTCCCAGTCGACCTCCTGGAACTTAGCCTCGCCCCTCTCGCCGACCCTCTTAAGCGGCTTCTTCAGCCGGAGGGGGTGGTTCCAGAGCTGGATGGACGAGGCCGCCCTAGCGCAGAGGCCCGGCTGGGGGTGCTCCGGGTTGGGCTCAAAGTACATGGTCCCGTTCCTCTTGACGAAGTACAGCCCGCAACCGGCGCCGCACATGTTGCACATCACGGGGGCTTTCTCCTCAGCCGCGAGGCTCTGGGGCTGGCTTGGAGGCTTCACGACAAGGCTTACGGGCCACTTAACGGCCGTGGCCGCGGCGAGGAAGGCGCCGAGCTTGATGGCGTCCCTCCTTGTGATCTCCGTCATACGTTATTAAACACGTATCAAAACATATATAAAACCTTATGTACAGCTCTCGATATTTTCATGTAAAAATATCGATATGTATGCGTATATGCTAATAACCGCATAGAAGGCTGGAGAAGAAGGCCAAGTACCTTTGAACGTGCCGAGTGATGACGAAGTTCTCGAGCACGTGCTCCCTGCCCGCTTCCCCGAGCCTTGCCCTCGTGCCGGGTTCGCTCAGGAGCCTGGCCGCCTTTTCGGCCAGCTCGGGCACACTCCATCCCGTGAGCCCAGTACGCCCATCTATCACCTGCAGCTTGACCCCTCCCACGGGCCTAGCAACCACTGGCACGCTCTTCCACAGGAACTCTGTTACCGCGAGCCCGAAGCCCTCCCTGATCGCCGTGTGGAGGCCAACGGTAGTTACGCGCTGCAGCGCGTTAACCTCTAGGTCGTGGACGCCCTGCTGGTCTGTGAGCATATGGATGTTTTCGTCGCCGGCCACGTAGTCCCGGACTTTCTCGTAGAACAACGCCCCCTCTGGGTCGTCGCGCGCCATGGAGGAGATTAGGAGGAGCTGCGTCCCCGGGTGGCTCCTGGCAACAACTCTGTAGACGTCGACGGCCGAGAAGACGTCCTTCCAGGGGTCGAACCTCGCCACCTTCGCGAGGATGGGTTTTGAGGTGTCAACCCCGAACTTCCCAGCGATGTTCTCAATGAGGCTTGAGTCGAGCGGCCTGTTCTTGTCGCTCAAGGGGTCTATGCTCGGCGGGGAGACGAGGGCGCGGTCCGCGAATTCTGGTTTCACGTAATCCTTTGTGTGTACGATGACGCCCTCGTAGAGGGGTAGCAGCTGAGAGATAAGACCATAGACTTTTTGGTTTGGTGTGGAGACATCTATGTGGCACCGCCAAACCCATATTCTCCCCCTCTTTTTCGCGAAAAGAGGTATAGCCATTGGCTGTGGGTCGTGTACGAGCACGATGTCAGCGTCGAGGTCTAGTGTTTCGGCGTTGTACTGGTTCCACTTCATGTAGGTTTTCCACTCCTCCTCTGTTAGCTCAACCTGCGTGTTGCCCTGCAGGGCGTTGTGGATCTTCTTTGTCACCTGGAAGAAGTCTGGCTCAGCCTCAAGAACCTGCCAGTCAGCGTCGATGCCTAGTGATCTCATGAGGGGGACCATGCTGTGGAGTATTTCAGCCACACCTCCGCCGTAGCTCGTCGAGTTTACGTGGACGACTCGCTTCCCCTCAAGCCTCGCTGCGACCTGTAGGAGCTCGTTGTAGGCGCCGTCGCCGATAATGCTCCTGTAGTCCTCAGCCCTTCTCGCGTACTTTGGCTTCGCTCTCATTTCACTACCACTTTAAGGTAGTAGTTGATGGATTAAATATATTTTTATTTACGCAGGTATCTATGCGGGAGGATGTCGGAGAGAGTGTACAGGCTGTTGAGGCAGGTGGGTCTCAAGCCGTACGAGGCTAAGGTCCTAGCGGTCTTACTCGATGGGGTGCCTAGAACAGCTGGTGAAATCTCAGCTACCACCGGCGTCCCCCAACCTCGCGTGTACAGCGTCCTCGATTCGCTCAGCGCAATGGGTCTTGTGGACATTAAACTGGGTAAACCTAAGAAGTACCGGGTGACAGACCCGCTTTCCTCGATCGAACGTGTGGTAAGCTCCAAGATGGGTGAGCTGGCGTCTCTAAAATCTCAGATCCAGGAGGAGCTGAAGGAGCTGAGAGGTAGCACCTTCACCACTGAGCCTCCTGACGTCTGGGTCATCAAAAATAGGGAGGAGGCTTTAACGCGTATAAGGAGAGCTATTGAAAGCGCAAACTACGAGGTCGCAACCGGGCTAAACCTGGAGACTTTCACCGCTCTCAGCGGCAGCTTGAGCGCTCTAGCCAGCGAATCCGGGGGCGCGTCACTAGCAATCACCCTATACGGAGACTTCCTAAAGAGCGGGTTTGATAGTTCCCTCGCAAAGGGGAACTGCGAGATCAGGGTAAGACGTATCCCAATAACCCCCCTTGTAATCATAGACTCCTCGAGGGCTTTTATCCTTGAGAGAACGTACATCCTCGAGATAACGGAGGAGGGGCTTCTCCGGATGCTGTCAGACTTCTACTACCACTCGGTGTGGAGGGTGGGGGACATAGTCAAAGGATTTCAGCCGGCGCCAGGAAGGGTGGTGAGCTTCACAGATGTATGGCTGGCTGCAGGGTTCGTGAGGAGGTGCATGGAGGAGTCGCACACGGCTAGAGTTGTGGTGGAGGGCTTCAGCAGGCAGGGGGTAAGGGGTGTTCTAGAGGGTGAGGTTATAGACCTTATTGAGAACGGGAATGGTGTGCAGATCTCTCTTATCCTCAACACCGCCGCGGGCAGAGTGAGTGTGGGTGGTCGCGGAGCGACGCTCGAGGAGTTCGAGGGTAGAGTGTTCAGGATAACCCCGCTCTAGAGAAAAGTCTTAGCCTTTTATGGCCCAACCCGCGAAGCCCCTCACGTAGTATCTTCTGAAAGCCGTGTATATCAGGAGCGGCGGGATCAGCGCAAGTATAGCTCCGGCGCTTAGAAGACCCCAGTCGATGTGGTACTCCCCTTTTAGGAGCGCGATCCGCTGGGTTATGACCCAGTTGTCCGGAGACGCTAGGAACACCATCGCGTAGAAAAAGTCTCCCCACACCCACGTGAACTGTATCGCGGAGGCCGCTATTACAGCGGGCACAACTACAGGAAGGAGGACTTTGAGCAAGATCGTTGCCTCAGATGCCCCGTCCACACGGGCCGATTCAACGAGGCTACTCGGGATCAGCCTCAGGTAGTTTCTCATGAAGAACGTTATCCACGGAACGCCCCAAGCTGAGTGGAGGAGTATGAGGCCTATCAGCTTGTCCAGCAACCCCACCCTTGCATAGAGTAGGTAAAGCGGGATCACCACCATCTGCTGGGGGACTGACATCATGAACAGGATTGAAACGAAGAGCAGGGTCTTGCCTCTAAAGCTCAGGTAGGTGAGGGAGTACGCCAGAAGGGATGCAAGGAGAACGGGCAGGAGCGTGCTAGCGGTTGCGACGACCAGCGAGTTCCTGAAACCTGCTAGGAGGTTGTAGGACGGGTTTTGGAGCGCCTCGAAATAGTTCTTGAGGCTGTACGTGCCGCCGATGCTCCACCAGCCCTGAAGTATGACCTCGGAGTAGGGCTTCAGGGAAGTCACGACTAATCCTACGAACGGGAGGGACCACAGCGCAGCGAAAACCAGGAGTGCCGATGAGATGGCGACTTTCTTGACGCTAACACGCCTCCTCACTGTTTCTCACCCGAGAGGACGCTCTTAACGTACATGGTGGCGGGTACTAGCGTGAGCAGGGCGAGGATCGTGGCTACAGCCGCAGCCTTGTTGTACTCGAGGGCACTGGCGAAGTAGTTGTACATTATAAGGGCGAGAACTGTGGAAGAGCCCCCGGGACCACCTCCTGTAGCCACGTAGACGATGTCGAATATCTTGAGTATCCACATTATGGTCATTAGCGCCACAACCAGCGTTACGGGCCTAAGCTGCGGAAGCACCACCTTGAAGAAAACCTGCACAGGAGAAGCGCCGTCGATCACAGCGGCCTCAATGGTCGTTCTCGGTATCGCGTCAAGCCCCGCCGAGAATATCGTCACGCTGAAGCCCAGCCAGAGCCACACGGAGCCCAGGATTAGGGCGAAGAGCGCGGTTTGAGGGTATATTGTCCAAGTCCTCGCCAGCTCCTGTACGCCAAGCAGGGAGAACACTCTGGGGAAGACGCCTATGTCTGCGTCGAACATGAACCTTATGACCAGACCGCTCACAACGCCCGGTAGGACCATTCCTAGGAATATTATGCTTCTGACGACGCTGCTACCGTATGTCTCACGGAGCAGGTAGGCAAGAACGACGCCCAGGAATAAGACTAAAGGCAAGCCGATAGCTATCCAGAGGGCATTGTGGATCAGAGCACCCCAAGGAGGATAGGGTCCAGGCTCGGGGTAGATTAAGGCTTTGAGCGGTGATTTTTCGAATATAACATCGACGTAGTTACTGAAAGATAGACCTGCCTGAGTGGTGAAGCTGAGAACCACAGTGGCCAGTATGGGGTACACGACCCAAACCCCCAGCACCGCTAGGGGTAATAGCAGGAAAATCAAAAAATCGCCTGCCCTCATCACCTCTCCCCAGAGAAAAAACATGAAACATGTTTTTATCGTTACATTCAACCCTACGGTTTAGGCTGAGACGCTTCGAGCGTCTTCAGCACGCTATCAAGCGCGCCCGGGTTAACCCAGAGGAGCTTCAGCTGGTCCCAGAAGAGCTTCTGCCAGTCTCCACCGATCGAGTCGTCGAGGTCAGGCAGGATGCTCATCCCCTTTCCGGCAATCTTCTTGTAGACTGACTGCATTGGGGGCCACAGGGATTCAACCGGCGCTTTCTTCCACGTGGGAATCTTGCCGGAAGGCACGCTGACGTGGACGACCTGACCCTCGGTTGCTAGGAACTTCAAGAAGTCGAGCGCAGCGTCAAGGTTCTTGGTGTACTTCGGCACGAAGGCGTAGTCAGCTCCTCCTACAACCCCTTTCGACTCAGGGAGTGGGAAGAAGTCCAGGTCATTGGGATCGTCGACCATGCCTGTGATCCAGGTCCCCATGAAGTAAAGGCCGTGCTCCCCCGCCCACCACTTCGTAACCGCTGTTGTCCACTCGATGGGCTCGCTGAAGTACCCTTTGGAGATCAGGGGTACAAGCTTGTTAGCGAAAACATCCCTTACCTTAGGGTCAGTGAACCTCACCTTCCCGCTTATCAGGTCCAGCTGGAGCTGGGGGCCGCCGTAGGCTATGAGAAAGTGCTCCACGATATCGCTCTCGGGCCAGCCAACACCGTCACCAGTTGCGATCGGGTTTTTGATGCCAGGTATTCCCCTAATCTTCTCAAGGAGGCTGACGAACTCATCGTAGCTCTTCGGCTCGCTGAGCCCATACTTCTGGAAGAACGACTTCCTGTACCAGAACCCAGGCTTAAGCCACATCGTGAACGGGACACCGTAGATCTTGCTACCGTCCTTCACCTGGTCTACGATGCCGGAAACGTAGTCGTTCTCGTTTATGATACCGCTCACGTCGACGACATGCCCCTCTTTACCCATTTTAACTATCCACCATGCCCACCCGAAGATCACGTCGCCCGGAGCAATACCGGCGGCGAACTGGACAGGCATAACAGCTGCGACGTCCTCAGCCCTCATAGTCCTGTACTCTATCTCCACGTTAGGGTGCGTCTTCTTGTAGGCATCTATGACGGCTTGGAAGTACTCGGCCTCCTTACCGGACCACGGCCCAATAACCACCAGCCTAACAGGAGCTGCTGGCGCCGGCGCCTGCGCGGCCCCCTCGAGTTTCCCGACTCGCGAGGAAAGCTGGTCGACTGTGGACTTAAGCTGAGACACCGATGACTGCAAGTCCGAGATTGAGGCTGAGATAGACTGCAGGACTAGCACCGCGTAGCCGCTGAGGAGAATCGATATGACTGCTAGAGCCAGGGCTATTGTAGTCAATCTTTTTTCTTGCTGGCTCATCATGCTTTAAGCAACACCAGATATATTTATATGTTTCCATTACTACCACAACTAGGTAGTAGTTATATTTAGGACAAAAACCTAAGGATAAAAAATCATCATAAAAATTAAAACCCTTTACCGAGTACTAGAAACTTTTCATGCGATTTCACTAGGCTTAGTTCCCTTGTCTAATTCCTCGTGTAGAGGAATAGTTAGGATTTGCGTAGGAATTCTTTTTAGTTTAACAGGCCCCTCTTCTGAGAGGCTACCGTAAATCCGAATCTGGAGAATATTTTAACTAAGTCTCTCCCACTTAGTACTTTAAGCTTCGGCATAGGAGGGGACTTCTATGCTTACTAGGATAGAAAAGTCTGGGTGAATATCCCATTCGCTTAAATCTTCTCCTTCAAGATGAAGATGTATAGCTTCCCATATGTTTTCTACTGCTTTGTCTAGAGTCTTACCCTGGCTGACAACTGGGAGATCAAGGCACTCTGTAACGTAATACTTTTCTCCCTTGTAAATCCTTACGTGGATAATTTTCTTCATAATAATGTGTAAGGGTGTACTCAGCTTTTTCAACTTTTACTCTAGTTTACTCTAGAGAACACTTTATAATACTAACCATTAGTTGAATTATTTACGCATCCCCCATGTACAAGCCAAAGCCAGAACTTTTTGCAATGCACATAGAAGACCTATCACATGATATGTCTGTGGCGTGAGGGGGGCATGTAGCATTATTATGTCTGACTCCTTGAGAAGAGTTTCTAAGTCTACTAGCTGTGCACCAATCCTGGCGGCTCCTTCCGGTTTCACGTAGGGGTCAAAGGTCAGCACTCGAGCGTTAAAGCCCTTGGCAAATATCTCAGCCACACGCCCCCTATGTTGCCGATCCCTATAACTCCCACAGTTTTTGTACGGATGTTGAAGCCGATGATCTTTCCGCACTCAGACCACTTCCCCTGCTTTACGAGGGTGTAAGAGTAGCATACCTTGCGTACAACGTTGAGGCACAGAGCAACTGCGAGTTCGGCAACGGCGTCTCGCTCCTTGAAGCCAGGCACCCTGGTTACGATGACCCCTTCCTCGGTTGCGGCTTTCACGTCAACATTGTCCACACCTATACCGTGCCTGGCGAGCAGGAGGACATCCTTGTTGGTCCTGAAGAACTCCTCATCGTAAGTGGGTGTGACGCTTGCTATGATAAAGTGGTAACCTCTGAGCCTCTCGGCGAGTTCTCTGCCCCTAAGCTTTTTATCGACCTCTATAAAGTCGACTTGAGCTTGCTTCCTTAACTCGTCAAGGAGTTCTGGGGCGTTAACGCCGAAAGAGCGCGAATTGACGACAGCGACTTTGTACATTGCCTCCTCGGGTTAACGATGGAGAGAGTGTTAGATATACGTAAGTGTCCAAACAGGTTAGGCGAATTTCAAATAACTTGACTAATGTTAAAAGCTCGATACAAAATGTTCGGCAAGCTACCCGGACTCATTAAGCAGAAACAGGTGAGCTTCGGCGCATGGGTGACTATAGCAAACCCGGAGGTTCCTGAAATGCTCTCCCTGCTCGGCTTTGACTGGCTCCTCTTTGACCTGGAGCACGCGCCGATCGACTACCAGCACCTCGAGCACATGCTTATGGGTGTTAGGAGCGACGCGACGCCGCTCGTGCGGGTGCCTTTCAACGACCCCGTTTACGTGAAACGGGTACTTGACTTAGGTGTGGCAGGCGTTCTTTTCCCGCTCATCAACAGGAAGGAGGATGCCGAGCTTGCGGTGAAGTCGGTGAGGTACCCGCCTGAGGGTATAAGGGGGGTTGGACCTAGAAGAGCGGCGTCCTGGGGGCTCAGGACAGAGGAGTACTTCAGGGAGGCTCGTAACATTCTCGTCATCGTGCAGATTGAAACTCGTGAGGCTGTTGAGAGAGCTGAAGAGATCCTGGCGGTTGAAGGGGTGAGCGCATTCTTCAT
The DNA here is from genome assembly GCF_054696565.1 of Infirmifilum tikiterense. The sequence continues at coordinate 1,618,160 of NZ_CP182482.1, forward strand.
TGGGCCAAACGACCTTTCATTCTCGTACGGTAAGAGGTCCTGGAAGGACGAGGTTGTGAGGAAAGCCGTCGAGAGACTAGCGGAGGTCTCAGAGCAGACAGGCGTGCCCGGTGGCATGTACTGCTCCGACAACGAGTCTCTCGAGTTCGCTCTGAGGAGCGGCTTCAAGCTAATCGCTCTCGGTAGCGACTATCGCTTTCTGGTTGCGGGGGCACGCGAGAGGCTGGCGCGTGCAAGAGAACTCTTGCAAGCCTCCTCGACGCTTCAACGCTAGTGCAGACAGCTCCTGTGTTGCCGGCGCGATGCCTCATTTTTAGGGGCAAAGGCTCCTCTGAGAGCTGCGCTGTCAAGCTCGCGTTTCTCGGTTTTAAAGTTTATCTACGTCTTGCTGTGTAATATCAAGGGGGATAGTTTGATGGGCTTCGTTAGGGTTAGGTCAGGATATACAACCCCGCGGACAGGTCGAGGTTCGCCGACGTGGAGGGAGTGGTGGACACGGGGGCTATATACACTGTGGTCAGCAGGAGGCTTCTGGAGTCCATAGGCATTGCCCCCGTCGAGAAGAGGGTCTTCAAGGCCTTCGGCGGGGAGGTTGTCAGGGAGGTGGGGGTTGCCGAGGTAGAGCTTATGGGGAGGAGGGGCGGAGTAACCCTCATCTTCGGCGAAGACGGTGAATCTGCTATCCTGGGCGCCACAGCGCTCGAGTCGCTGGGGCTTGAAGTGGACCCTATTAAGAACACACTCAAGGAGGCGCAACTCCTCATGTTGCCGGGTATGTCTTAACGGCTCTCGTTCCTCGGCTTTCCAGGCTGGAGTCGTGCCTGGAGCCTCCTGTAGTAGATGTCCATGAGGTCCTCCTCGTCCAGGACTCGCGAGTACTCGCGTGCAGCCCAGGACCTGAACCAGCGCTCGTCCTCCACGTAGAGGGGGACAGCGTCCCTGAGAACCTTGTATAGCAGCTCGTTCGGGGCCTCGCTTAAGTCCACGATATCGACCTCCGCGCCGCCCCAGAGCCGTGAGAGCTCGCCCGCTATCGCGTCCAGCTCCCGGAGGCTCAGCTGCCGCCCTGCGAGAACGGCAACGTCGTAGTCGCTCGCCTCGCTGTAGTCGCCCCTAGCCCTTGACCCGAAGAGCAGGAGGGCCTTGACGCCGTAGCTTCTAAGCAGAGCGAGGAGGCTCTCCGGTAGAGGTGGCGGGTCAACGCCTCTCTCCTCGGTTATGCGGAGGAGGAGTCCCGCGAGGCGCGGGACGCGGTCCCGTGCCTGAAGGTAAACCTCCCTGAGCTCGGTTAAGTCCAGGAGCCTATAGGCGTGTGCTAGCCTGTTCCTGTTCCTCGCCAGTAGGGAGATGAGCTCAGCGTCCCCTGAACCTATGAGGCCGTTCTCAGCGAGTACATGGCCGATACCCGCGTAGGTTGGCGGCTTCCTGAGCCCTAGCTCCGCTACGAGCGCCGCCAGGGCGTCGAGCAGGTCCTGGTGAGCCTCGTAGAGGAACCACCGCAGCGACGCTTCCCCGTAGGCGTCCAGCGAGGTTTTGTTCGCCAGCTCCCCGGCCTTGCTCAAGGCCTCGACGGCTCTGGAAACCAGTGATCTTATTTCCACAAAGTTGACTTTGGCTAACCGAGAGATAAGCCTTTGCACGGCTCCCCGCTACTTGCTCACCAGCTGGTCTTCCGCCGGGCCCCTCGTTTAGCCAAGCTTAATAGATACGGTTCTGCATAAGATTGGATGACCGTAGACCTAGTTGTCATCGGGAAGGCCTACCTGGGTGGCCGCTTCGAGGAGGTGGCTATAGCCGTTGACGGCGGCGTTATAGTCGGCGTCACGAAGCCCCCTCTAGCCCCGCCCAGCGACGCGAGGGTGGAGTTCGGCGAGAAGTTCCTTGTCCTCCCCGGGATGGTTGACCTCCACGTCCACATGCGGGAGCCGGGGTTGGAGTACAAGGAGGATTGGCGCTCGGGGTCGAGGGCTGCGGTCAAGGGGGGCGTCACGCTCGTGGTGGACATGCCGAACAACAGGCCGCCTTCTAATAGCTGCGATAGGCTTCGCGAGAAGCTCCAACGGGCCTCCGAGAAGTCATTGGTGGACTTCGCTTTCTACGCGGGCTTCAACCCGAGGCTAGAAAAGCTGGAGGATTGCGGGGAGCTCTACGTGGGCTTAAAGCTGTACCCCGAGGATCTCTTCGCTCAGGATGCCGTGAGCGTCTTCAGGCGCGCGGCCAGCGTAGGTAAGCCCGTCGTGGTCCACGCCGAGGACCCCTCGTTCTTCAGGAAGTCGCGGAGGCACAGCGAGGCCCGGCCCCCAGTGGCCGAGAGGGCTGGGATCCTGAGGGCCTTAGACCTCGCAGAGGCTACAGGTGCGTGGCTCCACGTCACCCACCTGAGCACGGAGATAGGGTTGCTCGAGGTGCTGCGGGCGAAGGTGTCTGCACGTCATCGCGTGACGTTCGACGTAACCCCTCACCACGCTCTTTTGAGCGAGGCCCTCTACTCCTCCCCCCTCTCCAAGGTCGCCGTTGTCAACCCCCCTCTCCGCAGCGAGGGAGACGTGAGGGCCGTGTACGCTAGCCTGAGGAGCGGCCTCGCCGACGCCCTCGTCACGGACCACGCGCCGCACAGCCTCGAGGAGAAGCTCGCCGACAATCCTGCGCCCGGTTTCCCGGGGCTGGAGCTGGCGCTCCACCTCCTGCTCGACGAGATCCTCTCGGGGAGGCTGGGTCTACCTGCACTCGAGCTGTACTGCAGGAGGCCTGCGGAGCTCATGGGCTTCAGCAAGGGCTTGATAGCGCCGGGCTTCGACGAAGACCTCGTGGTGGTGGCGAAGGAGGAGTGGAGGGTGAGGGGGGAGGAGCTCGAGTCGAGGGCCAAGTACACCCCCTTCGAGGGGCGGGTGCTTCGGACGAAGACCCACGCCGTGTACGTCCGGGGGATAGAGGTATATACTGCCGGCTACTTTATGGTCGAGAAGGGTGGGAGGCTTGCCGTCCCTCGAGGTCGAGCTAGCGGGTTTGAGGCTCCGTAACCCCACCGTCCTCGCATCCGGCATCCTGGGGACCAGCGCGAGCCTGGCGAGGAGGGTTGAGGAGGCCGGGGCCGGGGCTTTCACGACGAAGACTATAACCCCCGAGCCCAGGAGGGGCTACGAGAACCCGATCTTCGTCGAGCTGGAGCACGGCTTCCTCAACGCCATAGGGCTCGCCAACCCCGGGATCGAGGCGTTCTGCTCGGAGCTCAGAGCGATGAGGGAAACCCTATCTATACCCGTCATCCTCAGCGCGGGAGGGGGGAGGCTGGAGGACTTCGTGGAGGTGGCTGCAAGGGGCGTGGAGTGCGGTGCTCAGGCGGTCGAGCTGAACGTCTCGTGCCCACACGTCAAGGGCATGGGCGCTGAGGTTGGGGACAACCCTGAGGTTGTGGCCCGGATAGTGGCGGAGCTCAGCGGCTCCGTTGAGGCTCCGGTGCTCGTCAAGCTCTCCCCTCACCACGACTACTTGAGGGTGGCTGAGAAGGCTATCGGGGCGGGCGCCTCGGGCTTGACGGCGATAAACACCATCCGCGGAATGGCTATAGACATCTACGCCCGTAGGCCCGTGCTCAGCAACAGGTACGGCGGGTACTCGGGTCCGGGGATAAGGCCTGTGGCCGTCAAGGTAGTGTACGACCTTTACGAGAGGTTCGGCGACGTGCCGATCATCGGCGTCGGGGGTGTTGACTCCTGGCAGGCCGCCGTCGAGATGATTCTCGCGGGCGCCTCGGCTGTGGGTGTTGGCTCCAGCATAGCGAAGAAGGACCTCGCGCTCTTCAGCGAGATAGCGAGGGGGCTGTCTAAGTACCTGGAGGACGAGGGCTTCGCCTCCGTGAAGGAGATCGTGGGCCTAGCCCACAAGTTTTAAAGCCTGCTCCACGTGGAGACGTGCGTGAGCGCGTGCTGAGGGAGGTTGTGCTTTCGAGGCCGCTCAACGACTTCGATAGGCTTGCCTTCGAGTTCGTCGAGGCCATCGAGGGGGCCGTTAGGAGCTACGTCGTAGTGGCAGGCTACGTCGCTATACTCTTCGGTAGGCCAAGGACGACGGACGATGTTGACGTGATAGCTGAGGCGGACAGCGCCCTATCCCTTTACAGCGCTCTCAAGAGGAGGGGCTTCGAGGTGTTGACGCTCGAGTCCAGCATAGAGGAGGACTACAGAGAGCGCTCAGTCAGGTTCTATAAGCCGCCGAGCATTCTGCCGAACTTCGAGGTTAAGGCTCCCAGGAACGAGTTCCACCGCTATGCTCTCGAGAACAGGGTGAAGGTCTTGCTGGGTGGGCGCGTGATCTACATCTCCCCGATCGAGCTCCAGATCGCGTACAAGGTCCACCTCGGGTCCATGAAGGACCTTGAGGACGCCAAGTACCTGTACGAATCGTTCAGGGAGAGGCTTGACCGAGGTGAGCTGGAGAGGTGGGCGAGAAGGCTCAGTATAGACGTCTCGATCCTGGAGACGTAGAGGCCAACCTGAGGGCGATGAAGCTCTTCGCCCAGATGGCCAGGAGCAACCCTCAGTACTGGGTTTGGTTCAACGAGTTCATAAACAAGTCCCTCGAGATCATCCGAGAGGCCCACCGGGACGAGAGGCTTCGGGAAATCTACCTGAAGGTTCTCAGGAGCAGGCCTGTAAGGGACTAAGTAAAAGGTTAATACCCGGCCGAGTCTGATAGCCTATGCAGACTCGCTACGTATTCGTAACAGGCGGCGTGGTCAGCGGCTTGGGGAAGGGCGTGGTCGCGGCCTCCATCGGGAAGATTTTCCAGATGAGGGGGCTCAGGGTCGACGTTATTAAGGCGGATCCCTACCTCAACGTGGACCCCGGCACGCTGAACCCCGTCGAGCACGGGGAGGTCTTCGTCTGCGAGGAAGTGTGGGAGTTCGAGCCCGCGCCCGGCTACAGGTTCACGATCGCCGAGATAGACCAGGACTTCGGGACCTACGAGCGGTTCCTCGACGTCAACATGCACCCCTCCAACAACATAACCTCCGGGCAGGTCTACCTCTCCGTCATTCTCCGCGAGAGAGCCGGCACGTACCTGGGCAGGACCATACAGGTCATACCGCACATCACGGATGAAATCAAGAGGAGGATAAGGAGCGTTGCCGAGCGCAGCAAGCCCGATGTGCTCATAGTGGAGATCGGCGGCACGGTGGGGGATATCGAGGCGATGCCCTTCCTCGAGGCCGTTAGGCAGTTCAGGCTCGAGCAACCACCCGGGACCACGGCGCTCGTCCACGTGACCCTCGTGCCCTTCCTCTCGACGCTGGGGCAGCTGAAGACGAAGCCCACCCAGCACAGCGTTAAGGAGCTGCAGAGCATGGGCCTGCAGCCGGACTTGATCATCGGCAGGTCGGACAGGCCGCTGCCGGAGGACGTCAGGAGGAAGATAAGCCTCTACTGCAACGTTCCGCCTGAGGCGGTGTTCTCCGACCCGGACCTCGAGACGGTGTACGAGCTCCCGCTGGTTCTCGAGAGGCAGGGCCTCGGAACCTACCTCAGCAAACTGCTAAACCTGCCCCTGGAGCCTGACCCCGACAGGAAGGCGGAGTGGGAGAGGACCGTGGACGCGTTCCTGAACACCAGGGAGGAGGTCGTCATCGCGATGCCCGGGAAGTACACGATGATCCAGGACAGCTACATCAGCATAAACGAGGCTCTGAACCACGCGGGGGCTTCGGTGGGCGTGAGGGTGAGGCGCGTGTACATAGAGGCTGAGGACTTCGAGCGGGAGCCCAGCAGGGTTGAGGAGCTCCTGGGCCAGGCGGACGGTATCCTGCTCACACCGGGCTTCGGCGCTCGAGGAGTTGAGGGGATGATCCACGCAGCCCGCTACGCCCTGCAGAGCGGGAAGCCGTTCCTGGGTATATGCTTCGGCGCCCAGCTCCTCTTCGTGGCTTTCATGCGCTACGTCGCCGGCCTCGAGAAAGCCCACTCCACGGAGATAGACCCCGAGACACCCCACCCCGTCGTGGACCTCCTGCCCGAGCAGAGGAAAGCTGTTCTGAAGGGTGGGACCATGAGGCTGGGCGCTCACCCCGTCAAGATAAAGGCCGGGACCAAGCTCCACGCAGCCTATGGAAGCGAGCTCGTGTACGAGAGGTTCAGGCACAGGTACCACATAAACCCCGACTACCTGAAGCTAGCTGAGGAGAAGGGCATGATCGCGTCCTCCACTGACCCCTCGGGGCGGATAATCAACTCCATAGAGGTGGTGGGTCAGAGCTGGATCGTCGGCGTGCAGTTCCACCCGGAGTTCAAGAGCAGGCCCGGCAGACCATCCCCTGTCTACAGGGCTTTCTTGGAAGCCGTTCTGAGGGAGAGCAGGCGTAACCGTTCGTGAATATAAGCCTTAGCGCTGAACTATAAATGCGGTTTTAATCGCAACAAGCCGCGTGAGGGTGGAAGAGAGCACAGCTAAGATGATATTCCAACGCGAGCACCTCCCCGAAGCACCACCCGTCTCAGACCACTCCTCCCTCGCCGTCTTCGCCGCGCTGAGGGGGTACCCCGACCTCGGTGCCGACAACCTTCTCAACCCCCTAACGTCGACCCGCTACTCGGAGATCGTCGGGCAGCTCACCAGGAAGGCACACCTCACCGTGCTCCAGGCTCTCTCATCTGAGGAGGCTCTCAAGGCATTGAGGACGTACGCGCTGGTCGCCGAGGTGGCGTTGAACACTGCGGGGCTGGAGATGCTGTGGGCTAGGGTTCCCGAGGTCGAGAGGCAGAAGGCCTTCGGCTTCGCGGTCGAGGAGCTCAGGAGCCTCGAGGACGAGGAGAGGAGTAAGCTCGGAGCACCACTCCTCTCCAAAGCTGTCGTAGACTACTACCTAGGGGACATGAGGAAGGTGATGTCCAGCAACCCGAAGGCTAAGAGCATGCTTGCCTGGATGGCCGACGAAGCAACGAAGCTCATCGACGGGGAGCACCCGCTTTCCAGCTTCGTGACCGCTATGAGGAAACTCTTCGAGTCAAACGCCTACTACCGCATGACCCTCCAGGGCCTGTGCAGGTTCGGGAACGACTACGCCCTGGGCTTGAGGTGGCTCAGGAGGCTGGGCTTCGTCCAGGTCTCAACGAACCCCGTCCTCGCCGCTGAAGCGTACAGGGACGACCCCTCTCTCTGGGACAGGTTCAGGGAGTACCTGAAGTCGCGCCGGGACCTGCTCGCGGACCTCGAGGGCAAGGGGGATGAGCTCGCCATGGCAGCCACACTGCTAGCCCTCATACCCAACATGGAGGTGTTCAGGCCGGTGGCGTTTCTCCTTGACTTCAAGGACGGCGTGGTCAGCTACCAGCTCAACCCGAACGTCGCCGATAGCGTGGAGGGAAGCGTTAAGGATGCTTTGAGGATATACGCGATGGCTGAGGAGTACTTCACTAGGTACGACGCGTACCTCCTCTGGGGGTGGCCCAGCTACATGGAGAGGGGGAGGCCCAACATCGTGTTCAAGGTGGCGGGGAGCAGCGGTGCTTCCATCGAGATAACGAGGGTGCTCGAGAGCCTTGGGATAGGGACGAACAACACCGTGACGTTCTCCGTGTCGCAGGAGGTGAGCCTGATCCTCGCGAAGATCGAGGGGAGGGCTTCTGCGGTCAGGAGGGGCGTCAGGCTCACGAAGGTCTACGAGACCAACATGGGTGGGAGGCTGGAGGCCCACCTGCGCGAGGTTAAAGCCTGTGAGCTCATCAAGACAGCCCTGAAGCTTTACGACGACCCCGAGGCGGCTCTCTCGCAGCTTGCCCAGAGGCTCGGCGTCCCGGAGGCCAAGCCGGGCGGCGTCTGGAGGGGGCAGAGCGGCTGGGGGTACGGGCTCGAAGCCAGGACCTTGGAGGAGAAGGCGGAGCTCGTATCGAGCCAAGCCTACATAAGATCGCTGGTTAACGACGCCTTGATCGACTTCCTCGCCGGCGCAGGCGTCTGCGGCGCTACGCGGGAGGAGGTGAGGGCTTGCCTGGAGGCGTGGGAGCGGGCCATCTCGCTGAGCGGGACGTTCGTTGCGCAGAGGGTGTGGGGGATATTCTTCAGCGAGGGGAACCGCAGGCTGTGGCTGAGCTACATAGTGAGGAAGTACGGCCTCGCACCCGAGCAGGCTGAGGAGGTTCTAGACGGCATAGACGTTTTGCCGGCGTCAAAGCGCAAGCCCGCCGACACCTACTGCACGCTCGCCGCTAGGAATATGACGAACACGGAGTTCCCAAACCACCAGCTGAACGTGCACCTAGAGTACCTCCACGGTAGAGTCCGGCTGGAAGACTACATGATGGCTGTGGCGGTGAATTGGGGGCCCAGCGAGCTCGACCTGCTTCTAAAGTGGGCCGAGTTCAGGAAAGCCTACGACCTAACCCCCGAGCTTAAGCGCGCCCTGAAGGAGGCGGGCCTAGATGTTGACGGCTACGGTGAGAGCGGGGTTAGGGTGGAGGAGTGGGCGTCCTTCGGGCCCAGAGTGAAGACGATGAGGGGGTTCACCGAGGCGTACAACAGGTTCAGGGAGGAGTGCTTGAAGGTTGCGAGGGGCGTTGTTATTCACGCTGATAGTTAGGGTTAACTTATATATAGTCTTGCACAGAAATGTCTATGTAGGTGGGGGAATGGAATGGCTCGGGTAGCTGTCAAAGAGCTGGTGAAGAGGTTCGGGAAGGTTGTCGCCGTCGACCACGTGTCCTTCGAGGCCAGGGACGGCGAGTTCCTCGTACTGCTCGGGCCCAGCGGGTGCGGTAAAACCACCACTCTCAGGATGATAGCTGGCCTCGAGACGCCGGACGAGGGGGAGATTTACATAGGAGACAGGCTTGTGAACGACCTCCCGCCTAAGGACAGGGATGTGGCCATGGTCTTCCAGAACTACGCGCTATACCCGCACATGAAGGTCTACGACAACATCGCCTTCCCGCTTAGGGTGCGCAAGGTCCCGAGAGATGAGATAGATAGGAGGGTCAGAGAGGTCGCGAAGCTGCTCAGGATAGAGGACCTCCTCGACAGGTACCCGCGGCAGCTGAGCGGGGGGCAGCAGCAGCGAGTCGCGCTCGGGAGGGCGCTCGTTAGGCAACCACAGGTGTTCCTAATGGACGAGCCCCTGAGCAACCTCGACGCTAAGCTCAGGGTCTACATGAGGGCCGAGCTGAAGAGGCTTCAGAGGGAGCTGGACATCACCACGATCTACGTGACGCACGACCAGGCTGAGGCCATGACGATGGCAGACAGAGTTGCCGTCATGAACGAGGGGAAGATCATGCAGCTCGCGGAGCCAGCGGAGCTCTACTACAGGCCGTCAAACACCTTCGTCGCAGGCTTCATAGGTGCTCCGGCTATGAACTTCATCGACGCCTCCGTTAAGCAGAGAGACAGCACAGTGTACCTCGACACAGGCGTTTTCACGATAGAGCTACCGGGGGACGTCGGGAAAGTGCTCCTCGAGGCAGGCGCCCCGTCGGAGGTGATATTCGGGATAAGGCCCGAGCACATAGAGCTGAGCAAGCAGGAGCTACCCGGCGGCTACCAAGTCGAGGTGTTCGTCACCGAGCCCCTGGGGGCCGAGACCATCGTAGACTTCAAGCACGGCGACGCCCTCGTGAAAGCCAAGTACCCCGGGCACTTCGAAGCCGCACCAGGAGAAAAAGTGTGGATACGCTTCAAGCTTGAGTACGTGCACGTATTCGACAAGAAAACCGGGAGGGCAATTATTTAGCACGAGTGGGTTATTTAGTATTAAGAGGTTTTTCCTCTCCTTCTCTCGGACTAAACCTAGCATACAGGGGAGTGGGATTTTCCCTGAATTTCAAAAATTTGTGTTCAGCTAGGCAAGGAGCTCCCTTATCTTCACTAGGATTTCTTCCTCTGTTTGAGCTTCCCGGATTTTCGTTAAAAACTCTTCCCCTTTTTCAGAGAGAAGCATTGCCAGCTCTTGAAGTACTTTTATGTGTGAGTGCTTGTCGGGCGATGAAAATGCTATTAGCACATATACTGGGTCATTAGGAGACCCAAACTCTACCCCCTTCTTAATCACAAGTAGAGATAAGCAGACCCTCTTAGCCCCGTCCTCAGGCCGAGCATGCGGTATAGCTACTCCAGGTGCTATAACAACATAGGGTCCTAGCTCCTTACATGTGGATACCATCTTGCTCACATACTCTTCATCGATACATTCTCCTTTTCGCAGGAGACGCCCCACCCTCCTAACAGCATTTTCCCACCCCTCGATTTCTTCGATCACCTCTACCCGCGCGTCGAGGGCCTCTAGCATGTAGATCTGCGACATCGATGACCAGTAGTCATCAATTATATATGAGAATTAAATAGATTCTCCCCAACTCCTTACATGCGTTCTAGTACGGGGAAAAAGAAATATCGAGGCATGCCGTAGCGTAACAGGGTGAAAACATTAGCCAGAAATACATTTACAAGCTCGGCCGACCGTTAAAAGTTCTAACGGTTTGCGGTGTGGGACAGGGAAGCTCTCTCATAATGAAGATGTTTGTCGAGGAGGTTTTTAAAGAGCTAGGTGTTCCTGCTAGGGTTGAACCTACGGAATTACTGACAGCTAAAGCAGGAGGGGCGGACGTTACAGTCGCCTCTGTGTTGCATGAGCCAGAACTGAGAGGCTCGGCTAGCGTGGTTATAGGATTGAAGAGCCTAGTTGATAAAAAAGAGATGCGGGAAAAGATCACCTCTGCACTGAAAAACATTGGTTGGATAGAAGAAACCTAGTTTTTACTTTAGATGTTGAAAATATAAAAATTCTTGTTTTATTTTTTATCTACCAAGTATCGGACTTAACAGGGCTTTTAATAGCCAGATTATCACGTACCAATCTGGGTCAGCTAACGTCGCTAGCTCTGGACCGTAAGTTAGAGCTGGAAGCGTGAGCGCTTGGCCTATTGCTAGGATTAATCCGTTAATCGCGCCACCGAGTATTGCTCCTTTCCATCCGCCTGTCCTATTGCCGAAAACTGCTGCAGCACCTCCAGGGAAGAAGAGCATAATCATCGGAGGCACGATTATAGCGAATCCAGTTGCCAAGAAGATCGCTTCGAACATGAGGAAAACTATCAGGCCGCTGACGAAGCCGATAACGACAGCCGTGGGGGCCTGCGGGAATACTACTGGGCAGTCTAGCGCGGGTCTGCTCTTGGGGATTATCTTCTCTGCGAAGCCCTTGAAAGCGGGGACTATTTCGGCTATGAACATCCTTACACCCGTTAGCAATACCACGATTGAGACAGCGAAGTAGATGCCCCTCAAGAAGGCCCAGATTACTGGATTAAGTGTTCCCGCGAGCTTTGCGACGACATCAGGTTTAAGAACGTATCCTGCAATCGCGGAGATTATCATTATCAAGCCCAGGATAACTGCTGTGCTTACAGCATAGTCTTTAAGGAAGGCCAGAGCTTTAGGAAATGTCACCTTCTCAGTGCTCTCCTCAGGTTTACCAACGTACTTCCCAAGGTGGTAAGCGAGGAAGGCGGCTAGCGAGCTGGTGTGACCATATGCAATTTCATCGGAGCCCATTACCTCGCGCATGGCAGCGTGGATGTATGCGGGCTGAATGCTCCAGTAAAGGGCCATCACAACCGTTCCTATTCCTATAACCTCAATAGGTGAGGCATTCGGCTTTATCGTCAACAGGGTAGCTACGACGGTCAGAGAGACCCACCACATTAAGTGGCCTGTGAGGTAGACGAACTTTAATGGCGTAAACCTGGCTATGAGCAGATGCACGATAAAGGCGAAAAACATGATGAGAGCGGCGTAGCTACCCGCCTTAGCTATAAGGTCGTTTAACGGCACATAGCCTGGTGGATACTTCGGAGAAATCCCCGCTACGCCGCCTACGAGGTTCTGGAAGTTTACGAGCTCGTTAACGAAAAGTGACGCTCCGGCGATCATCATCGTCACACCAATCATTATCTTGAACGTGCTCATTACGAGTTCGTCAAGAGGTTTCTTCTGGACCCACAATCCTACAAGACCGACAAGACCCAGAAGAATTGGTGGTTGCCCTAGAATGTTGTTAGCTATCCAAGCAAGAATCTCAATTAGGTCCATGCCCTCACCGGAAGAACATACATATTTCGCATATAAAAGCTTTTTGCCAAACATGAGTATTTCAGAAGATACGAAGGTTGTTATCGCTCTTCTCGAAAAATATAAGCCTTGTGCATGTTCTTTGAGGAATGGAGCTACGCAGAGAGTGTACTGATATTCTTCCCGTAGATCTGCCCTCTCTCGTCAAGTTTATTTTTGAAGAGGTTACGCGCATTAGGAGTACTCTGTTAGGCTAAAGGCGACTTTAATAAGGCGCGCAAAAGCCGAAGAGATAACCTTTATCCCTTTGTAAAACGTAACGCTAGGGAAATTCATGAAACAGGTATCAATAGTGAGCTTTGACCTCGACGGTACGCTTGTAACGCGCGAGTACGTGGACTACTTTTGGTTGGAGCTGGTCCCGAGGCTTTATGCTGAGAGGCACAGCCTGGGGCTTGAGGAGGCAAAGAGGATTGTGTACGCTTCGTATGACGAGGTGGGACCGGGGGACGTGAGGTGGTACATGCCGGGCTACTGGTTTAGGAGGTTTGGGATAGAGGACAGACTTGAGGACGCGTTGCGGGAGGCCGCGGAGAGGATTAGGCCCTACCCCGACGCGCTCGAGGTTGTGGAATTGCTGAGAGGTAGGTGCACGCTGGTCATATGCACGAGCGCTGCGAGGGAGTTCGTCAACCTGGTTCTGTCCAGGATCCCGCTGTACCGGAGCTCGTTCAAGCACGTGTTCTCATCCTCCTCCGACTTCGGCTTCCCCGGCAAGCCGCCCGCGTTCTTCCAGAGAGTCTCGGAGCTTCTAGGCGTCAGCCCGCAGGAGATACTCCACGTCGGAGACGACGAGGAGAACGACTTCGCGAACGCTAGGCGGGCTGGAGTCAAAGCTGTCTACGTCGATAGGGGTAGCGGGGAGTCCCTTAGGGAGGTCCTCGAGAGGGAGCTCGGAGACCCCTAACCTCGAAGCGCGCTCGTCTTGACGGCGCTAGACTTCCACTGCTAGAACCTCGCGTTTTTTCGGGTTCGCGGCCCTAGCCAGGTAGCCTGAGCCGTCGCTCGTCATGCTAGCCTTTGCTACGATACTGCTGATGCCCTCGAACTCGAGGCCCACGATTCTACCGACGGCCATGGGATTTACACCGTACTTGAGGGAATCAAACCTCTGAACCATGTACCAGGCGCTGTTCCTCCACTCCTCCTCTAGCCTCTCGTCCCACGGCTCGGGGTTTGCGGAGGGCTGTGCGAGCACATCGGCCCCCTGGGAGGCGAGGCGTGAGACGATGTCCTCCTTGAATGAGTCTAGGCAGATGGCTACGCCGAGCCTCCCGTAAGGAGTCTCACAAACTGTGACATCGCTTATCGACCCGGGTGATACGCCTAGCTGGAGCTCAGGGGTGTCGAGGTGCACCTTCACCTGCCTGCACTTCGCGCGGCCATCGCTGTCGAAGACGTACGAGACATTTTGGATCGCTCTCGGGGAAGTGGGCTCGAGCAGGGAGCCTGCGACTATAACGGCCTTGTACTTCGACGCTAGCCTGCTGAATGCGGTGAAGTAGGCTTCTCTGATGCGCTTCCACTTCAGCGACAGCAGCGCGCCCCTAGGGTTCAGGGAGCGCAGGGTCTCAAGCAGGAAGCGGGGTAGGTTTCTGAGGGCTAGCTTAGCTAGCGCTTCCTCGAGCGTCTCGGCGCGAACTCTCTCGCCCAGGAATATGAGGAAGGTCCCAATGTGCTCGGGGTAGACCACTATGGCTCCCTGGAGGCCGCCGAGTGCGAACTCCGCCTCGAGAAGCGGGTGCTCGATGGAGTCATAGAAAGCGCTTGCGTTCTCGTAGCTCTCGCAGTTAAACTCGTACTGGACTGCGACGAGCTTCACGCTGACCTTCTTTGGTTCGGGGACTTTAAAGGTTTATATTTGCTCGAACCGCAGGAGTATACGTGTCTAAGAGTGTATATGTCGAGGTTCCGCTCAGCAGGCACACAAGGCTACTTCACCCTAAGCTCGTCACGCTGGTCGTCACATCGTCTGGAGACGGAAAGGTGAACGTGATGCCCGCGAGCTGGGCTATGCCGGCGAGCGTAAACCCTCCCCTAATCACCGTGGCTATTTCACCGAAGCGCTTCAGCTACGAGCTCCTCCAGGCCAGGGAGGAGTTCACGGTGAACCCTGTCCCGGTTGAGATGAGGAGCGTGGTCGAGCTCACGGGCTCCACGTCCGGGAGGGAGGTGGACAAAGTGAAGGAATCCGGAATCCAGCTCCTCCCCGCCGAGAGGGGTTCAGTGCCGTGCATTGATGGCGCGCTGGCCTGCCTCGAGTGCCGCGTGTGGGCGCAGTACCCGACGGGGGACCACGCTCTTGTGGTGAGCAGGGTTGTGTGGGCCAGAGCACGAGCGGACGCCTGGGATGGGGCGACCTACGACCTGAGAAGGGCTAGGCCTTTACTCCACCTCGGAGGAGACAGGTACGCTAGCCCTGTGGGGGAAGCCTAGCATCTACACGCGCGGCGAAACTACTGGAACACTACTGCTTTGAAGCCTCTCCCCCTAACGTGCTCGAGGGTTTTCCGCGAGTAAAGCAGGGCAGCGGCCGCTAGGAGCAGCGTGGAAAGAGTTGTAGGCGCGAGGAGGGTCCAGCCGGCACCCTTAGCGACAGCAAGCCTAGTGATGTATCCCGGCCCGAGCAACGGTACAAGCGCTAGGACATGGTGGTTGATCGGTGGGAGGGGGGCTAGCAGAAGCCCCAGGTAGGTTAGAGCGGCGATGTCGAGCAGGGCTGCCGGTATACTTGTTCTAAGGACGGTGGCGGCCAGGATTGCGCCGTAAGCCGTGCCTTGAGCCCACAGCAGCAGGAGCGAGGCAAGGGCTACTCCCGGTGACTTTACGTTAAGCGCGTCTATTCCCATGCTGTAGGAGAGAGTCAGCACCAGCAGAGACGAGATCGACACTGGCACGGCGATGACAAGGCTCCTGCCGGACGCGGCTGCGACCGGCGACACGCCTGAGAACTCCAGCGGCTCCAGCAACCCGAGCTCGGTCAGGTAATCCACCCACCCTCCGATCATCCAGCCAGCGTTAGCGATCACAGCCCAGGCTACGAGCGCCCAGTATGTCTCTCTAGCGAACTCGGGGCCCTGGGAGGAGTAAGCCCCGAAGAGGAATATGGACATCCAGAGGGCGTCGGTCAGCGATCCGGACACTGTGCTCAGGAAGTAGCGCTTTGTTCTCAAAGCGTGCAGCCAGAGGAGGGCTTTGAGCTTCCTCACGGATAGTGTCGATGCCGTTTTTGGCTTTTTTCCACAGCGTAAGCGCCGGCTCATACGTGTATCCCCCTCCTGAGCAGTTCGGACTCGCCCTTGGACACTAGGAATTGGAGGATGCTGTTGAAGAGTAGACTCGTCGT
The DNA here is from genome assembly GCF_054696565.1 of Infirmifilum tikiterense. The sequence goes on from NZ_CP182482.1 coordinate 1,633,617, forward strand.
CAGGTAGACGAGCGCCACCGCTGTGATTGCGTCGCCGGCGAGGCCCCCCTCTGTGAGGGCGTGGACGAGCTCGAAGAGGTAGGTGGTCGGCAGGAGCTTCGCGACGGCCTGGACCCATGGGGGTAGGATTGAGATAGGGTAGATTGCGCCGGAGACGAGGAGTATTAGGGGGGCGAGCCAGTCGAGCCAGACGGTCTCCTCCTTAGATGCGAGAACTGAGTAAGCTACGAGCGAGCTGAGGCCAAGCAGGGGCAGAGCGGCCAGAAGCGAGAGCAGGAATATGAGAGAAACATTCAGGAGCGCGGGGGCAAAACCTACGAAGAGGGCGAGCAAGGGGAGGAACTCCGCTGCCTTGAGGAGCGACTCGATCAGGTACCTCGGGATGTAGCTCAGCACCAGAGCGATAGACGGGCTAGACGGCGCCACGGCTATGTATGGTAGAACCCCCAGGAAGCGGAGGGACAGGGCGTTGCCCGCCAGGTCCCAAACTATGTCTATCGATGAGACCACCAGGACGCTGATCATAACGTCTTTGAGCAGTTTCGTGGGGGTTGTTTCCTGGCTGATCGCCGTGAGCGCGAGAAGGACCAGGTAGGGCCGCAGCAGGAGGACTGCTATGAGAGCTGGGCTGTGCCTGTAGAAGGCCAACCACAGGTGAAACCCCGCCTTCAGCTGGGCGATGAAGACCCTGGTGTTCACGGCTAGCCACCCCTCTTAGCCGTCAAAGCCACGAACACGTCCTCAAGGGTTGGCTCCTTGACTGAGACTCCGCGCACTTTCAGCCCGCTGGCTCTGAAGCTGTGCACGAGGGATTCTAGGGCCTCGTCCGCCTTGCTCGCAGGAACGGCGACTGTGAGCTTCTCTACGTTCCCGTGGGCGTGGTGGGTGCTGAGCCTTGCGCCCTCCACCAACTGGAGGGCCTTCACAACCGCTTCGTGCGGGACTCCTGACACTCTCACCTCGATGAACACGGAGTCGGCTATGCTCCTCTTGAGTGACTCAACGCTGTCTACGGCGACGATCCTCCCATCAACCAGTATCGCCACCCTGTCCAGGAGGGTCTCAGCCTCGAACATGTTGTGTGTCGTTAGGAGCACCGTTCTGCCCTGCTTGTGGGCGAGGTCCAGTAGGAGCCCGCGTATCCTCCTTGCGGAGACGGGGTCCAACCCGAGCGTGGGCTCGTCCAGTATTAGGACTTCAGGGTTGCTTAGTAGTGCTCTGGCGATGCTGAGCCTAGCCCTCATACCGAGGCTCATATCCTCGTACGTTTTGTCCGCGTGCTTGTGGAGGCCCACCTCGCGGAGAACCTCCTCGACTCTGCTGTTGAGCCTCGAGCCGTTGAGGCCGTAGAGCATCCCGAAGTACTTCAGGTTCTCCCTGGCCGTCAGCTTGTAGAAGAAGCCTTTCTCGACGCTCAGAGATATGCCTATGTGCTTCCTCACCTCATCTCGATCTTTCACCACATCGAATCCAAGGATGCTGGCTTCACCTCCGTCGGGGAGGAGCAGGGTCGACAGTATCTTGACGAGTGTTGATTTCCCCGCGCCGTTAGGGCCGAGTATCCCGAATAGCTCTCCCCTCCGCACGCTGAAGCTAACGCCTCTAAGAGCCTCGACTACGCTTGTCTCCCAGCGGAGGAAACCCCGCCGGGTCCGGGAGACGTACCTCTTCCTAAGATCCCTAACCTCCACAGCTAGCATACCGCTCACCCTCTGGCTGCAGGGTGAGAAGAGCGCGGAGGAATGTACCCTAGTTAAATTTCATTTAGCCTTAGATAAACCTTTCCCTCCTGACAGGAAGTGGGGCAACAGCTTCTCTGTAAGCTTGTCGGCTGAGATCACTCCCAGGAGTCTCCCTTGGGCGTCTATGACGAAGGCGTGGGTTTCACACTCCTCAACCATTAGCTCTGCGAGGCTCCCGATAGGCTCTGAGGGTTGTACCGTCAGAGGCCTCCTGATCGGGAGCGCCTCGACGCTGAGGCTTGGGTTTGATAGGTTGAAGCTGAGAACATCCGTTAGCGTCAGGTAGCCTATGAGCTTGCTGTCATTCGTCACGACGGGGAAAACTTCCGCCTCGCGCTTCGCAGCGATAGCGAGCAACTGCTCGAGTCGAGTACTTAGCGTTATGGCGAATGGCTTCTCCGCGAACTCAGCGACACGGTACTTTTCGAGGACCTCCGGTTTCTGCTGCTTGAGGATTGAGTAGACCTCTGCGAGAGTGTAGGTCTCTAAGGGTGGCCGTCTGAGAAGCTGGTCCTCGTAGAAGGTCTCGTGCCCCGAGAGGAAGTAGGCTATTACGGACGCTAGTGATGCGGGCACTATGGCTCCTCCGCCGTAAAGCTCCGCGACGAACACCACGGGCATGATGGCGGTTTTCGTCGTAGAGGCGAGGACAGCTGACATGAAAACGGGGGTGTATCGGGGGTCGAGCCCGAAGAGTCTCGTGTAAGCTAGGCCCATCACAGCGCCGACGTAGAGCGAGGGTATGAAGAGGCCGCCCGAGCCTCCGGAGCTCAGCGTGAGTGAGGTTGCAACTATCTTCAGCAAGAGAAGGGCGTCGAGGAGACCTATGCTTGCGTTGAGCTCGTTCCGGAGAGCCGCTTCTATAACTCCGTACCCAGTGCCCGAGACCTCCGGGAAAAGGGCCACGAGAGTGCCCAGAATGGCTCCGCCTAGAGCGATCCTCTGTGCAAGCCTAAGTCGGGCGAGCCTGCTCTGCACCAGCTTGTAAAACCTGACGAACAAGAGGCCCACAGCCGCCGATGCAACCCCGGCCAAGACCACGTGCAGAGGCTCAACGGTCATCGAGTACTGAGCGAGAAATGGGTAGGCCAGGGTCTCGCCACCGCTCAATGTTAGTACAACGAGGGACGATGCTGCTGATGCCAGGAGCGCTGGCAGGAACACTTCTTTCTCGATATCGAACAGGTACGGGATCTCCAGGGCGAAGAGCGTGCCCGAGAGAGGGGCTCTGAAGATCGCGCTCAGGCCTGCGGCAGCTCCTGCTATCATCAGCCTCCTTCTATCCCCGGCCTCCAAGCGGAAGAGCCTGGAGGCGAGGGATCCTATCCCTCCGCCGAGGTGTAGGCCCGGGCTCTCGAGTCCCGCGCTCCCACCAAGGCTTATCGTTAGGATGGACGACGCGGCGTCGGCGAGTGTTTCCCTGGCTTTTATCTCCCCACCCCTGAAATGGTAGGCGTAGATCACGTTGTGAGTCCCAAGGTGCCTTGCGTAGCCTGTAAGCAGGAGCAGTACTAGCGACGACGTGGCTAGCCCGACCATAGGTAGGGCGGCACGCGCGAACACACTTGCCGAGCTCAGTCTTTGGGCTACGCTCGAGAGAGTGTTGAAGAGCCCGAGATAAGCTAGGCTAAAAACCCCTACGAGCAAGCCCGTCGCTACCGAGTAGGTGAGAAAGAGGAGCTCTTGCGAGTCAACTTCTAAAACCTTTGACAAACCCTGCATCGCCACTTTCATACCGCCGCAACCAGCTTGTACTAAACAGAGGTAGCTCTAGAGCCCCGGGCCCAGCGGGCCGGCCAGGACTAATAATTTCTGTCTCGCGTCTTCGAATGTCTAGTTGCATTAAAGCTTTTCATGCTTAGGCTCGCTGACAGCGAGGTTGCCAACGCTAGGACGCTCGCAAACGATATTGGCTCGAAGCCGAAAGCGGCGTTTGCGGCTCCGCTGAGGGGTGGAGCCGCGGCGTAGCCTAAACCTATGAAGGCCTCGAACAGAGAGGTCGCCTTCTCGATTCCACCGCCTCGGCTGAAGACGAGGTCGAGCGCGGTCGCGTAGATCACCCCTTGAGCGTACCCTATGAGGCCAGAGATCAGCGCCACAAGTATGGGGTTTGCGGTTGAGGTTAAGCCGAGGCCAGCTAGAAAACCCAGCATAGCCAGCAGAGGGTTCCTGAGCGATCTAGGGGCTTTATCGTAGAAGAAGAATGTGGCTGTCCTCGTCAGGAGCATTGTGAAGTTGACGAGCGAGATGTAGTCGCGTGACAAGCTCCTGCTCTCAACGAACAGAGGATAGAATGTGAAAACCCCGCTAGACGAGGCGGAGTAGGCTATGCAGTACGCCCAGGGGGCCCAGAGCAGGAGCAGATCCCTCGTGCCCGCATCCCCAGCATGTCTATACACGCTCGAACTGCTGCCCTTAATCCTGAGCCCTAACGCAGATTGAGAGATAGAGAGAGCGGTGTATGCAACGAAGAGTAGCTTTAAGTCGAGCTTGAGGAGGGTGGAGGTGAGGAGGGCTCCGACGAGCGAGCCGGAGCTCCACGAGAATGAAAACTTAGACACCGACGACCCGCTACGAGATAGGTGTGCTTCAACCGCCGGCCAAAAGAGCCCGAAGCCCAGCAAGACGAGGCTGGAGGAAGCCAGTATCCCCGTGAATGTTTTAGAGAACAACAGCGCGGCGAAGCCTGCTGACATTACGCCGAAAGACAAGGCGATGATCTTAGAGCCGGATAAGCGGTTGTGAGCCGCCGAAGACGTCAATGATCCGGCCACGTACACGAACGACGCGACGCCCGAGATCACGCTGATCTGAAGCTCGTCGAGTGAGAGGCTGTAGGCGTAGAGGACGAGGGCTGGAGTGAAGACCGCCTGCAGGAAGGAGGCCATGAAGGACAGGATGTAGGCTGGCTCCAAGCGCGTTCCGCTTTGGGTCTAGCCGGCTCTTAGAAAAACTTTCCGCACCGCCAGGCCTGAAGCGGTGCCTAAGGGGCAGGCAACGTTAACGAGTATCACAACAAGAGCTCGATCGCTTGGCCTTCCACTCGTATCGATAAGGCGCCGGCGCCGCTGCTACCTTCCACAGCTACCTGAAAAACCTCCCTAATTGGACGTGAGCACCGTTTAATGAAGTGGGTGATAGTGATTGATTCTACAGGCTTACGACGAGGCTCTCGAGGAAAGGTGTTAGTAGCGTCAGCAGGAAGCCGTGAATAATGCTCGGGATGGAGGCCTCCTCTCCGTAAGTGTAGACGTATACTGGCAGCGTGTTGTCCATGGTAGTGGCTCCACCGAGGCTGATCATAGACGCCCTGGGTTTCCTGAGAGTGGGCACGAGGATGAACGTCAGCTGCTCCCTCAGCACGTTCGTGAGGAATGCTGTGAAGCCCCAAGCCGGGCCGTAAACCTGCGCCACAAACGGGCCCGCGAAGCTGTACCACCCTAGGCCGAGCATCGTAGCCAGAGACGCTTCTAGGGGCACCGCTAGGGTTAGCGAGGCGAGGAAACCCGTAGCCAGCGCAGAAACTATGCTCAAACCGGTCGCCTTCATGGCTACCGCTCCGCCTTTCCTAACAGCGTCCACGGTCACGGCGTCAGCGGTTGTGAGCCCAGTGGCAATTATCACAGCGTAGACCTCTAAAGTTACAGCGGAGCTGATTAAGCTGGACAGGCGTTCGCCAACTAAGAGGCCCGCTACCCAGCCCCCCGCGATTGAAAGGAGCAACACCGGGTCGGCTCTTCCCCTAGCTTTCCCACCGGGGTTTCCAGAGGAGCCCCTGTCGATCATCATTCCGAGAAGTAGCGTGACGGCTGTCAGCAAAGCTAGCATCACAGCGGATGTCGCAAGGCTTTGTAAGAGCACCGCGGCGCCGTGCGTCGAGGCCCAGAGCGAGATAGTGAACACCAGAGTGGCTACGACGAGCTTGAAGGCGGCTTCGGGGATCTTAACCTTGAGGAGTCTTCCAAGAGCTATGGACGCCACGAAGGCGAGTAGGATGCCCGCTGAGCTCAGCTCCATGCAAATGTCCAACTCATCGTAGGTGTAATGTTTTTAAATTTTCGTAGTAATGAGCTGGAAGGGTTTAGGTGCAGACGCTGAAGACAGCCTTGGTTACGGCCGCGCCTGGCTCATCTGCCCCCTTCACTTTTCTGAGGGCCCCCTTGCGGGGTCATGGGTCGCCCCTTTCCGGGGCGGGCCGCCCTGGCTGGGCGGCCTTCAGCCCGCGTCGCCGCGGGCACATCCCCTCCTCGCGCCGCGCGCGGCACCCGCTAGTCCCCCAGGTGGGGGAGCTGCGGGAACTGTGGCTGGGGCCTGCTGGCCTGTCTCTGGAGCCGTGGGTCGTGGCATGTAGTACCTCTTCGCCAGTGCTCGTGGGTGGCTCTGTAGCCAGCTCTGCAGCGCCTGGAGGTGCTTTTCGGCTGTGCATGCTTTTAGGAAGAGCTTGGCGGCGTTGAACGCCGCGGCCCAGTCTCTCCCCCAGACCAGGCCGCAGCCCGTGCACTTGTAATACCTCCTCTGAACCTCTACCCCCTCTTTCCCGCAGAGGGGGCACCGCCTGCCCGAGACATTGTTGTCAGGCTTGAGCCACCTGACGCCCTCGTAGAGGGCGAGGTTCTCCAGCCGCTTTGCTATTCTCAGCAGCGTCCTCTGCAGCTGCGAGCCCCTGAGGGACTCGGCCTGGGGCACGTCGACGACAACGACGACTGTGTAGCCTTGATCCCGTAGCTTTCTTATCAACGCTCTCAGCTCTCTGAGCACGCTACGAATCCAGCCGTCGTTGAGCTTTCGAATCTTCCTGAGGGCCTGCCTAGCTATTCTCTCAGCCCTCTCCGGCGTCAGGTTCATTTTTCGCTCTCAGTTTCTCCGCCAGCCTCAAGGCCTCCTCCACCGCGCAGCCCCTCCCCTCTCTCCGCAGCTTTTCGACGTCCCTCCTCTCCTCGAATCTCTCTACGGCCTCACTCCAGAACTTAACCTTGGAGTAGCTGTGCATAATGGCCGCGAGCAGCCTCAGCATGGTGGTGTTAGGCGGCTTAAACACGCGTTGCACCACCAGCTTGGCTTCGCTATTGAAGGTGAAAGCCATTACGTAGAGGCCGTGGCTACTGTTCACGTCCACCGCTATGACAGCCAGCTTGCCGTCGCCGTCCCACCATGTAGCTTTAACCTCGCGGTGCGCCACTAGGCGAAGCCTCCCCCTAGCTGTTAGCTGCAACGTCAGCTTCAAATCTGGGAAACGCTCAACGTCCTCGAGCACCGCCCTAATCAGCGATGGCTTCAGCCTCACCGCGACGCCAGCGCTGGGCACGCGTAGTTCTTTTCCGTCGACGTTAAGGACTGCTACAGCGTTGCCCTTGCCGTGAAGCCTCTCACCACTGTTGACCACCTTGACGAGTAGCGGTACTGGAGGCGGAGTGAACCCGTTGCGCCTCTTAGACTTCCTCCTGGCCTCGGCAACCATGCTCCGCCACTCTATAGCGTACCAGAAGAGGCCCTTCGGCAGTCCCGCTGTCTTCGAAGCCTCCCCAGCCAGCTCCTCGCTGAACCTCTCCGGCTCCCTCCTGAACGCGTCGCCGTGCCCCTTCCTGAGCTCCTTGCAGGCCTGCTTAACTGCGCTGGACAGCCTCACGTACAGCCGTTGCAGTCTTTGCCTCTTTTCCCTGTTGGTCTTGACCTCCCAGACCCTGTAGGCGTCGACGCGCCCCTTGCCGTTTCCCCTGCCCTCCCAGCTCACGCTCCCACCTCCAGGGAACTGTTGCGGCCCCGAGCCCTTTCTGCGCTTCAGCCCCACATTACACTGCGCTACGCGGCCTTATATCCCTGCGCCGAAAATAAACGCCGAAACTGAAAACGCAACAAACAGGGAAGTATCTATGCCGGCTCAGACCAGCTAAGCTGGAGGACCGCCTGAGGCTACTGGACTACGGCTCACTGAAAAAGCGTCGCACCCAGCCGGTGTGACGGTCTCTCTCACGGAGAAGGCGCTGTGGGTGCTCTCGCTTGAGGGTTAAAAGGGAGGAGAGCAGGCTGGCCTGGGCGCTTGTGAGGTGCGCGCTCTTCGGCTACTGCAGCGATAGCAGGGTGGTCGAGGAGCAAGGTGACCTTTTGGAGGCTTTAGGCGAGCTGCAAGCATCTTTTTCCAGATAAGCCTGCGAAGTGGTTCTACCGCGCGACCTACAGGCTCCTCGCCGGGAAGGTCGTGAGGGTCGGCGCGGAGCACTGGCTCATCAAGGGGCTGCCGGAGCTGGGCGACACGTACCCGTGGTACAACGTCTGGGTGAGCGGGGGAGGTACAGGTGCGATTGCTTCTTCAGGACCTACGGCTACGTGCGCAAAGCAAGAATATGTACGCACATCGCCACGGTTATGCTGTACCGGAGGCAGCTCCGGCTGCGCGTCGAATAAGCCTCAATGCTGCCTCGCCGCACGCCACCTCATCGAGGCTATAGCCGAGCAGAGCGAGGAGGCTGCAGGCCCTCCCCGTCAGGTAGACGTACCTCACGTCGCCGACCACAGCCTCCCTCACGAGACCGGCTGAGCGCAATTTATCGAGGGCGCTGGCTATGTACCTCGTGTTGCGCGTGCCGAAGGCTCTGCTTAGCGGCTTCGGCTTGCGCATGCGCCAGAGCGTCCTTGCGTGGCCCGTCAGCTCGAGCCACCTGGCTACGCTCTCCCAGACCTCCCCGTCAACCTCGACCATTAAGGCTACAGGCGGGGATAGGGTTATAAGCGCTCACACATGCTGTGTCCGTTAAAGCTACACATACGGTGCTCGAACACCCTCCCACAACCCTCTCTCCAATCCCTCGGGGCAGGGGAAAGCGCGGGTTGAACACGGGAGAAAGCCGGGGAAAGGCTAAAAAGTACCATTCTGGGCGAAAGCGGAAGTAATCTTTATTCTCCATACAGCCGTATCGTTGCTTAAGCCTTAAAGGGCTGTAACCTTAAATATTGGAGAGGAGCATTACATCTGGCTATGATCGAAAACTCGGGTTCTGAAGGATGAGGAGCAGGGCTAGGTGGAGAGCCGTATCCTCCGAGTGGAGCAGTAGAGAAGTTCAAGAGTAGTGTTGTGCTCTCACCGCGATTTTGTGATGGGCTCTATTAGATCCTTTATAGCCTTTTCCCAGTCTTTTGCCTTCACGACGCCGGATGCCAGGAGGACTCCTACTGTTCCGAGGCGTAATGCCGCGGCGACGTCTTCTCCCGTCGTTATTCCGGCTCCGCAGAGAACCCTGACGGAGGGGTTTACCCTACTGACCAGGTCCACAGACGAGGTTACTACCTCTGGTTTGGCCTTGGAGACCGGAATGCCCGTACCTATGAGCTCGGGTGGCTCAATAGCCACCATGTCTGGACCCAGAGCGGCCATGGCCGCGGTGACCTCCGGGGTGTTGGTGCACACAACTGTAACTAAGCCCAGGCTTCTGGCCTTCTTCACGATAACGTCTACCTGGTCTGCACGCACCCTTTTCTCCGAGTGGTTAAGCATCGTGCCGACAGCGCCCGCGTCCTTCACGGCTTCGAGCGTCACATGGCCTGTGTGGCTACCCGGCTCAACGTCGTCGACATGTTGCGAGAATACGGGGATTTCGACGTTAGCGGCTACGAAGTGCAGGTCCGTAAGCTGGGGGGCCACAGCGATGGTAACGCCAGTCTCTTTGCTGACCTTCTCGGCAACTTTCGCCAGCTCAAGGCCCCGCTTTCCGCTAGCTTCTCGGTACGCTTTGAAGTTTATCAAAATAATAGGGTACTCGATACGCACAATTTTTCCACGTGGGCCATAGCTAAAGCTCATTTGTATCAAGAAACGTTATTAACGCCCTCTACGTACGGTACCCTAGGGATGAACTGGCTGGAGCTCTTGAGGCCCGACGCCATCAGTGTCTGGAAAAGCGAGGAGGTAAAGAGCAGGCTCAGCCATTACTACTCCATTCTCAAGGGGGACAGGCCACCGAAGTACCGGGTTGTGAAACGCCTCGAGGTAGAGTTTAACCCTAACGCGTCCCTAGAAGAGTTGCTCCAGGCACACCGTGAAGCCTCAAAGGCTTTCGAGGACCTCTACCGCGACGTCGTTAGCGGCGGGGTTGATCTCGCGAAGATGAGGATTCCTGAGAGATCTTACCTCGACTTGAAGATAGAGATCGTGAAGAGAATCCTAACGAAGTGCAGCCTCTGCGAGTGGCGCTGCGGTGTCGACAGAACCCGAGGGGGGAGAGGAGTTTGCGGCCTTGACTCAAAGGTGAGGGTTGCCTCAGCCTTTCTTCACATGGGTGAGGAGGCGCCGCTCGTCCCTTCTGGCACGATCTTCTTCACGGGCTGTAGCTTCAAGTGTGTCTTCTGCCAGAACTGGGACATATCAACTAAACCCCTTAACGGCGTCGAGGTTTCACCACAGGACCTCGCGGGGATAGCTACGGAGCTATACGTCAAGGGCGCTAGGAACATCAACTACGTGGGAGGCAACCCGGACCAGCAGTCCCACGTTGTGGTGGAGTCGCTGAAGTACATGGACGTCGACGTTCCGCTGCTGTGGAACACCAATATGTACATGAGCAGCGAGCTCCTTGAGGTGCTTTTCGACGTAGTGGACATATGGCTCCCGGACTTCAAATACGGGAATGATGCCTGTGCGAGGAGGCTTTCTGGAGCACCCAGCTACTTTGAGGTGGTGGCGAGGAACCACAGGTATGTGTGCGATAGAGGAGCAGACGTGATAATAAGGCATCTTGTCCTACCCAACCACGTTGAGTGCTGCACGAAGCCAGTCCTTAAGTGGATTTCAGAGAACTGCCCAAGAGCCCTTGTGAACATCATGGATCAGTACAGGCCCGAGCACCTAGTTGCGAAGTACCCGGATAGGTGGCCCGACATTGCCAGGAGACCTACCAGCGAGGAAATGGAGGAGGCATACGAATACGCCGACAAGCTAGGGATTTGCTGGAGGCCAGTCAGCTAGCATCCTGAGACTAGCCTATTACCTTTGAAAAGCGTAATAACCCACTAGCGGCACTACTGCTTCGTGATCGTGGATAGCTACGAGATCAACGAAGAGGACATCTTTACCTGGGTGAAGAGCAACGGTGCGAGGAAGGTCCTAATCCAGGCACCTGACGGTCTAAAGAAAATCGCGCTCGCAGTCTCAGAGCTCCTGGAGGAAAGGGATGTGCGTGCTTTCATCTCCGCAAGCCACGCCTGGGGTGGATGCGATGTGGCTTACGACGAGGCGAGAAGCATCGGGGTCGACGCGATCATTCACATAGGGCACCACGGACCAGTGTGGTTCAAGCCCCCCGGTAAACCGAGGGTTCTATTCCTGCCGGCTTTCTCCACTCTCAACCCAACCCGCCTCGTCGCCCAAGCTGCACGCGAAGCCAAAGACGCTGGAGCGAGCTCGCTAGCTATCGTGACGACAATCCAGCACGCGAAGTGGCTTCCCGCGCTGAAGGAAGCTGTGGCAAGCGAAGGTCTCGAGCCCATAACAGGCTCTCTCTCAGGCGTGGAGGGACTGATAGTAGGCTGCAACTACGCATCCATCCGGCAGGCTGACGACGTTGTGGTGGTTGCCGGAGGCCTTTTTCATGCGCTCGGAGCAGCCATTTGGTCTGAGCGCCCCACGTGGAGCGCCGACCCCTATCAGGAGAAAGTTTCGCGTGTCGAGCTGAGAAACGTGGTTGCCCGGAGACTTTACGCCATCTCGAAGGCGATAGACGCCCGGAGCTTCCTCATAGTCGTTTCCTCAAAGCCAGGTCAGAACAGGGTGAGTCTGGCTACTAGAGTGAAGCGGACACTGGAGGAGAGAGGTCGAAGAGTCCTGATAGCTGTGTTCAACGAGGTGACGCGAGAGCTTTTAGAAAACATACAAGGGTTCGAAGCCTTTGTGAACACGGCCTGCCCCCGCCTGGCCCTGGACGATGAAGGGGTTTTCCCCGGTCCGGTCCTGAACCCCGGAGAGTTGAAGTACGTGCTAAGCGGTAGCGTTGAAGGCTACTCGCCTCGCGATGCCCTTGTTTTCGACCTACGCCTCCTCGATGGCCCGTAGAAGAGCTCCTTCAGCAGCATTGCGTCGCCCTCCAGGTTGGGGCTCTCCGAGATGACGACACCTTTGATGTCGAACTCTCTAAGGGCTTTCACGAGGAGCTGGTAGTCCAAGTCAGCCTCGGCGAGGTTGAGGTGTCTAATCTCTCCCTTCTCGCTGTACTCTATACCTGACACGTGGATGTGCATATTGTCGAGGCCGTACCTCCCGACCTTCTCCTCTATCAAGCTGAGGACCCTGACAAAATCATCGTAGCTCTTGAGGGCCCCTGCCCCCCTAGCGTGGAGGTGAGCGAAGTCCACCACGGGCAACACCATGTCGATTTCGGAGCTGAGTTCGAGGATCTCCTCGAGAGCACCGTACTGGGACGGTTTACCTGTTGTTTCAGGCCTAATCCAAATCTCAATGCCCTCGTTCTCCAGTGTTCTCACGATCTCCAGGATCCTGGACTTGATGGTGTTGTGGACCTTGTGGGGGTCTTCGCTCCCGTAGTAGCCGGCGTGGAAGCACACGCTCCATGCTCCAGCGCTGTAGCCGACACGAGCGGACTCGAGTATCCTCTCGATGCTAGCCTTGACCTTGTCCCCCTCGCTGCTGTTGAGGTTTATGTAGTAGGGGGCGTGTACTGTGAGCACGACACCCAGCTGGCTAGCCACGCTCTTGACCTCCCTAGCGCCCTCCGCGTCAAGGAAGATCTTCCTAACAAACTCTATCTCCATAGCGTCGAGGCCAAGCCTCTTCACCTCCAGTATGCCCTCCACAACGCCCCCTTTCTTCACTGTCGTCGGCACACCTGCTGGACCGAAGTAGACTCCCTGCGGACGCCAGAGAGCCGTCGATACCACCCTGTTAACGGACTCACAGGGTTTATATTTCCTTAATGATTTCGTTGAAGGGGTGGAGGCGGTGAAGGAGTTCCAGCCTGCCACGCAGAAGCAGAAGCTACTCTACAATGCGCTCGACAACAAAGAGGTGGAGCTAATCGGGGTGTTTGGGCCGAGCGGCACCGGGAAGAGCTTCGTCGTACTGCTGTACGGCTTGAAGGCGCTAAAGGAGGGTAAGTTCAGCAGGCTCGTTGTTGCGAGGCCGCTGGTGAGCCTACTCCAGTCCAGGATTTACAACTCTGTTGAGCTGGGAAACCTCTACTTCGAATTAGCCTCTTCCTACCTCATGGACATAGCTTCAGGTTACGTGGAAGAGGGAACGATAAAGGAGTACACCGCAAGCGGCAAGCTGGTGTTCATTGATCCGAGCTTCCTAACCGGCAGGACATTCGACGACTCTCTGGTTTTTCTCGACGACATTCAGTTCCTGGAGCCCTCGATTCTACCGGAGGTCATAATACGCGTAGGGTCGAATTCGAAGCTTGTCGTGGCAGGCGACCCCGTGCTTCAGGTGCTCGCCGGCAACCAGACCAACACGGCAGTGATCGCGAGAGAGCTCCTCCTCGGCGAGGAGAAAGCTCTAGTCGTGGACATGGGCATGGAGGACATCGTGAGGCCGGGATCGAAGAGGGGCTTCAAGCTCGCCTTAGAGACCAGGTTGCGGAGGAGGCCTCTGACCGAGGACGAGCAGCGTGTCAAGAGCGTGATACTCACCCATGCGCCCGATGCAGAGATAGTCAGCGTTGTGTGGCTGAAAGACCTGAAAGAGAAGTACGGTGCCAAGAACGCGCCCGACGTGCTGGTTGTGTCTAAGGAAAGGGCTCTGAGCAGGTTAATAGGCAAGAAAGGCGAGAGGATCAACAAAGCGCAGGAGGAGGCAGGGGTGCAGATTAGGGCCATCGAACTCACAAGCGACCTTTCGGAGGTCGTGAAGGCGATACACCCGGTTGGCTGGATTAGGAAGCACATCGTGAAGGCTGAGCTCGTGGGGGCTGAGCTAGAGGTTCACGTCAACGCTGACGAGTACGGCGCCTTCGTGGGGAAAGGGGGATCCTACATCCGCTTCTTGGATGAGGCTATGCGGAGAATGCTTGGAATAGGCGTGAGAGGAAGGCACGCTGAGACGCCGAAGGTTGAGGAGAAAAGGAGAAAGTGATGCCATACGACGCGGTGATCGTTGCCGAGAAGCCCGCCGTGGCGCTGGCTTTCGCCAGGTTTCTGGGAGAAGGTGGATACAGGAAAGTTTTGGTCGAAGGCGTACCCGCCTACGTTTTCCAGTACAGGCGTGAGAACCACCTTTCCATAGGGCTCATCGGACACATACTGGACTTCGACTTCCCGAAAGAGTACAACAAGTGGAACTCAATCGACCCTAAGCAGCTTTTCTTCGTAACCCCCATCCAGGTCGTAAGGGAAGGAGCCTACAAGTACGTTAGAGCGCTCAGGAAGCTCGCCCTCCAAACCTCGAAGGTTATCCTGGCCCTCGACGCCGACGTCGAAGGAGAGGGTATAGCGTTCGAAGTTATGAAGGTGATGGGCCAGGTAAACCCGAGCCTCGAGTTTAAACGCGCCTGGTTCTCAGCCGTGACGAAGTGGGACATCCTCAACGCGATGAACAACCTCCGCGAGCCGAAGGAGCTGTGGGCGAAGAAGGTTTTCGCGAGGATGGTTGTAGACTTAACGGTGGGCGCCTCCTTCACGAGGCTGCTGACTCTCGCTGTTCAAAAGCAGAAATCCCGTCTCCCCCTGGGAAGGTTCCTCAGCTACGGCCCCTGCCAGACGCCAGTCCTTTACCTCGTGGTGAAGCGCGAGCTCGAGAGGGAGCAGTTCAAGAAGAAGAAGTACTACGTTCTCGTCGCTGAGCTTGAGTCCGACGGCGGTACGTTCTCTGCATCCGCAAGCCTTGGAGAAGACAAGGAGAGGGCGCAGGCTGTTTTCAGCAACCTTAAAGGCTTGGACCACGCGACTGTGGTGCTCTCTGAGGCAAGCATCGTTGAAGTAAGCCCCCCGATACCCCTCGCCACTGTGGACTTCGAGAGCCGTGCGTCGACATTCCTCAACATCAGGCCGAAGGAGGCTCTAGCGATAGCAGAGAAGCTCTACCAGTACGGCTACATCTCGTACCCGAGGACAGAGACAACGATCTACCCGCCAACCCTCAACCTACCGCAGCTGGCCTCCATGTTCACGTCATGGGAGGACGTAGGTTGGTACGTCGAAAAGCTCCTAACGAAGGGCTTCACGCCGACGAGGGGGCGCGACGACGATAAAGCCCACCCTCCGATACACCCAACTAGGCAGGCCTTAAAGGCCGCCATCGTAAAAGCCCTCGGCGAGAAGGCCTGGAGGGTGTACGAGCTCGTCGCCCGTCACTTCCTTGCCACGCTGAGCGAGAAAGCTCAGGTCGAAAGGCAGAAAGTCGTGGTCAAGTTAGGGGAGCTGGAGCTGACCGCTGAGGGCAGAAGGATCGTTTACCCCGGCTTCTACTACGTCTACTACTACGCCCGACCCCAGGAGAACCCTCTGCCCTACCTGGTTGAAGGAGACACTCTCAAGGTGAGGAGCCTGAAGCTGGAGGAAAGGTCAACTCAGCCCCCACCTTACCTCAGCGAAAGCGAGTTGCTGGCCCTCATGAAGAGGTACGGTATAGGCACAGACGCTACGATGCAGGACCATATACACACCAATATAGAGAGGAGGTACTTCGTAGTCCGCGAGAAAAGGTGCATTCCGACCCCCCTCGGTAAGACGCTTATTCTCTCACTACTCGAGGTTGAGCCCCGCCTCGTCCTCCCGGAAGTCAGGGGCCGGATGGAGTCCCAGCTGGCGAAGATAGCCACGGGGGACCGTGAAGCGGAGGAGGTGGTGGCTGAGATCAAGGAGACTTTTCTAGAGTACTATGAGAACCTCGCGTCGAGGATCGAAGCGGTTTCCCAAAAGCTAGCAGCAGTCGTAGCCGAGGTTTATGGCCCTGAAGGGAACAAGAAAGCTTACCATAAGGGATTGTCTAGAAAATCAAGAAATAAATCTAGGGCTAAGTAGAAGAGCAAGGAGTGTATGATCATCGTTGTCGATGACCGTGAACGCAGGTCACCGGTCATACCTGAGCTTGCCAGGCTCGGAGCAAGGTTTGAGTTCAGGAGACTAGACGTGGCAGACTACGATGTTGCCGGCGTTTACGGCATAGAGAGGAAGGCCCCTAGCGACTTTCTTAACTCCATTCTCGACAAACGGCTTTTCGAGCAGTCTCGGTACCTAAAGCAGGCATATGAGGTTCCAATCATCCTGATAGAGGGAGATCTGTCTGCCGAAACGAGGTTCAGAGAGGTCTCGCTAAACCAGGCGTACGGCGCGATGCTCGCCCTCGTCGAGAACGGGGTTTCCGTCGTGCACACAGGAAGCCCCCGGGAAACGGCCCTGTTCATATACATCGCCGCTAAGAGGGCTGAAAAGAAGGATAGCCGCTACGCACCACCCGTTAAGAAGAAAGTACTGAAAGTGAACACGAGCATCCCCGTAGTCCAGCTAAACCTGATAGCAACCTTACCGGGAATCAGCTACGAGCTAGCCGAGAGAATCCTCTCAGAGTTTAAAACGCCGAGGAGATTCTTCACTGCCTCCGCTGCCGAGCTCCGTAGAATCCCGGGCCTGGGGCCTAAGAAGATCCAGAGGATTCTCGACGTACTGGATACCATATACGTGTCGGCTAAAAAGCTCTCAGCAGATGGAAAAGTATTTAGGCCGAACGGGGATATGACAGGGGGATATAATGAGCGAGGTGACGAAGGAGGCAGTCCTTGAAGCGCTTAAGGAAGTTTACGACCCGGAAATTCCCTTCAACGTAGTGGATCTAGGACTAATCTACGATGTGCAAGTGGATGGCGGAAAAGTGAAGATAAAAATGACGCTGACGGCTGTAGGTTGCCCAATGTCCTACTTCCTGCTCGAAATGGTTAAGGATGTTGTGAAGGAGAAGGTGAAGGGTGTGGAAGACGTGGAGGTTGAGCTGGTGTTCGACCCGCCATGGACACCCGACAGGATGAACCCCGAAGTAAGGAGGCTCCTTGGGCTATAGGGCAGGTCTACACACCCTCCGAGGACACCTTCTTCTTGGCTGACTACGTTGAGGAGACCATCAACTGCTCCTCTGCGCTGGAAGTTGGCGTCGGCTCCGGCTACGTCACGAGAGTTCTAGCGTCGAGGTCGGAGTACGCTGTCGGGACAGACGTCTCGGTTGAGGCCGTCTACTCGGCAAAGGATTACCTGCGCAACGTAGGGGTTGAGAACGTGGACCTGGTGGTAGCCAATCAAGCGGATCCATTTAGAGAAGCGTCCTTCCAGATCGTTGTATCGAACCCGCCCTACCTGCCGTGCGAGTACGAGGAAGAACCCCTTTGGTGCGGGGGGCCACGGGGGGTAGAGTTCACACTAAGCCTAGCTCGTACGGCAAGGAGTCTTTTGAGGGGAGGGGGAAAGCTTGTGCTCATAGCGTCCTCTCTCTCGGACGTGAACACGCTGGTGCTCCAGCTAAAGAACCTATACTCAAATGTTTACGTTGTTCAGGAAAAGGGCGTGTCCCTCTTTGAAAAACTTTTTATCCTAGAGTGCGAGGTGTAGGCAGTCCAAAGGATATGATAATACCGAGGAAGTACTTCGTTACCAAGGGGAAAGGGCTCAGCAAGGTATCGCCTCTAATGGCGTTTAACAACGCTCTCAGAGAGGCTGGCATACACAACGTGAACCTCGTCCCAGTTTCCTCGATACTCCCGCCTGGAGTTGAGGAGGAGCCCATCCACCCGCTCCCCCCAGGCGCCGTCGTGTTCGTTGTGATGAGCGAGAAGAGAGTCAAGGGTCCAGCTAAGATCAGCACAGGGATCTCGTGGGCGAGAGGCAGGCCTCACGGATACGTCATAGAGTTCCACGACGGCGACTCGGAGTCCCACACGCACTCTCAGCTTGAAGCAATGTGGGATGAAATCCGGCGCGAGAAAAACCTTCAGATAGAGCCTCCCAGGTACCTGACGGAGGAGCTCGAAGTACCCGAGGGCTACTACGGTAGCGTCGTCGTTGCCCTCGTTTTCAGCTCGATCGAGCTTACCCCGTGAATTTGATTCAAAGCTTCAAGGCAAATTTTTTATAACTCCTTAGGAATACTCACTACTGGTTTTCGGGGATGAGCGAGAAGATAACCGTCTACATACTGGTAAACACCCACGTCGGCAGGGAAGACGAGGTTTTGAAAGCAATTCGCAACATGAGCTTTGTGGAGGAGGCGCACATAGTCTATGGTGAATACGATATCATCGTGAAGCTCAATCTTCCAGCCCTCGAGCTCCTCGACCAGACGGTGACCAGCATCAGGAAAATGGACGGCGTTACGAAGACTTCAACCTTAATTACCTCCTCAAGGTAAACATTCTGGGGATGAGGAGCGCGTTGGTGCACGAAGATGGATGAGTGAAGATGGGCGTCCTGACCCCTCTTTTTCTCTAAGGGTTAGCTAGCGCCAGGTATGCGACGTACGTCGCGATCGAGAGGAAGACAGGCAAAGGTAGAGCGGGCATGAATCTTTTCTTTTTAAGCATTCTGAGAGTAAGCAAGAAGCCAGCAGCAAGCGCTGCTGCGCACAGAGCCCACCTGACTATCGACGGGCTCGGGTAGAGGTAGTAAAGAGGCGACAGCATCGAGTATATCAGGATATCACCCATACCAAGGGCTAGATCGCCCACGTAGACAACCGCTCCTCTCAAATGGCTCGTTGCCTTAGGTTGCCCGCCCCTTCCCCCGACGGTACCCTCAAGTATGCGGCGCAGCGGGCCTCGAAACACTGAGTAAAGGTCGTAGACCGCAAGCACGGCAGCTATAGTGGCAACGCTCCAGGGCGGGAGAACCGAGTAGAACAGAGCACCAGCCATAGTGCCGTATATTAGCAGCAGCGCATCTAGAAGAAGCACGCTTACAGGCTTAATAATGAGCGCGGCCGTTGTTGCGGCAACGGCAAGGCTTAGTGGCTCGTAGAGAGGATAGAGCCACCCCGGGATTTCAACAGCGTATGCGAACACCTCCAAGATACCCCAGAAGGAAAAGAAAACGGCAAAAGCCATGACGAACGGGAGGAAGAAAGCCCTCCTTGCTCGCACGATTAAGAGCATGAAAAGAGTGCCAACTAGCACCAAACCCAGGAAAACCAAGCTATTCAAGAAAGCCGACTCCGCGGTGTTTTCCCTGGCGAAGGGAAACCCCAGGGCGGCGATTTCAGTCGCTGAGAGCTTAGCACCGAAAAAAGCTGAAAGAGCCGATGCTATCACGACGAGAGCAATGCTACCTAATACAACCTTCCCGCCTATCGTCCTCTCAGCCAAAGTGAACGCCAGAAGCAAACGGGGCAATGCTACTTTTTAGCTTTTCCCATGCTTCTTCCAGCACTTGACCTACAGTTTTCCCATAATCTTGCACGTCGGGAAGTTGTGGGAGGGTGTTAGGGTAATCCTACACACCCCTCTGTTTTGGCAATCGCAGCATGTATGAGTTTTATAACCCTCCACTGGTACCTCTCAATGAGTAGGTTCGCTAGGGCGACACGTCACTCGTGTGGCGGCCGTGAGGCCGTAGAAAGGCGACGAGGAGTTAAGGAGGTCAGAGGGAGCAGAAGGAGGAGCGATAAGGATAATAAGCGTCTCCCGTACCACTGCAACTAGTGAAGAGTGAGCCCCTCACTGACTAGTGATGAGCTGGCTTCTCCAAGCGGACTAGAGCTGCCCCACTCTTTTTCTGACCTCGACGTAGACAGCCCACGCTGTTGCGAAGCTGAGCGCGGCGTGGAGGAGGTTGAACAGGCCTGTGAAGGCGTACAGCAGGAGCAGCCCCCCGGCCATCCTCACAGCGTAGTCGAGGAGGCTCGGGTAAAGCAGGGTGAAGTAGACCCAGTTCATGGCGGTCATCACGGCAACCCGCAGGGCGGCTCCCCCGGCGAACTCGAGGGCAGCAGCTCTGGAGACCTTCCTTGCAGCGCTGGCGCCTGCGAGCATCGAGGCAACAGCCAGGAGCTTCGTCAGGGCCCCGAGGGGGTCGGCCCCCCTCGCGACGAGGCCGGTGAAGTGCAGGGCCTCGGTGAGGAGCCCGCAGGAGAGCCCGCACATGAAGTAGACGAGGGTTACGGGTATTTCGGCTGAGTCGAACTTCAAGTACGGTAGGACGGGGTACGGTAGCTCCACTTTGAGGATTGAGAGCGCGAGCGCCAAGGAAGCCATCAGAGCGGTGACGGCGAGCTTCTGGGTCCTGTGCACGGAAGCCCCTAGAGAGCTAAAACATATTAACTTTGCCTGCTGAAATCATACTCGTGAAAACAATATTTTATGTTGAGAAAATCTCAAGTATACCAACACCGCCGCGAGGCTGAAGATATCCGAGGCTAGGAGCAGGGAAATCGTCGTCGTGTTAAGGGCGAGGAAGTATAAAGTGGCGGCTAAGTTGTAGGTAGCGTGGAAGAGGCTTGACCCCTCAAACCCTTTTCTATCTGCTATGAGTCCAGCGGTAAGCCCGAAAACAAAGTAGTGTGGGGCTAGGAGAGATGAGTTCACGAGAAACAGAGGGTCGGTTACTGAGAGATGCGAGTACATGAAGACAAGCGCCTGGATCGGGAGGCCAAGGCGCTTCATGAGAAAACCCCTGAAGAATATCTCCTCGGTAATAGCCGAAATCACGGTGAAAATGATAGCAAGGAGGCTCACACTACCCGTAGCGAAAACGGGTATCAGGAAGATATGGGGCAGAATACCGATGAACGGTAAGGCTAAGCAGTCAAGTAGGGTTAAGCCAGGCGGATCCTGTATTTCCGCAACGACTGCAAGCGCCCCGTAGAGTAAGAGTATAGCATACCCAGCTAGAACGTGCCCCACGTTCACTAGGACAAAGTAGGCTAGGAAGACAGCCATCCACACCTCTCCAACATTCACGCTAGCTGAGCGGAGCACTCTCCCCGGCGTTAAACAAATAACCGGCATAAAAAGAGTAAGCATCATGGAT
Source organism: Infirmifilum tikiterense (assembly GCF_054696565.1). The sequence goes on from NZ_CP182482.1 coordinate 1,654,304, forward strand.
GAGTACACTAGGGAGTTAAGGTCGAGAGAGGATAAAGGCTCCCGGCTTCAGCTGGACATCCTGAGAGCGCTCGTGGTGTTCGGCGGCTCACTGTGGCTCTCGGAGGTACCTTCAGCCATCGAGAGGCTGTACCTAGGAAGGCTCCCGGCCCTACAACTAGACACGGAATCTGTGGAAAGAGCAGTGTCAAGCCTTGCAGCAAAAGGGCTGGTTAAGGCTGAAGAGAGGATCCGTGCCACTGAAAGGGAAGGGGGCGAGCGGGACAGGCTGATCATATTAGCGGATGAAAAGGTGAGGGTCAGCCTTACCTCGGATGAAGTTATCAACGAGTACTACCTCAGCCTGAGTAGCGAGCTAAACACGCTGAGAAAAAGTTAAGTCTATTTCCTGTCAGCCTCACCTTCCTTGGACAGCTTAGCCACGAGTTCCTGAGCGTAGGCGAAGTTTATCTTGTTCTCGCTCACCATTATCTCAACGACCTTGTCTATCAGGTCTCCAGTAGCGCCGGCCATTATGGCAAGGTTCCTCGCGTGCAGTCTCATGTGCCCCCTCTGGATCCCCTCCGTCGCCAATGCCTTCAGCGCCGCAAAGTTCTGAGCGAGGCCCACCGCGCCCATGACCTCGGCGAGCTCGGTGGCCGTTTTCACCCCGAGGATTTTCAGCGCCACTCTTGCCACCGGGTGAACCTTCGTGGCGCCTCCGATGATGCCGACAGCCATGGGCATCTCCAGGCTACCCACCAGGTTCCCGTCAGCGTCCTTTTCCCACCTCGACAGCGGCTCGTACCTGCCGTTCCTAGCGGCGTAGGCGTGAGCCCCAGCCTCTATTGCCCTGTGGTCCTGCGCGGTCGCTAGAGCTACGGCGATGACCCCGTTCATGATGCCCTTATTGTGGGTCGCGGCCCGGTAGGGGTCGGCCGCGGCGAAAGCCCAGGCGTTAACGATAGCGTCCACCACCTCCTCTCCTCCAATGTCCTCCTTGTACACTTTCACGTAGCTCCTGACGAGCCTCTTGTCCGCGAGGTTCGAGATTATCCTGAGGAGTACCCTCCCCCCGGTTATCCTCTCGATGAGGGGCGCGACTCTCTCGGCCATGGTGTTGACGGCGTTCGCGCCCATAGCGTCCCTGACGTCGACGATCAGGTGGACGACGAGCATGGGCCCGTGCGGCCCCTCAACTACCCGGGCCTCCACGTCTCTCGCCCCCCCGCCGAGCTTCACGAGAACAGGGTCGACCTCGTTGGCCCGCTGCAGGATCTCGTCCTTGTGCTCGAGCACCAGCATGCGCTTATACCAGGGATCTTTGAGCCCTACAACCTGCACCTGCCCTATCATGAGCGGGCCGGTTGTGATAGACTTTATACCGCCGTCCCTTCTCATCACCCTAGCCGCGTTGCTGGCCGCTGCGACGACGCTCGCCTCCTCTATCACCATGGGCACGAGGTAATCCTTGCCGTTAATCAGGAAGTTGACCGCCACGGCGAACGGGTAGCTCATAGCCCCTATCACGTTCTCGATCATGGAGTCGGCGATCTTAGGGTCGAGGTTGCCGAAGTTTCTCAGAAGCTTAACCTCCTCCTCAGTCAGACCCGCGAACTCAGCGACTATCTTCAGCCTCTCTTCGATGCTCTTCTTGTAGAACTCCGGGATGCGGGAAGTTCTCCCCTCGCTCATCGCCTACACCAAGCAGAGCTATAATATAAATCTGTCCGGTTTGCGAGGAATGGCAGAGGGTAATCCGCTTGCTGCCGTCACTCAGCATATCCAAGGGTATCGAGATAGTCGGCCTAGGCGTGTACATATCCAAGCTCGGAGTGCTGGCGGTCGCAGACCTCCACATAGGCTACGAGGAGGCGCTCGCCGAAGAGGGTGTCTACATACCCCCTGTTCAGAGCACCGAGATCAGGAGTGTTCTGGAGTCGATGGTTAGAGAGACCGGAGCCTCGCGAGTCGTCATCCTCGGGGACGTTAAGCACGAATTCGGAGACGTTACGCGCCAGGAGTGGCGGGAGACAGGCGAGCTCTTGAGCTTCCTGCGGGAGGGTCTCGGCGTGGGCGTGGAGGTTGTGAGAGGCAACCACGACAACTACCTGATCGCTCTGCTGAAGAAAATGAACATACCCCTCAGAGACCCCTACCTCCTTGAGGAAGGAATCATGTTCATTCACGGCCACAAGCCCCTCCCGGTCGAGGGCTTTGCTGAGGGTGTAGAGGTGATTCTCATGGGGCACGAGCACCCGGCCATCGCGCTGAGAGACGAGGTAGGTGCCAGGCTGAAGCTCAAGGCCCTCCTAGAGGGCCAGTACATGGGCAAGAGGGTCATAGTTCTACCCGCTCTCAGCCCCCTCATGCCCGGCACAGAGGTGAACGTCGAGAGAAACCTGCTGTCGCCGATCCTGAGAGAGGCCGACATCGAGAGCTTCAAAGCCTACGCCGTCGACCCGGAAGCCGGGATCTTCGACTTCGGCCTCATAAAGTACCTGAGGCTGGCGAGCAGCCCATCGCTCTACTAGAGCCCGCGCCCCTTGAGCTTCCTCCTCTTCTTCCTCAAAGCTATCACGTATCCCCTGATGCCCACGACCTCGGCTCCCAGCCTCTGCGAGAGGATCACAGCCACGTCCTCCCTCGTGTACCCGTACGTATCGCGGAAGTTTTTGAGGAGCCTGACCTTCACGATGCCCCTAGAATCCAAGACGTTGCTGATCTCCGCGAGGACCTCCTCGCTGAGTCCCTTTTTGCCGATGTTAACTGTGGCTACAGTGGGGTCCTGGAACACGCTCGACAAGCCTCACACCTGCCACTCCTCACACCCGAGGACATCTTTAACCTTTGCGGCTCTGGAAAAGTTTTTAGCATAGAAAGCGGGAAGTAGCCGGAGCGCTCGATGAGTAGAGAAGCGCCCTGCACCCGGGGCTTCAGCGTCCTAGTCGACAAGTTCGGCCGCGAGAGCATTGGGGTGTGCGTCGAAGAGGGCTCCACGGTCAGGGACCTGCTCGGCCAGCTGGGGTTGCGTGCCAGCGAGGTTGTGGTCGCCGTGGACGGGGAAGTCGTGGCGGAGGACGAGCCCCTCAAGCCCGGCTCGCGCGTCAAGATACACTCGGTTGTTTCGGGTGGGTAGAACGGCGAGGTGCTTTGTCTGCGGCTCGAAGGCGGTGGCGTACGTCCCGTACCTGGGCGATTACCTCTGCAGGGAGCACTTCGTCGAGTACTTCGAGAGAAGGGTCCTCGAGACGCTGAAGACCTTCAGGCTCGTCGAGCCCGGGGATCGAGTGGCCGTTGCCGTGAGCGGGGGGAAGGACAGCTTAACCACCCTCTACTTGCTCAAAAAGTTCTCGGGAGAGCTCGGCATCGAGGTCATAGGCGTGGCCGTGGACGAGGGGATCGCGGGCTACAGGGAGTACAAGCTAAAAGCCCTAGCGGACCTGGCTGAAAGGCTCGGAGTCAGGATCTTCATCGGAAGGTTCGAGGACTACTTCGGACTCACCTTGGACGAGGCCGTGGAGGTCCTCAAGGAGAAGGGCTTCGAGTACAAGCCCTGCAGCGTGTGCGGAGTCTTCAGAAGGTACGTGATGAACAAGCTCGCCCGCGAGCTCGGCGCGACCAAGCTGGCGACAGGCCACAACCTGGACGACGAGGTGCAGGTCTTCATAATGAACGCCCTCAAAGCGCACATCGAGGGGGTAGTGCGCGAGGGGATAGCATCGGCAACCGGGGGCGAGGGGCTCGTCCCGAGGATAAAGCCGCTGTACTTCGTGACGGAGAAGGAGGTCCTGACGTACACGCTGCTCAAGGGGATCCAGACCCCCTTCGTGGAGTGCCCCTACATCGTGTACGCCCTGAGGCACCCCGTACGGCGCTGGGTAAACGAGGTCGAAGACGAGGCGCCCGGCTTCAAGTACAGGATTCTAGCGGTCAAGGAGCTTGCCCGGAAAGCCCTACCCGAGCCTCCCGGCGGCGCGCGGAAGTGCGTAATCTGCGGCGAGCCCTCCTCGAAGCCCGTCTGCAAGGCGTGCCTCTTCAGAGCCTACCTGGATCCGGAGTTCGCCGCCAAGCTCGGCGGGCTCAAGCTTATATCTCGCTTGCGGGATGAGGACGAGTAGGTATGCGTCTTAGGAAAGGGATATCGCCGGTCATCGCGGCTACGATAATGACTGGGATCATGCTGACTATAGTCGCCGTAGCCCTCTACTACTCAACGTCCCTCATCGACCTCAACAGGCAGATGATGGAGTACCAGTACGCTAAGGACAACTTGGCCTACGCCGCCACAGCCCTCGAGCAGGTGGCTCTGGGCACCGGCGGCTCAAGGTACATCCGCTTCTCCCTCACTAGCACGAGGATAAACTTCGAGCGCTATGACAGCAGCGTAACCATAACCATAACTGACGGCAGGGCGACGAACACCACGTCCATCCAGTCCGGCAGGATATCGGTCTGCGGGGGTAGCCTGGTGACGACGACGAGCCAGCTAATCGTACCTGAGTCCGGCGACTTCGCCGCGGAGGTGAGTAAGCTGATCGTGACGCCCGGCGAGCCGATAGTCCTCGTTTACGAGGACTTCCAGGGAGCAGCCTGCGCCCACCTTGAGACCTACCGTGTCAGAGCCTTCTACAACGGCGCAATCAACGTGACCGAGAACAACGCTGTCAAGCGATACAACTTCTACACGGTCCACGTGATAAGCTTGAGGTTCGGCCAGCTCGGAGGCTCCGGCACCATACCCGTAGTGCTCCGCAACACCAACTCGAGCCTGAAGGAGTACAGGTTCTCGAGCCCCAGCGTGACTATAACGGTCAACTTCGGCCAGAGGAGCGAAAGCAGGCTTCTAATGGGGCCGCCAGCCGACGGGTCAGTCGTTGTGGTCAAAGTAGCCGAAGTCACCATAAGCACCGGGTGATGCAGCTTGCCGACTCCCGTCCTATCGCACCTCATCGGCACGCTGACGCTCCTAGCTGTCGCGCTGATACTGGTGGAGGTCTTCTCCTTCGTGGCGTTCCTGTACAACATGGAGACCGTTAACACCATGCTCGCCGAGGTCGCCGAGAGCTGCGCCAGGGAGATCGTGGAGCTCGTATCCGTGCACACACTGGGAGGGGGCAATTACACCGTGATGCTCCTCACAGTCCCCAGCGACCTCGGAGGCCAGCCCTACGCGCTGCAAGTGGCCGACGTGGGGGAAAACAAGCTCCTCGTCAACGCGAGCCTGCAGATATACCAGCAGGTGCGCGTAGTGGTGACACCCAACTTCGGCTCAAACCCCGTCCACGCCACACCCTCAGAAACACAGGTCGCAGGCCTCACAGTTAAGCCCACTATCATGCTACCCCTCCCCCAAGGCTACAGGCCCGCCCTAGTCGCGTACAGGCAGGGCGGGTACGTCTACATAGGCTTCACGCAGTTGCAGCAGAAACCTTAATATTTGGAAAATCCGCTTAAAAGCCCAGTGGTGTGTTTTGGAGACTGTGCTCGAGTACATCGCCGTGGCACTGCTGGTCGTCATCCTGGTCCTGGCAGCCAACCAGATGATATCGGCCTCCACCGGGACGCTCACCACGGTGCGGGAAGAGCAGCTCTACACAGTTGCCCAGAGGGTCATGGACAAGATTCTCCTCACCCCCGGCTACCCCCCTGACTGGGGCACGAACGTGACCGTGTCCGCCGGAGACATGCAGGACTTCGGGCTCGCCCTCTACGGCACGAGGGAGCCCTACGTAGTGGACCCGGACAAGGTGATGAGGCTCGCGAACCTCTCCACCCTTCCGAACCCCCTGCTTCTGAACGCCAGCAGGCTTGCGGAGCTCCTCGGCCTTAGCCAGGGCTACGGCTTCAGGCTCGTCATGAAGCCCATGATAGGGCACAGTGTCTCCGTTCTGTCTTGGAACACTACTAAGGACGGCAGTCAGTCCTTTCCGACGAAGTTCGCGGTGAGCGTCTACAACTGGTACGGGATGGGCTTGCCCAACGCCAACGTCACGGGGATATACGCGATCTTCAAGGTGGATCCAGGTGATGGGAACAATCGCCAGCCTGATCTGGAGGAGAAGGCGGTCTTCACGGTCTCCTCTACTACGGACGCTCTGGGCTACACGACCCTCGATTTTACCAGTCAGGTGCAAAACTATCTGCAGTCGCAGAAGAACTTGAACAAGTGGTGGTTCTGGTTCCTGTTGTTGCACACGAGCTGGCACGGCTTCGTTGCCGTCTACGGATACAGCGCGACGCCTTCGGGAGGCGCTCCGGTTCAGGGCTACATCATAGGTGACACGATAATCATCTCTAGGGACGTGGAAGTCCCCGACATACGCTCCCAAGGTACTTCCAAGAAGTCGGGGGCTGTGCACTGCAAGGACGAGGTCGTCCAGGTCGTTCCGCAGTACGAGGAGCTCCTGAACGTGACGAGCATCGACTGGTGCAGGGGTCGATCAGACGACCCGCTCTGGTGCCATGAGGTAGCTGGGAAGGTGCTCCCATCCTCCCAGAACTTCTACCTCGTGGGGAAGATTAAATACTTGGAGAAGCTCTCCTCGCACGTCTTCGTCTTCGCGAAGTGGAGGAGCCAAACCATAGTCATCGTGATAAACAGGATCCCTGAGATAGACGTGACGTTCGGCCCGAGGCAGGCGTCGCCGGCGAACTCCGTGACGCTCACGAGGTTCGCCACAATATACAACTACCCCTACGTGATCCAGCTGACCTTGTGGAGGAGCGTCGAGGGCTAGCGATGCGCAGGAAGGGTCAAGTCCGGGTCGTCGAGGCCGTCCTCGCCGCCTTCATAGTGGTGACGGTCATACTTATGGTGATGGCGTTCACACGCCCCCTTAAGAGCGTCTACATACGCGAGACCACCGACCTGCGGCGGCTAGCCTACAACCTGCTAAACGACATGGCGACGGCAGGCGTCTACGAGAGGACGGTGGGCAGGGCCCTTGTGAACCCCGGCGACAGGAGCTGGGTCAACGACCTGCGCCTGCTCATCTCCTCCAGCCTTCCCCCCGACCTCGTCTACAACATGACGGTCTACAGGCTCGACTTCGACCTTCAAACAGGTAAAGCGGTGTTCAGCTACCTCGGGTCCGTGGCGAACGCCAACTTCTCAAGCATCAGGCTGTACGAGTCCGAGTCCGTCACGTACACCTACGTGGCCACGGGCGACCCGGACCGCGTGAGGGGCTCCGTGATCTACATCGTGCTCACCGTGGGCTTCGCGGGGTGATTTTATTGAAGCGGAGGGCGCAGGTTGTGGTAGCGGCGGTCCTGCTGATAGCTCTCTACGTCATGTCGATCCTCGTCATGGTCTACCAGGCCCACGCGGTCTTCCTGCAGACGAGGTCGCCCGTCGCCCGGGAGGTCGTCGCGTCGATAACGGGTGACTTCCAGAGGGCGCTGGCGGCGATGCTGGCCGTTGCCACGAGGGCGTACTTCAACTACTCCCGCTTCTCGGACCTCACGGGGCGCTTCAGCAACTTCGGCATGAGCTACTACAACAGGCACAACTTCACCGTGGCCAGGCAGGTTGCGAAGACCTTCCTCGAGTACTGGAGGCAGTCCGTGACGAAGGCTTACGCCGAGTACGGGATACAGGTGTCGTACAGCCTCGAGAGGCTCGACGTCTCCCAGTACCTCAACAGGTCCCGGGCCGTGTACGACCTGATGAAGGGGTACTGGTACCTCCCCGCTTCCGGGTCCTACGCCTACGCCAAGCTCAGGATGAACCTGACGCGCCTCGGCCTCTACAACTGGGAGTCCGACGTCTTCGTCGGGCTCACGGTCAGGGTCTACAGGACCCCCATCAGATACTACAATAGCACAAATGGGAACGTGTCGTTGACGATCAACGTCCTGTTCGACAGGGGGGAGTACTACGGGAACCTCCTCGCCAAGGGCTGGGTCGAGATATACTACCCTGAGAAGGTCGGGAGCACCTACACGGGCAGGTGGCTCAAGGCTACGATCAAGGACGTCCGCTACGACGGCATGGGCAACTACACCGTCACGTTCGAGCCCTACGTCGACGTTCTCACGGATCCTCTGACTGGACAGCAGTACGTCCCCGTGATGGTCGTCGTCTCGGATGAGAGGGGCATACTCGTCGAGGCGTCGGCGTACAACTACATCGGCTTCGCCGTCCAGAAGAAGACTCCCAGCACCCTCTACTACTACGACTCCAGCGGTAAGCTGCAGAGCGTCGGCAGACCGACCCAGACCCCGTTTGAGGTTTACACGCTGGAGATGAGCTCCAACCTTTCCCTCTACTGGCTGGGCAACAAGTTGCAGAGCACGGTGAACTTGCCGCCGTTTCCCGTCATGCCTATCAAGCAGATCAGGGTGAACGTGTCTAGCGACGGGAAGAAGGGCACTCTCCAGCTTAGACCGATACAGTACGAGAACTGGACCGCGGTCAGCTGGCACAATTTGCAGATCCGCCTCCCCGTGGGGCTGTCAGATCCCCAGATGGACTTCGTAGCGGGCACGCTCTTCAACACGACGCTCGTCTTCCAAGTGCAGTTCTCCGCTAGAAATATCATTAAACAAATATCATTAAACAGTACGTGTTGCTGTGGTGGAGCGACGACTTGGACGCCGGTCCGGTCAACTTCTCAACGAGGATAAGGTACATTTCACCGGACCAGAACCCCTCTTACAAGGATGTCGTCCATCCCCTCTTTGATTTGGAGTTCCTCGACGCCCAGCACAGGGTTGCCCGCGGGTTTGAGAGCGTGCTTCCGAGCACGAACCCCTGCGACAGCAGCTTCGCTCCCGACTACCACCTTCACTACTGGGGCATCGCGGCGATAAACCTTCGCAGCCCCGACGGCAGTGTCGTCTACGGTACAATCAACCTGCACGGCTTCGACACCGACCATCTTTGTGAACGCACTTACAACGCCAGCTACCGTCCCTACGGGAACTGGAGCGTGTTCTACAAGTACCTCAGGTACGGCTACCCCGCACCCGTGAGGATCTTCGCTCTCCTCAACACGACGCTGGTAGCCGACATCTACGCGGTGACTCAGCGGGGCGGGAACGCTCAGGGACTGCTCAGGAGCGATTACTACCACATAGTCACGCTGGTTGAGGTAATCAACGGCACGAACTACCTTCCCATAATAAGCTACGTGTACTGGAACGGGACTCAGAGCGGCAACGGATACTGGGCTATTCAGGTCTCGGGCGTGGCTCAGCCCAACATCCCGAATTGGGGCTCAGCGTACGGGTACTTCTCCTACCTCACTTATCCCGCTGGAAACTACAGGGAGAACTCGACGGACAGCACTCCGGTCTCCGGCGCTCAAGCGCAGACGTTCACAGGGAGCTACCCGGGGATCTTCATCTCCCAGTGGGGTAGCCAGTCCGGGAAGGCAATAGTTTTCAACAGGGGGGCGCTCAGCTACTGGTACACGCAGGTCCCCGGTCAGGAGGCGACGTCGTCCTTCATGTGCGGCGGTATCCCTCTGTGCTCCGCCGACATACATTTCACTCGCTTGGATAGTCAGAATCGGGAGTTGCCGATTAATATTACAAAATCGTTGACCTTTAGCTACCAGACCGTGATCCTCTTTTACAACCTTACTGGGACGGGTTGGCTCGGAGCTACGGGTTTGAACGGGTGGCAGAACGGCTACGCATACGCGCCGATGTTCCTTGAAAGGTACGCGCCTGTAGTAGTGCCGCCGTAGCAGTTGAAGAAGACCTCCACCTCGTGCTAGAAGCCCTCAGAAGCTTTTGATATCCGGGTACTGGGGCCGGGCCGCGGGGCTTGCGGCGCTACTTTTCCCGCTACCCCGGGTGAGGTTGCCGCAGCCCCGAACGGCCCCATCTACGGCATTCAGTTGAGGTATTTATGCTCTCCTCAAGCTAGGTAACATACCTTTCATGAAGCACTCTTTCAATCATGTAAACTTTTCAGCAAGAAGTCGGCCAGGGCTTTAGCGGCCCGCGCCCTGTGCGAGTAAGCGTTCTTTTCCTCGACGGTCATCTCCGCGAAGGTCCTGCTGGAGCCGAGGGGCTGGAAGATCGGGTCGAAGCCGAAGCCTCTCTCGCCGCGGGGCTCGCTGGTTATCGTGCCTTCAACCTCGCCCCTGAACGCCAGCGTCTTCCCGTCAGGCATCTTAACGGCGATCACCGAGACGAAGGAGGCCCTGCGGTCGCTCACCCCCTCCAGGAGCCTGAGCACACCGCGTATGCCTATCGTCTCGTAGACGTAGTGGCTGTAGGGGCCCGGGAAACCCCGTAGCGCGCGGATGAAGAGGCCGGCGTCCTCGACCGCCACGGGGGCGTCCATCTCCCTTAAACTACGGGCCGCCGTGAGGGCGATCTCCTCCAGACTGCTCGACTGTATCTCGAGCTTCGGCAGAGGGACCTGCACCACTCTTATCCCGTAGGGGGCCAGCGCGAGCTCGATCTCCTCCACCTTGTGCCTGTTCGATGTCGCGATGTACAGCCTCATACCTCGTGCCTGCGGGGGCAGGCCTCTGATATAGTTTGCCTGCGCACGAAAAGAATATTATCCATTCGACATATCCTTTTAGCAGTATGTACACCCTCCCCAAGGTTCAGCACCGCGACGCCCCCTCGCTGCGCGAGGCCCTCTGGTGCCTGGCGAACGGCGCGCCACTGGAGTGCTCACCATGCGACGTGCGGGGCGTGGCCCGCATTCTGTTCCACGTCCAGGGCTGCAGGGACGGCAGGTTCAGGACCGTCCCCTCGGCCGGTGCAACCTACCCGCTGGAGCTGTACGTTTACTCGAGGAACGTGCTCCTCCCCCTGGACCAGGGCGTCTACAGGTACAGGCCCTGCAGCTCAGCCCTCGAACCCGTGGGGGGTGTCGGCGCGGCCTTCGAGGGCTTCGCCTTAAGTAGCGTGAGCGAGAGGACGACCAGCTTCTACGGGCTGCGGGGCTACAGGTACGTGAGGCAGGAGGTCGGCCACGCCCTCCAGAACCTCTACCTCTCACTAGTCAGCCACGGCTTCTCCTTCGCGACCCGCCTCCAGGGCCTGAAGCTAGAGGAGCTCGTGGGGGAGACCCGGGTCGCGGAGGTGGAGGTGCAGAGGGCTACCAGCTACTGCAGGGGCTTCCTCCTGGAGCGCGGCGAACCGCTGGACAAGGTCATAGCCTCGAGGAGCAGCGTCCGCACCTACAGGAAGGAGGGGATCTCGGAGGAGCAGCTGCTCACCCTGCTCAAGTGGTCAGCGGGGAATATCATCGAGGGCGGCAGGCCGTACCCCAAGCTCTTCTCGGACTACCTCGTGGAAACCTACGTCTTCGCCAGGAGCGTGAAGGGCCTGGAGCGGGGGGTCTACTTCTTCAAGCCCAGCACATCGGAGCTAGAGCCGGTCAAGCTGGGTGACTTCTCCGAGGAGCTGTGGAGGCACTCCCTGCGGCAGCCCAGCGTGCTGAAAGCACCTGCGGTTGTGATCCTGGCCGGCGAAGGGGTTGAGGCGGAGGTGGAGTGCGGGCTTGTGGGGCAGAACATCTACCTAAACGCCACCCACGACGGCCTCGGCACGGTCGCTATAGGGGCGTTCGACGACGAGGAGGTAGCTAGAGTCACGGGGGTTGAGAACCCGCTCTACCTGATGCCCGTCGGCAGGCCCTCTTAGCCCAACACTCGGTTACGCCCAGTGCGCTCACGCCTCTCGCTCGCTCCAGGCACTCCTCCAGGCCTTATGGGCTTCGCGTCGCTGAAGCTCTCTAAACCCCCTCCTCGGCCCTACCGAGAACAGAGGGGGATCTGCTGGGCGCGGGGAACTTGTTAACGTTAAAATATAGGTTCTGGAACGTAATAAGTGTGGAAGTCTGGAAACTGCCGCCCCGCGTCAAAGTTTTAGAGGCCCTCGGGTGCATAGGCGACGGTAGGATCGAGTTCACCGGCGAGCGAGAGGCCCGGGTTGTCGGCTCCGACGGTCAGAGGGTGTACAGGGTCGTGTGGGACGGGAAGCTGGGCATCGCCTCGAACGACAACGGCTCCGTTTACCGGGGCTACCTGGGATACCCCTCGATAGCCTTCCTCATGCTCAAGGGGGTTCTACCCTTCGATGCTAAGCTGGCGGAGGCGCTGAAGGGTATCCCGTGGAGAGAGCTGAACGAGAAGTTCAAGAGCTACAGGGACACCGAGAACTACGTTAAGGATGTTTTGCGCCAGCGGGGCGTGAGCTGGGCCTACGTCGAGGCGTTCGTGTCGAAGGTTTTGGGCGAGATCGAGAGGCTAAGGCCCTACAGAATCCAGTTGTGAGAGCAATCTTCAACGATACGTTTTTAAGCGCAGCGCTTATGTCCCCTGCAGAGAGATGGCTAAGGGAGTTAGCGTTAGGGTTGATAACGTAAGCAAAGTGTACAGGGACAGGGGCACCACCACAGCGCTACGGGGAGTGACGCTCGAGGTGAACGCGGGCGAGCTCTTCAGCATTCTCGGGCCAAGCGGCTGCGGTAAGACGACCCTCTTAAGGATCATCGCCGGCCTTCTCAGCCCCGACAGCGGTAGGGTGTACTTCGACGGCGAGGACGTCACAGGCAAGCCTGCATATGAGAGGCCAATAGGTATGGTGTTCCAGGACCTCGCGCTCTTCCCACACCTGACAGTCTTCAAGAACGTTTCCTTCGGCCTAGAGGTCGCCGGGTGGCCGCAGGACAGGATCGAGAGGCGCGTGAGGGAGGTTTTGGAGCTGGTGCGCCTCCCGCCCGACGTGTTCGCCGGGAGGAAGATAAGCCAGCTCAGCGGCGGTCAGCAGCAGAGAGTGGCGCTGACGAGGGCGCTCGCGAGGGAGCCCAGAGTCCTGCTACTCGACGAGCCGTTCAGCCACCTGGACTACAAGATAAGGGTGGAGCTGATACGCGAGCTTAAGAGGCTCCAGCGCGAGACCGGGGTCACGATGATCTATGTCACTCACGACCAGAACGAGGCGATGATGCTCTCCGACCGCCTAGCCTTGATGCGCGACGGCACTGTGCAGCAGGTCGGCACACCCTTCGAGGTCTACACGAGCCCGGCAAACGAATTCGTCGCCTCTTTCCTCGGGGAGGCGAACGCGATCACTGCTGAGGCTCGTGAGGGGATAGTCGAGTTCAAGGGGGTGAGCTTCGACCTCTCGCTTGTGTCCCCGGGACTCCGCGGCTACTCTGGGCCAGTGCTACTGCTCTTCAGGCCTGAAGACGTGAGGCTCTCCAAGGGCGAAGAGCCCGGCGTGGAGCTGGAGGCGGTCGTCGTCGAGAAACTCTTCCTGGGCCCCCTCGTGAAAGTCCTGCTTGACGGCTGGGGCGATTTGAAGATCGAGGCTTTAGCCACCACGAGGGAGGCGCTCGGCGTCACGGCAGGCGACAAGGTGAAGGTGTACGTTAGCTACTCCTCGCTGAAGGTGTTCACAGGGTAGCCTCTGGAATGAAGAAGGGCGCTCTCTCCCTCCTCTCATCGCTACCGCTCCTCTACGTCCTCGTAACGTTCTACCTCCCGCTGATACTGATGTTCGCCGAGAGCTTGAGAAGCGGGGGCCCGGCCCTCTACGCGAGTGTTCTGGCGAACACGGACTATGTCTCGATCATGCTCTACTCGGCAGGGGTCGCGCTGGCCACAACCCTGGCCACCCTCCTCGTGGCCGCTCCCGCCGCGTACTATATAGCCTTCATGGTTGAAGGGGACGAGGCTAAAAACAGGCTTCTGGTCGCGTTTACGGTGCCTATGCTCGTAAACTTCCTGTTAAGGGCCTACGCTCTGATGAACATATTCTCCCTCATAGGTCTCGCCAACACGCTTACAGGGATGGTAATAGGCATGGTCTACGAGTACCTACCCTACATGCTGCTACCGATATACTCCACCTTCGAGCGGATCGAGAAGAGGCTGCTGGAGGCCGCTGAAACACTCGGCGCAAGGCCTTGGCAGACCACCATCAGGATTACCCTGCCTCTTGCGGCTCCGGGGATAGCGGCGGGCGTTATCCTCGTGTTCCTGATGTCCCTGACAGAGTTCGTTGTTCCAGCTATGCTCGGGGGTGTTTACGGCTACACGGTAGGTTACCTCATATGGGACCTCTTCCTGAAGTACAGGAACTGGGCCGTGGGATCGGCGCTGGCTTTCCTCGTTACTTTAACAAGCCTAGCCGCGGTCTATGTCTACGTGAAGTACGGTGGTGGCGGTGCTTAAGGCGGCGCTTAAGGTCTACACGGCCCTCCTCCTTGTAGCCGTTTACACGCCGATACTCTTCGTGGTCGCGCAGTCCTTCAACGCTGCGAAGTACCCTGGAGAGTTTAGGGGTTTTACCCTGCAGTGGTACCTTGAGCTCGCAAGGGACACGGAGGTAGTCAACGCGGCGGTGAACGGCCTGGCGGTTGCGTTGCTCTCGTCGCTCCTCTCCACAGCCCTTGGGGGTATCGCCGCCTACTACTTCGCGCGCCGCGGGAGCTCATCCATCGTGGACAACTTCTTCTACACCCCTATAGTGATACCCGAGATCGTCGAGTCAGTGAGCCTGCTAATGCTCTACTACTACGTGGGAGCGGAGCTCGGCTTCTGGACCGTGCTGATAGGCCACACAGCGTACAACATCTCCTACTCCTACGTGGCGCTCAAGCCTCAGTTCAGGATGACTTCGAGTAGCGTGGAGGACGCCGCTTACACGCTGGGAGCAAAGCCCTTCGACGTATTCGTGAGGGTTTACTTCCCGATGGCTCTACCGGGTATAATCTCCTCAATCCTCATAACCTTCTCCATGTCGTTCGACGACTTCGTGAAGACCGCCTTCACGACGGGGCCGGGCTTCAAGACCCTCCCGCTGGTGATATGGGCACGCGCCGCACGCGGAAGGGCCACGTCCGAGCTCAACGCGCTTGCGACCATACTCATAGCTATTTCACTGGTCACGAGCTACGTTTACACGAAGCAGGTTTTCGCAAAGAGAAAAGACTAAAATTTAAACTCTCTTGACTGCGGTGCTTATCCTCTCGACTACGGCCAGGGCATTCTCGTCGACGGGGCTTGTGAAGACCAGTTTGGCGCCTGAAGGTGGGTAGACAGCAGGGTTGCTGAGGACTTCTTCGGGGACAAGCCCCTTCAAGAAGTCCTTCCTAACGGGGCTCGGGTAGTAGGTGTAGCTGACGTTTTTAGCGGCCACCTCCTTCTCCAGCAGGAAGTTGATCCACGCGTACGCCAGGTCCACCTCCCGCGCGTTGCGAGGGATGACCATGAAGTCTATCCAGATGAACGTGCCCTCCTTCGGGAGAACGTAGCCAACCGAGCTCTCCTCGCTCTGAGCCTGGATCACATCGCCGCTCCACGCTTGGGCCGCGTGCAGGTCCCCTTTAGCCAGCTGGGGGATGTAGACGCTGGCGCCGTAGTACCCGGCCAGGAAGTCTCTCTGGCTCCTGAGGAGCTCGATGATCCTGTTAACGGAGTCCTCCGACCAGTCGTCGAGCGGAATACCCAGGTAAAGCTTCGCCGCGTTCACCACCTCTAGGAACTCCTCTAGCATGGACACCTTGCCCTTGTGCCTAGGCAGGAAGCCTTTGGTGTCGAACAGTTGTTCGTAGCCCTCGATCTCCCCCTCTTCCACGAATTTGCCGTTGTAGCCGATCCCCGTGGTTCCCCACGCGTAGGGCACCGCGTAGCTCAAACCTGGGTCGAACTTGTTGTTGAGGAAGAACGGGTCTATGTTGGCGAGGTTCGGGATCCTTGACTTGTCCAGCGGGGCTATCAGGCCCTTCCTGGCGGCATGAGGCACGAACTGGTCAGTCAGCACGACGACGTCGTACCCCCCGCCTCCAGGCTGAATCTTGGCGTAGGCCTCCTCCGCGGACTCGTACTCGTCGCAAACAACGCTTACACCGTACCTGGCCTCGAACTCGCGTATAAGGTCAGGGTTTATGTAGGAGCTGTAGTTGTAGACCCTCAACGTCCTACTACGGGGGGCGAGCGCAAAGTAGTAGCCGAGGCCCGCGAGAGCCGCTGCCGCAGCTGCGCCGACTATAAACTGCCTCCTGGTTATCTTCACGAGAGTGCAAAGTTATGTTGTAGCGTTATAAAGCTATCCCGGCCGTGCCCAACTGCTTTCTCCCAGCACCATCTTTTGGATAACCGGGAAGTCTCCGCAAAGCGCCTAGACCGAGACCCCAGTTGATGTGCTTCAAGAAGCGCGGAAAGCGAGAAGAGGCGAGCGGAAGCGGGCTCGCCATTAATGGAGAAACATATATTCATGTGCACTGCATGCTGTTTCTGTGCTACGAGAGGTGTTCTACCCGCGCGAGGTTCAGGAGCTGACGCTCGCAACCATAGCGGTGTTCGCGGTTCTAGCAGGCCAGTACCTCTACTCATTAAGCACCTTGCAGATTTTGAGGCTGCTAACACTGGCGTTCCTGATCTACGTCCCGCACGAGCTCGCCCACAAGTTTGTCGCGCAGTACTACGGCTACCCCGCAAGGTACTCCATCGTGTGGGAGTTCCTACTCCTCACGCTCCTGTCCGCGATCCCCGTAATTCCCATAAAGTTCATAGCCCCGGGGACGGTCTACATCTACGCAGGCCCAGGCATTGACAGGAAAACAAACGGAGTGATCTCGGCCGCAGGGCCTGCAACCAACATACTCCTAGGCCTCGTCGGCCTCCTCGCCGGTGGTCCATTTGCAAGGACGGTTGTGAACTTCAGCGGCTGGATAGCGTTTTTCAATTTGCTCCCCATCGGCCCGCTCGACGGCAGGAAGGTCCTAAGCTGGAACGCCGCCGTGTGGCTCGCTCTGACTCTAACCGCGCTCATCATGGCGTTTTACTAATAATTAAGCGTAGAGCAACCACTCTCTAAGCCCTGCTCGGCTGCAGCGTTTAGGAAGTGGTGTGCGCACGGACACGTGTAAGTTTATTCGACGCGAAGCTTCAGTTGCCTTCGGTACAGCATGATGGTGGCGATGTGCGTGCAGATCCTCGTCTTCCTCACGTAGCCATCTCGGGAGAAGCAGTCACAGCGGTACTTTCTCTAGCCCCCCACACGTTGTACCAGGGGGTGCATACCGTTTAGCTCAGCGAGGCCCCTCACGAGCCACTGCTCGCTCCCCACTCTCTCCACCCTCCCGGCCAGAAGCCTGTACGCGGCGCGGTAGAGCCACTCCGCAGGCTTATCCGGAAACGAGGAATGTAGTTCGCCCAACGCGTAGAGCAGGTCCCCGCGCTCCTCGACTGCCTTATCGCAGTAGTCGAATACGGCGCATCTCGCCAGGGCCCAGGCCAGCCTGCTCTCCTCCCTCCTAGCCCTCAAGCGAGAGCACCCACAGCGCCTTCTCGGTCAGCGAGACCGTAACCTCGGCGGGAGTGCGGGGTCCTCCTCAGGGAGCCTAGTCGATCAGCCTCAGGTAATCACCCAGCTTAGCCGCTCTGAGCCGGCGGTTGCCCCCTGTTTGCTGTGTTTTCAGTTTCGGCGTTTATTTTCGGCGCAGGGATATAAGGCCGCGTAGCTCAGTGTAATGTGGGGCTGAAGCGCAGAAAGGGCTCGGGGCCGCAACAGTTCCCTGGAGGTGGGAGCGTGAGCTGGGAGGGCAGGGGAAACGGCAAGGGGCGCGTCGACGCCTACAGGGTCTGGGAGGTCAAGACCAACAGGGAAAAGAGGCTGAGGCTGCAGCAACTGTACGTGAGGCTGTCCAGCGCAATCAGGCAGGCCTGCAGGGCCCTCGAAGAGAAGCACGTCGACACGTTCAGAAAAGACCCGGAGAGATTCGGCGAAGAGTTGATCGAGGAGGCCTCGAAGACGGCTGGGCTGCCTAAGGGCCTCTTCTGCTACGCCGCAGAGTGGTGCAAGATGCTCGCGGAGGCTAGGGGGAAGTCGAAGAGGCGGAGCAGGTTCACTCCGCCTCCAGTACCGCTACTGGTCAGGGTGGTCAGTGGTGGCGAGAGGCTTTACGGCAACGCTAACGCTGCCGCAGTCCTCGACGCCTACAGGGGCGAGTTCCGCATTAGTAGCGCTGGAGTCGCGGTGAGGCTGAAGCCCTCGCTGGTCAGGGCTGTGCTCGGGGATATCCAGCGGTTCGGCGACGTTAAGCTGACGCTGCAACTCACCGCAAAGGGGAGGCTCCGCCTAGTGGCTCACCGCGTGGTGAAGCAGGTATGGTGGGGCGGCGGCAAATTGGCTATCGTAGCGGTGGACGTGAACAGCTCCTACGGCCTCTACCTCGCTGCCTTCGCCTTCGACAGCGAAGTCAGGCTTGTAGCGCAGCGAGTGTTTAAGCCTCCCAACGCCACCATGCTGAGGCTCCTCGTGGCCATTATGCGTAGCTACTCCAAGGTTAAGAGCTGGGATGAAGCTGTCCAGAGGTTCGAGGAGAGGAAGGGCGTCGAAAAGCTGCGGAGAGAGGGTAGGGGCTCCGCTGTCGAGGACGCGCTGAGGCTCGCTGAGAGGCTGAGAGCGGAGTTAAACCTGACCCCCGAGAGAGCGGATAGAATAGCGGGGCAGGCGTCAAGGAAGGTGAAGAAGCTCAACGAGGACTGGGTCAGAGGCGTGCTCAAGGAGCTGAGAAGCCTGATCAGAAAACTTAGGGACCAGGGCTACACAGTCATCATCGTCGCGGACGTGCCCCAGGCCGAGTCCCTCAGAGGCTCGCAACTGCAGAGGACGCTACTAAGAATATCAAAGCGGCTTGAGAACATGGCCTGGTACGAGGAGGCTAGGTGGTTCCAGCTGGAGAACAACGTCTCGGGCAGGCGGTGCCCCCTCTGCGGGAAAGAGGGGGTGGAGATCCAGAGAAGGTACTACAAGTGCCCGAAGTGCGGCCTGGTCTACGGCAGGGACTGGGCCGCGGTCTTCAACACTGCGAAGCTCTTTTTAAAGGCCTGCAAAGCGGAAAAGCATGTCGAGGCGTTGCAGAGCTGGCTCCAGAGCCACCCACGAGTGCTGGCTAAGAGCTACTACATGTCCCGACTCACGGAACTAGAGAAAGGCCAGCAGGCCCCGGCCCCAGTTCCCTCCCATCCCCTCTAGGGGAGTGGAGGGTGCCTCGCGCGGCGCGATGAGGCGAAGAGGCGCCGAGGCAGAGCCCCGCCGTACAGCCCTTAGCGGGCGTGAATCGGCAGGGCGGGCCGAAGGCGCTGAGCCCATGAAAACCCTTAAAAGGGGGCCTTGGAGCAGTGAAAGGGTGAATGTGACAGGCGCGGTTGAGAAGGAGCGCCAAATGAAAATAGAGTCTCTCAAGAAGATCCGAGAGCAGGAGGAGGAGGCCAGGAAAAGGCTAAGCCAGATAAAGTACAAGCTCGTTGTTTTGAGCGGGAAGGGAGGTGTAGGGAAGAGCTTCATAACCGCTAACCTGGCGGCGGCTTTGGCGAAGAAGGGCTTCGAGGTGGGTGTTCTCGACGCCGACATCCACGGGCCGTCCATACCCAAGATGTTCGGGATACACGGGCAGGCGATCTACGCCGGGCCCGCTGGGCTACTGCCCATAGCGGGAGTGGGCGGGGTTCGCGTCGTTTCAGCGGACCTCATGCTACCGGACGAGGACACAGCTCTAATATGGCGCGGCCCACTCAAAACGGGCTTCATCCGTGAGCTCCTATCGATGGTCGCCTGGGGCCCGCTGGACTTCCTCCTCGTCGACCTGCCTCCAGGCACGGGGGACGAGCCCCTCACGATAGCGCAGCTCATCAAGGACCTGAACGGGGCCATCGTCGTCACGACCCCCAGCGACCTGACCAGAATCGTCGTGAAGAAGGCTATAACCTTCTGCAAGCAGCTCAACGTCCCACTCCTAGGCGTCGTCAACAACATGAGCCACTTCACGTGCCCCGTCTGCGGCACTAAGCACTACATCTTCGGCCAGGCTGGGACGTCCCGCTTGACGGAGGAAACAGGGGTCAGGGTGCTCGCCGACATCCCCATCGACCCCAGGATCAACGAGTCCGTGGACAACGGCGTCCCGTTCGTTCTAGCGTACCCGGAGAGCGAGACCGCTAGAAGCCTGATGGACCTCGCAGAGAGGGTAGTGGAGGCGCTGAAAGCCACGCCCGAGGCCGTTAGAGAAGGGACTTCAAGCTCAGGACAAGGTCCCTGATGATGCTGTACGCTCTGGGGGCTTCCTCGGAGCTCAGGACGAAAACCACGTCCCGGTAGCTCGACACAACCTCTGTGAGGTTAATTCCACGCACAGAGAGAGCCATGGACGCTATTGAGACGACGCCAGGAGTAGCGAGAATCTCAGGCGGGCCCGTCAGTATTATTGCAGACTGGTTTCTCAGGTACTGCTTGACGCCGCCCTTAACTAGGGCGCGGTAGATCTCCTCGATAAGTTTCTCGTCACCTATCAGCGTCACAGCGCTCGAGCCCTGCACAAACTGCACGTACTTGTTTGCGGTAGCCGCCCTCTTCAAGACCTCAAGCACTGTCTGGGCATTAGAAGGGTCCAGCGAGAGCACGCTCAGCTTGTCAACCAACTTTATTTCGCTTCCAACGAGCGCTACGGCAAGCTTCCGCGCACTTGCTCCTTCTTCCATCAGCTCTCTCGCTGCCCTGAGAACGGCCATCTTGATCACTGTCTGCGTGAGCTTTCTGCCGGCCAGCTTTTCAACTTCACCGTGTAGTAGCCGGGCAAGCGCCGAGTAGTTTACAATGCCCAGTCGCATGGACTCCAGTATGTAGGGCCTGCTCATTAGAGCGAGCTTAACGTACTTCACCACGTTGTCTCTAGGCATTCGAGAGTAGCATAGGGTAAGCTTTTTAAGTTTTTCTAAGAAATGTTAAAATATCAATTATTTTAACTGATCGAAGATTGTTTAATGAAAAGAAATGCTTATAAAGGGAGGAATGTTAAAGGTTTGATGCAGAGCCAGGCAAAAGGAATAAACGTTATAGCAATAATTGCTGCACTGATCATCGGAATTTTAATCGGAGTGGGGATAGGATACCCCCTATGGCACTCGGCTACACCCCAGCAGACGAGCTACATCAACAAGACGGCTACACCCCAGCAGACGAGCTACATCAACAAGACGGCTACACCCCAGCAGACGAGCTACATCGACAATATCAAGGCCCGGGGAAAACTAATCCTGGGCACATCGGCTGACTGGCCGCCCTTCGAGTATGTGGACAAAAACGGCAACTTCGCGGGAATAGACATTGAAATCGCCAGGAGGATCGCTCAGGCTATAGGCGTCCCCCTCGAGGTGAAGGACATGCAGTTCTCCGCGCTCATAGAGGCCGTGAAAAACGGAGACGTCGACATCGTACTGGCCGACATGACACCTACCTCCGAGCGCGAGAAAGTCGTGGACTTCTCCTTCCCCTACTACTTTGCAAGCAAGGGAGTAGTCGTAACCCTCAAAACCTCCCAGATCTCTAAGCTAGAGGATCTCTACGGCAAGAAAGTTGGTGTCCAGCTAGGCACGATACAGGAGGACTACGCCAACCAGAACCTTAATGGGAAGGCAGAGATCAAAACCTACGATAAAGTCTACCCCGACATGGTCATGGTTCTGCAGCGCGGCGACGTAGACGCTATAATCATCGGGGAGAAGATCGCAGCAGCCCTCGTGACGAAGAACCCCGACCTAAAGATCGCGTTCACCATCGGTAAACCCACAGCGGGGGCAGCGGTTGCCATGCCGAAGGGGGCGGTCGACCTGAAGATACTGGTGGACAAGGTCATAGAGGACCTCATAAACTCCGGTGAGATGGACCAAATATTCTTAAACGAAACCCTGAAGTGGCTTGGAGGAAGCTAAAAACACCTCTGTCTTCCGAGCAAACTTTATAAAATCACCTTTTTTGTGGTGAGGGGTTCAGACCTTGAACTTCGCAGAATTCCTGGTAGAGTACGCACCGTTTATAGCGACTGGTCTGGCGACAACCCTGGAAATCTCGATCCTAGCGTTCTCCATGGGGCTAGCTGTCGGAGCTCTCATGCTTAGCCTCTCCCTGTCCCCACTTAGGCCGGTAGCCAGAGCATACATCGAGCCGATAAGGGGTACACCGCTACTCGTGCAGCTCTTCGTTCTGTACTTCGGCCTCCCATCAGTAGGAATAAAGCTCGACGCCTTCACGGCCAGCGTGCTGGCACTGGGGCTTAACAGCGGCGCCTACCAGGCCGAGATCTTCAGATCCGCTGTGAAGAGCATACCAGACAGCCAGATCCTCTCGGCGGAATCCCTGGGCTTCTCAACCCCCCAGATCCTCAGGTACGTCATCCTACCACAGGCGCTGAGGATCTCGATCCCGTCTCTCGTGAACGAGTTCGTCACCGTGATAAAGGAGAGCTCGCTCGCCGCGGTCATAGGTATCGTGGAGCTCATGCGCCGCGGCCAGTACGTGGCTGCGTACACGTACAGGGCCTTCGAGGCATACATTATTGTCGCGCTCCTCTACTTTGCGGTGTGCTACGCCTTCTCGCATGGCTCCAGGGTCATCGAGAGGAGGCTCAGGATTCCGGGTTACACGGGTGCTTGAAGATGGGGGAAGTCGTCCTCGAGATGCATGACGTGTGGTCAGGATACGAGGACACAGAGGTGGTGAAGGGCGTCTCGCTGAAAGTGCACAGGGGGGAGAAGGTCGTAATAATGGGGCCCAGCGGGAGCGGGAAAAGCACCCTCCTGAAGACAGCGGTCCTTTTAGTGAAGCCGAAGCGCGGCAGGATATTCCTCGACGGAGAAGAGCTCACCTCTGGCCGAGTCAACATTAGGGCTGCTAGGGCGAAGACCGGGTTCGTGTTCCAGAGCTACAACCTGTTCCCCCACATGAAAGTTATTGAAAACATAACTCTTCCCCTAAGGATCGTGAAGGGGTACAGCGCCGCGGAGGCCGAGAGAAAAGCCCGCGAGGTACTAGCCCAGCTCGGCCTAAGGGGGCTTGAAGAGAAGTACCCTCTCCAGCTTAGCGGCGGTCAGCAACAGCGAGTAGCCATCGCGAGGGCCCTGGCCATGGACCCGATATTACTGCTCCTCGATGAGCCGACTTCCGCACTGGACCCCGAGCTCAAAGCTGAAGTCCTCGACACGCTCCGCGAAGTTGCTAGGCGCGGCATAGCCATGCTTGCGGTGACGCACGAGCTGGACTTCACGCGGGATATAGCAGACCGAGTGATAATAATGGAGGATGGGAGGATCGTGGAAGAGGGCGATGCAAGGAGGATCCTCGAGAACCCCTCGACAGAGCGCACCCGCCAGTTCTTGAAGCTCATCGGGAGAACAGGGTAGAGTACAGGCTGTAAAGCTCTCTCCGCGACTCCACGCCCCACTGCACGAGAAACCTCATGTAAAACGACCACGAGTGCTCAACAAGGTGGTCTATCTTCCTCCTCACCAGCAGCGCGACCTTTTCGGCGACCTTTGCATCTGCACACGCCTCACCTCGTGAGGCGGAAGCCACGCACCTCAACGCCTCGCTTATACCGGTGTTGCCGAGCGCCGCTATCGTTAACGACAGGATGAACTCCACGCTTAGGCCGGCGGGGGCGCGACTGCGGCAGAACCGCAAGTACTCCTCGAAAGTCGACCCCTCGAGGGTAGGGCTGAGGTCCCGCAGGCTGTCCTTCGTTTCCTCAAAACGGGTTTTGTACAAGTCGATAGGTACGATCACCTTCTCCGGCTCTATGAACAAGACGCAGTACACAGGGACGCCTGGGTCGTAGACAACTGTAAGGGACGTGATGTCGGTGCAGAAGGCGGGTGCCACTGGGATGAGCGTAAGTGGGCGCGAAGGCGCTGAGCTCTCGAAAAGA
The DNA here is from genome assembly GCF_054696565.1 of Infirmifilum tikiterense. The sequence goes on from NZ_CP182482.1 coordinate 1,677,974, forward strand.
GCCTGCTTTATTCCGCCCTTTTTCAGCCGCTTAACAGACAACGCCTTAGCCGCGTTAACCGCGTTAAAGCCACCGAAACCCACGAGACCCAACGACGGTCTACTCCTCAACTCTGAGTGAATTTTATCCAACTCTTGGAAGCTGACACTGCTCACGTTAAACGAGTCTCCAGGTAGCAGGATCGGCGAGTACTCATCCCTTATGATTATCGAAGGTTGAGGAACTCGCAGCTGAAATGAGGTGATCAGTTCAACTTCGCTCATCTACCCACCTTTACTCATGTAGCAATACGTCTTCTCCTTGCTTAGGAATTTTTCCACGGGATCCCTGGAGGTTATTGCCTGCGGTGCTAAGCTTGAGGAAAGTATAATAATGTTCTTGCGACCTTTCTCATCCGCCGGTGAAAGACAATTGTGTTGCAAGTCTACAACACCCTGAGTAGAAACCTCGAGGTTTTCGAGCCTGTGAACCCTGGAAGGGTGCTTATCTACGTTTGCGGGCCAACGGTCTACGACTTCTCCCATGTAGGCCATGCTAGGACATACGTAGCGTTCGACGTCATCAAGAGGTACCTGAGGCTCAAGGGGTACGACGTTTTTCACGTGCAGAACATAACCGATATTGACGATAAGATCATCAACAGGGCGGCGGAGGAGGGGAGGGACTGGAGGGAAGTCGTCGACGAGTACAGCAAGGACTACCTGGAAGCCCTGAAGAAGCTCCGCGTCTTCGTGGACGTGCATCCGCGCGTTACGGAACACATCGGCGAGATAATCGAGTTTATACAGAAGCTGATAGACAAGGGTCATGCTTACGTTGCTCCCAGCGGTAGCGTGTACTTTGACGTAGACACCTACGATGACTATGGCAGGCTGAGTGGGAGGCTTGACAAGAAGATGTGGAGCCAGGAGGAGTTCGCCACTGAGAAGAAGAACCCGTACGACTTCGCCCTCTGGAAGGCCAGGAAACCGGGGGAACCTTACTGGGACTCGCCGTGGGGGCCGGGGAGGCCGGGCTGGCACATAGAGTGCAGTGTCATGTCGTCCCGCTACCTCGGCAAAAGGTTCGATATCCACGGAGGAGGGTCTGATCTGATCTTCCCACACCACGAGAACGAGCGGGCCCAGAGCGAGTCGCTGTTCGGCGAGAGGCCGTGGGTCAAGTACTGGATGCACACAGGGATGCTTCAAGTCGGCGGCGAGAAGATGAGCAAGAGCCTGAAGAACATCGTGCCACTGAAGGACCTCTTCAAAGAATACGACCCTCTGGTCGTCAGACTGTGGCTCGCCAGCGCGCACTACAGGACCGTGCTGAGCTTCAGCGACGACTCCCTCCAACAGGCTCAAGCTAACCTGCAGAGGCTCAGAGGGGCAGCTCAGCTCGTCTACAGACTGACACGCGAGGTTGAGCCCCCAGGCCGGCTATCCGACGCCGAGCTCAGCGTGCTAGCAGAGCTTTCTGATATCAGGAAGAGCTTTTACGAGAGCATGGACCAGGACTTCAACGCCAGCTCAGCGTTTGCCTCAGCGATGAGGCTGGCTTCCATCATTTACTCGCAGATCGCAGCTAAGCCCTCCTACACCACGGTGCTCTACGCCTACAAGCTCCTAGACGAGTTTAACAAAGTATTGGGCGTTATGGATGACGTCCTCGCCGAGCTCCCGAAGGAGCTGGTTCCTGTTGACGAGCTGATAAACCTCCTCGTGGAGGTGAGGAGCGCGCTGCGTTCGCAGAAAAACTGGGAGCTGAGCGACTACATTAGAGCTAGGCTCAATGAGCTCGGAGTAATTCTGATGGACGAGAAGGATAAGACTAGGTGGATAATCAGCCCGCGACCCAAGTAGCGCTGCAGCCAGCCAAAAAAAGCGGAAGCTCTCTTTCACCTCAGCGGGACTTTTCTCTCAAGGCCAAGCCCGAGGGCAAGTGCCCCCAGCAACCCGGCGTTTGCGCCGAGCCTCGTCAACTTGATCTCGGGGGGTCTATTCACGGTGTAGTTCTTCACACTATCGCGCAACCCCTCGAGCAGGATATCAGGGTTGTTCAGGGCAACGGAGCCCCCAACCGTCACGAGCTCGGGATCGTAGTAGTTCACTATCGCGGCGAAGCCGTACGCGTTGAACCTCTTAACCTCCGATATCACGCGCCGGGCTAGGGGGTCCCCCGCCCTGTAAGCCTCGAACACGTCACGTGCCTCAAGCTTGCCTCCGGTCATCAGACAGGATCCTTCAACCTTCTCGTGCTCTGCGATAAACCTGGCAAACCTGGGTATACCGCTCCCCGAGCAGTAGGCCTCCCAGTGGCCTTTTTTACCGCATCCGCACGTTAGCCTTTCCTGCGAGTCGACGACTACGTGACCTATCTCGTGCGCGTTGCCATCTTTCCCGAGCAACAAGGAACCGTCAACGTACACGCCTCCACCAATTCCGGTGCTTATCGTCACGTAGACCAGATTGTCAAGCCCGGCCCCCTCTCCCCAGAATTTCTCGCCGACTGCGGCTGTGACAGCGTCGTTGGCAAACGCGACTGGAAGGTTAACCAGCTCCTTCAGAACCCTAACGACTTCCAGCCTCTTAAACGGCATGTTAGGTGCAGCCACAACTTCCCCCCTGGCCATGTCAAGGGGGCCAGGGCTGCCAACGCCCACACCAGTGACCTCGACCTTGTACTTCGCGCGGAGCTCGCGGATCACATGGGCTATCCTATCAAGGTACAGGTTGGGGTCCTGGTAATCCCAAGTCTTGAACGTCACAACCTCGATGAGCTCGCCCTCGTCGTTTCCCAGGGCTATGCGGGTATTCGTTGCCCCTATATCAATCCCTATGGCGTACCTCACATCATAGAAGAACGGACTCAGGGTATTAAAGCCCCACGTCGTGGCGGCAATTCTTTTTCTCGGCTTCTCCAGCCCTTTCAGTGTTCGCAGCAAAAAGGAGATAACCCCCAACAGCCAAGTAGGGGTTGGAGCCACCAGCTCTCGCCTGTCCCCGGCAGGGGATAAGGTGTCGCAAGTGGCGCAGCAAGAGGTGAGGCGCTAAGACCATCCCAACAGGGGCGCCAATGACGAACTTGAAAGGTGTCCAAGGAGTCGTGTTTAGGTCAGGCATTAAATGATGAAGGTGAAAAGCAGGGAACCGTGACCGAAAACCGTCGCTTCTGAACTCTAGTACTCTCCACTCTACACCTTTCAGTCTTGGATTACGCTACAAGTAGCCCAACCGTCTTGCCTCATACCTCCTGGTTCCAGAGGAAATCCTCTTGAGCCATGTAATTGATGAGCCGCCTTGAAGAACTCAGCGCTCTCGAGTAGCTATGTCGGATCATGCCGCCCGCTTAGGACGGGTCGCGGCTAAAAGGGGTTTTTCACGGGTTGTCTGCCTAAGCGCGATAGACCGAGGCTGTCTCAATACCTGTCTACTTTACGAGTAGACGAGACAGCATTACTACAGCATCGTAGTCAGCGGGGTTAAACTCCCCCTCGATCACTACCGTCTTCTCACTCACTTTGTAAATTATCACCGCTCTAGACCCCTGCTTCAGCGCCAGCCAAGGTTCAGCGGCCCCAATTATCGCTAGGGCCGAGCTCGCGAAGCTCCTGAGGTCCGCGACATCGGCTTTCTCCGGGTACGCGTACGTAATGCTCTCGGAATCGAAAACCGCCATGCGCTTAACCCCCAGCTTTTTCAAGGCCTCTAAAATGTCGCTATCCTCAATAGACACCTCGATCACGGGCCTCTCGCTCAAGGAATCCTGCACCGTTCGCACACGGTTGTCGCACCTAATGAATTTTTCCCCTTTGGCTCCCTCACCGACATGCATAAATAGCGGTTATCTGCGGTTCACACTGACAGACCATGAACCCCTACACTCTGATGGACGAAGAGGAGGAAGAATGGGAGGAGGAGTTCGAGGAAGAGGAAGAAGAGGAGGAATGGGAGGACTTCGGTGAAGAAGAGGAGTTCCTAGAGGAGGAGGAAGAGGAAGAGTTCGAGGAGGAAGAAGAGGAGGAAGAATTTTAGAATAAAATTTGGTGTAATCAGCGTTTTTTGGACGGCTTCTTTGAGCGTTTGGTCGCGCGCTTCTTGCCCCTCAGTACATAGGCGTAGACTCCAGCTAGCAGTACAATAGCAGATGCCACCACTAGAGGTAGCGTAAACGATTCGCCAGCCTGCGCCTTTGCGCTGTAAACCTCAAAATATGCGACGGCTGGGTCAGCGTTGTCTGAGAGCAGGGTCAGCATCACGCTGGCGTTTCTAGGGCTCTCCAGTCTGACGAAGAGTGTCTGAAGGACGGGCTTGCCGGGTGAAATAACTCCAATGTTAAGCGTAAGGTTTCTCCCCCACTTAATGCCGTCGGCCGTGAGGTTTACTCCTTCTCCTCCGTAGACGTAGAGGGTTGAGTTTACCGCCGCCTCGTCCCCGTAGTTGTATACCCAAACCCTCACGGGCCCGGCGCCTCCGACGCTCAGGGTTATCGTAGGAGGGGTCGGGTAGATGACTAGGAAGGGGCCCTTCTGGAGCCGCGCCTCTGCTTGATGCTCTAGGAGCATCGCTCCGTAAACCAGAGACGGCATGAGGACTGCGACGGCTATGAGGATGAGAGCTACGCGCATAAGGATTACCCGTCGCACTTCAAGATTAAGGTTTCACCGCCGAAAACCGGATCCAGGGGCGAAACCACGCGGGTCGTCGAGTTAAAGCCCACCTCCTCCAGAACCCACTTCCTGCACTCCGGTTGAACGGTGGCCGAAACTATGGTGAAGGTGTTGTTCCTGAAGCCGACGGTTAAGTCGCTGTACGCCGAGGCGACGAGCAGGGCCGGTTCGCCCCCGTACACCGGCGTTGAGTCGAAGCACCTCACTGACTGCCTCGTCTCTACGCAGAAGCGGACGTATGAAACCCTGCCTGAGGCGGTGTTAACCGTGCCTTGTAGGGCCTCAAGATCCCTCCTTATCCCCTCGAGCTCCTCTTTAAGGGAGAGAACCTTGAGCGCCAGCGTGACCGTGAAGATTGCGGCTATCAGAGCCCATGCGAGAGCCAGTGAGGTCACCAGCCTGTGCCTCTCCACGGGAGAGGGAGGGTCGAGAAAGTATAAAAACATGCGCCTCATAGGGGTTGGGAGGTCGTAGATGAAGCTCGCGCTTGTGGCACAGTACCTATTGGGGCTCGTGCTGATGGTGCTCTTCGCCTTCATGAACGCTAACTACCCTGATAAGACCTGGCTCTTCTTCACGCTCTACCTCCTGGTGTTCATGGGAATAATATTTCTCATCACAGGGCGCCAGGCGAGAAGCATCTTCAGGGACATAGAGGAGATAAAGAGCGGTGAGGTCTTGCTTGAAGCTAACCCAGAGGAGGTTTTGAGGCTGAGAGAGAAAGACATGGATAAAACTCAGGGGGAGCTCGCCGCCCAAGTCAAGGCCAGCTTAATACCCTTTATCACCATGATACTGTTCATAGTGGTCTTCTATGTCCCACCACTCCGCGGCTTCTTCAGCAGTATAGGCTCTTCGCTGTCCACTGACCAGAGAACGGCCAACTTCTACTACTTTCTCGCGATGTACGGGGCGTTCTACGTACTCTCACTAATCACAGGGCTCTACACCAGGAGGCTCCAGGCAAGGACAGGGACTCTGACTATAGCGACGAAGTACGTGATCACGACAAAGGGTATAATTGTCGATGACAGGCTCCCTGTTAAGTTCCCTATACAGGGAAGCCTCAAGACGGACACAAAGAGGAAGTTCGTAGAGGTAACCCTAAAGCAGCAGGTTATGGGCAACGAAGTCAAGCAGAGAGTTAGGCTCTACACCCCCGAGCCATCTAAGCTCGCAAGCATAATAAAGGTAAAGGGCCTCGGCGAGGACTCTCTGAGCAAAGTATAAAAACCTCGTCCAGGTAAAAACCAGGGGCGGCCGTAGTCTAGTCTGGTAGGATGGCGGCCTGCCACGCCGCAGATCCCGGGTTCAAATCCCGGCGGCCGCACCTTCTCCTGAACTCCTCTACCCCGCATTTCAAATGCTGGAAGTGGTAGCGTGTGTCACTCAAAGGTTATAGGTAATCGAGTTAGATGTTCCAACAACTACATGCATAAGGTCGAACGGAGAGTTTATTTGTAGGCTTTTCTTCAAGGGATTTAAGCGTGTGAGGGATGCAGTGATGCCTGACAAGGTGCTGTCGCTTCGGGAAGCTCTAGAGCACCCATTGCGTAGGAAAATCGTGTCCCGTCTCCTCGAAAAGCCTGGCCTCAGCGTCCGGCAACTTGCGAGGGACTTAGGGGTTAGCATTGGCTCTCTGACGGGGCACCTCGTGATCCTTGAGCGGGTAGGCCTTGTGGTTGAGGTTAGGAATAGCAGGAGGCTACAGCTGTACGTTAACGATGAGATGCTGGCTGAGAAAGCTTTAAGCGCAGTTCTCCAGGAAGAAGCGAGCGATGCCGGTTTAGCCAAGTAACGGGCTCCTTGCTTGCCTCCAAGTAACAGGCCACAAGCCATGCAGTGGGCTCTAGGCGCGCACATTTGACACCACCTTGTAGTAGCTTGTCCAAGCGAACTGCCGACTGAGAAAGTATTTAATCGGAGTGTTCAGGTTTAGAGGGTGATCGCATGGGGGAATGGGAGAACAGGTTTATTTACGCTACATTCGACGAAGTTAAATCAGGCCTCACGACGGATGTGTACTTCACGCGCACGAGGCGCATCCTCGAGAAGTATGGGCTCATAGACGCCGTCGTTCACGCGGAGATAACGACCAGCAAGCTTCCCGACGACTACCGCTGGGCAGTGTTCGCTGGTTTGAGGGAGGTTCTCAAGCTCCTTGAGGGCAAGAAAATCACCCTGCGTTCACTGCCTGAAGGTGAGGTTTTCACGCCTACGGACTTCTACGGGAACAGGATCCCCGTCATGACGATCGAGGGGCCCTATGGTGAGTTCCTTGAGCTGGAAACCCCGTTGCTCGGCTTCCTCGCCTCAGCCACGGGCATCGCTACGAAGGCCGCTAGGGTGAAGAAAGCGGCTGGAGATAAGATCGTCTTGTCGTTTGGAGCCAGGCGGCAGCATCCGGCCCTAGCGCCGTTCATAGAGTACTACGCTTACATCGGAGGCGCAGACGGGGTTTCAGCCGTCCTCGGGGCGAAGGCCCTGGGGATCAGGGCGACGGGTACGATGCCTCACAGCCTGATGATCATCTTCAAGGCGTTCAAGGGTGACCACACGCTGGCCTGGAAGGCTTTCGACGAGGTCGTGGAGGAGGACGTTCCCAGGATAGTTTTGGCCGACACATTCCTGGACGAGGTCGAGGAGTCGCTGCTCGCAGCTCAGACACTGGGGTCTAAACTCTGGGGTGTGCGGCTTGACACGCCTGGAAGCCGGAGAGGTAGCCTCGAGGAAATAATAAGGGAGGTCAAGTGGAAGCTGAGGGCAAAGGGCTTCAGGGACGTGAAAGTAGTTGTTTCAGGCGGCGTAGACGAGTACAAGATACCTTCACTCGTCAAGGCGGGTGCCGACGCCTTCGGGGTTGGCTCGGCGATCTCCACCGCCCCTCCTGTGGACTTCGCCATGGACATAACCTCGGTGAACCGTAACGGCAACTGGGAGCCCATCGCGAAGAGAGGCAAGCTCTCGGGGAGAAAGCAGGTGTACAGGTGCAGGAAGTGCATGGTGGATGTAGTCCAGCTCCTCGAGGAGGAGCCACCAAAGTGCCCCGTCTGCGGGGGTAGCATGGAGCCTCTCCTAGAGACTTACATCGAGAATGGAAAGCCCATCGCGAAGCCGCTTGAGCCGAAGGAGGTGAGGCGCAGGGTTCTCGAAGCCTTAAACAGGCTTGAGCTCTAACACCTTGCCCCTCAGCCCCGCTAGCATGAACGCCTCGAGAAGAACCCCATCAACGCCACCGCTCTTCGTCCACCTGAGGAAGTGCGATGTGCACCCCCTCGTGCAGTCGCTTGACCCGAAGCCTTTAACCACGTGCTCGAACCCCAAGCTCTCGAGCGGTGGCACCAGAACGCACTCGGGCTCAACGGTCTCCGCGCAGAAAGCTCCGAGGACACGGGCTTGAGGGAGCGTGGTGACGAGGTCGATGTGCCACTTGACCTTCTTTGCCTTCCTGACATGCCTTGAAACCCTAGCCCGAACGCCTCCTGGACCCTTAGCCGACCCGACATAAACGTAAATCCCGGGGCTTATCGACACATCTTTTCCCTTTAATTTGATAAGGGAGGGTGACTCAATTTCCACAACCAGTGCGTAGATGCCTCTTTCGCAGTCGTGATGCAGCAACTTGATCACAGCTTATTATGCCGATTACAATAAATTTATAGGCTTTTTTACATAGTTAAAACCTCGGTGCCCAGTGGCTAAAGGATGGCCGTTGTCAGTGCTCGTGGCTGGCCCAGCCGGGGCTGGAGTATTCGCCACCAGCCTCATTATCGGGAAGACCTTACTAAGACACGGCCACTACGTTTTCGTGACAAACGAGTACCCCTCTCTCATACGTGGCGGCCACCAGTGGGCCCTCGTGAGGAGCTCCCCCGACGAGTACATATACTCCCACAGGAGGATCATAGATGTCATAATAGCGCTAGACAGGAGCTCAGCGTTTGCCTACGTGGGGAGGCTGAGCGAGAGAGGCATTGTCATCTGCGACGAGGCCGACTGCGCCCGAGCCCAGGACCCCCGTGTCAAGCCCCTACCCCTCAGGCGAATCCTGAAGGAGCTTGGAGCTCCACCCGTAGCGCTCAACACCCTTGCTTCAGGCGTTGTCTTCGGGCTCCTCGGTGCTTCGCGTGAGGTCGTTAGCTCCGTCATACGTGACCAATTCGCGGCCCGTGAGGATGTGGCCAGGCTAAACGTAAGCCTAGTCGAGAAGGGCTATGAGCTAGGCGTAGGCCTAAACACCGGTGCTTTCCCGAGCCTGGAGATTCTGGGAAACGGTAAAGAGAGGCTACTAATAGATGGGAACTCCGCCGTTGCCCTAGGGGCCCTTGCCGGAGGCATGTCGTTCTTCGTGGCGTACCCTATGACCCCAGCATCCCCCATACTTCACTTCCTTGCGGAGATACAACGCGATTACAACATCGTTGTGTTTCAGCCCGAGAGCGAGATAGCGGCTGTAAACATGGCCATCGGTGCAGCGTATGCTGGAGCGCGCTCCATGGTGGCAACAAGCGGGGGCGGCTTTTCACTGATGGTTGAGGCTCTCGGGCAAGCCGCTATGACCGAGACCCCACTAGTCGTAGTCGAGGTTCAGAGGCCCGGGCCAAGCACAGGCCTGCCAACCCACACAGCTCAGGGTGACTTAAGGTTCGTTATACACGCTTCTCAGGGCGAGTTCCCTAGAGCTGTGCTTGCCCCGGGTGACCCCTACGAGGCGTACTTGCTGGGCTTCAGGGCTATGGAGGTGGCGTGGGCGTTCCAGATATCGGTGATCCTGCTCTCGGACAAGTTCCTGGGGGGAGAGTTACTGGACGGTCCAGCAGCTCCCGCAGATGGCCCCCAGCGCGGGCTCGGTGGTGCGTGTTGAGGTTGGAGGCGGTTACGCCCGCTACAGGATAACGGAGGACGGAGTGTCTCCGATGGCTCTGCCTGGCACTAGAGGGGCGCTCGTTTACGCAAACACCAGCGAGCACGACGAATACGGTCAGGGAAGCATCGACCCGTCTGTTGTCAAAGCGATGCAGGAGAAGAGGTTCAGGAAGCTTCCGAAGCTGAGAGCGATCGCCGAGGCTGAGGGCGTCAAGACGTACGGTGAGGGTGATCGCGCGGTCGTGACTTGGGGGTCCACGAAGATGCCGGTCCTGGAGGCGGTGAAGAACGTGAACGGCGTGAAGGTGGTTCAGGTCCTATGGCTTGAGCCGTTTCCCGTAGATCGGTTGCGAGGAGAGCTGAAGGGAAGGCCCTTCATCGTCGTCGAAAACAACATGACGGGGCAGCTGGTATCCCTTATACGCGAGAAGCTCCTTGTCGAGCCCGAGGGATTCCTGGGGAAGTACGACGGCAGGCAGTTCGAAGCGGAGGAAATCGAGGACTTCCTGAGGAAGAAGGGGTGGGTTTAGGTGAGCTTAGAGCTCTACGACACCGGTAGAAGACCCGTCTGGTGTCCAGGTTGCGGCAACTACGGCATCCTGCTCGCTCTCAGGAAGGCGTTGGCGGAGCTGAAGCTGAGCCCCGAGGAAGTCGTGATAGTTACGGGCATCGGCTGCCACGGGCGCATCAGCGACTACATGCGCACTAACGCTTTCCACACGATACACGGTAGAGTCCTTCCGCTTGCCACCGGCATAAAACTGGCAAACCCGAAGCTGACCGTGATAGGGCATGCTGGCGACGGCGATGCCTACGCCATCGGTCTAGGCCACCTCCCTCACGCCGCGAGGCGTAACGTCGACATAACCTACATCGTGCACAACAACATGGTCTTCGGCTTGACGACGGGACAGGTCACCCCCACGACGCCCCGTGGCGTCAAGACTAAGTCAACTCCCTTCGGGAACCCTGAGCAGCCGTTGAACCCCGTCCTGCTTGCGCTCGCGAGCGGTGCGACGTTCGTTGCCCGTGGCTTTAGCGGAGACGTGGAGCACCTGAAAGAGCTGATAAAGGCGGGCATACTCCACAAGGGCTTCGCGTTCATAGACGTCCTTCAGCCGTGCGTGACGTTTTTCAACACGTACCAGGTGATCCGCGAGCGCGTATTCAAGCTCGAAGAGGCTGGGCACGATCCCTCAGACCTGGAGAGCGCTATGAAAATGGCGATGCTAAGCGGCGGCCGAATACCCATTGGTGTTTTCTACAGGACGCAAGCCCCCACACTGGAGGAGGCCTTCAGCCACGCCATGAACCCGCCGCCCGCCGCTAGGGTGCCGAGCGCCGTCGACCTCTCGAGGGCTCTCAGGCGTTTCAGGTAGTCTACCCACCTAGCTTATCCTCGCTTCTTAGATCGGGACGGGCTCAACCTTTGGCAGTATCCTTTCGACGATGTAGCTTCTGAACTCCTCATCCTCTATGCGTGAGAAGGCTATGATAAGCCCTCCGGCCGAGACCCCAAACAGCCCCCTCTCATCGCGGTAAACGACGTATCTCTCCTGCCCCACCTGCATGTACCGCTTTAGAAGCGAGCTCTGAGCGAGGAGCTTACCGTAGAGGGCCACAGTGTCAACCCCGGCGACCTCCCTGAGACCTGTGAAGACCACCTGCCTAGGCTCAGCCCCCTCGCTGTAAAGCTCCCGTAGCCTCTGCGGGGGTATGTAGACCGGCGAGATGAAGTCTGGTTTGCCGAATATCACCTCCGAGAGAGTGGAAGACACCCTGAGGCTCTTCCGCTTGCCTGACGCCACAAGGAGGAAAATCCCGCCCCTAACCCATGTGAAGTGAAACCCTAATCGTAAGACCCTCGGTACCTTTATCGTCTCCTCGTTCACGGGTAAGGTATAAGGGGCAACCTCCTCGTACTTACCGCTCACGCCGCCCTCGAAGCTCTCAAGGTCGGTGACCCTAACCCCTAGGCTGTACTTTTGTCCAAACACCTCTAAGCTACCCTTCATCAGGGAGAATTTGCTCAGCTTCTCGAGTATCTCCTCCGCCGAGACATTCTCCCTAACTTCAAAAACAGTGTAGGCTAGAGGCAATTACTACCACCACGTTACTCTGGAAAACCTTTTTTATTATACTAACGCGTAATTTTAACAGTGTATGTCCCTCACACCTCAAGACGTTGAAAGGATCGTTTACAGGTCTCTCCGCACAGCCTACGAGAAGGACAGAGACGTGTGGACGGCTCCTCCAGAGGTCGTGTACGTCACCGAGGTTACAGGCTGCCTCAGGAGGTCATGGTACATACGGGCCATGGGGGGACCGCTACCCGACGAGAAGATAGTCATCCTCCTACTGGGCGACGACGTCCACCTGCTCATAAACAGCGAGTTCCCCCTGGGGGAGGGGGAGAAGAGCTTCGAGAAGGAATTCCAAGGCGTGAGGCTCAGAGGCCGCGTTGACAGAATCGCGGGTGAGACGATATTCGAGTTCAAAACCGCGAGTGCTATACCGAGGGAGCCCCGGGAACACCACGTCGACCAGATGCAGCTCTACTTCTGGCTGACAGACCGCTCAAGGGGCTTCATAGTCTACGTCTCGAAAACGACAGGTCAAGTGAAGGCCTTCCCCGTCGCGAGGGACGAGGAGAGAATAAAATTCCTGCTGGACCGCGCGATCAGGCTCAGCCAGTCTCTCAAGCAGGGAAACCCACCCGACCCAGAGAAAGGCTGGCTCTGCGACTACTGCGAGTTCCGAGAGGCGTGCCCGCTCTTCAGAGGAAGTTAGCGATGCCCCTTCTCGTCACTTCGTACACCTTTCTCATGTCCACGCGCCTGAACTCTAGCCCCTCTTTCTCCAGGGCTATGAGTGCGGATCTTGTGAAGCCCGGGGCCGCTAGGATACCCCTGACGCGAAACCCTGTAGCGTTTCTCAGCCTGTCCACGTACCTCTTAAGCTGGTAGACCGCCTCCACGCCAGCCGTTTCCTTCTTCACCTCAACCACCACGTAGTTCCCGCTCTCATCGACGAACATTAAATCGGCGTAGCCGGCCGCTCCCAAACGCACCTCCTCCTCGACGGGCTTCAGGCTCTCACCGAGGATCGCCTCAGGCCCCAGCAGAATCGCTTTTTTAATGCTCTCCTCGTCACCCCACATTTCAAACGTAGCTGTGTCTTCGAGCCTGTAGGAGCGAAAGTCCAGGACCCTGTGAAGCACGATAACGAGCTCCTCCTCAGGCCTAGGCCGAAGGGACCTTAACACAAGCCTACCATCCTGCTCGTAGACGCTCACAATGCTGCCCTCAGGCTGGTAGTTTACGGGATTCGCGCCAGAGGGTCTGTGCACGAGCACCGTGCCGTCTCCTTTAATCAGTATCACCCTTTCCCCGCGGCCGAGCCTCGAGGAGGCGCGGCCCCTGTACTCAACCTCGCAGTCCCCGACGATGACGATTACTTCCCTCCTCCTGATGGAATAGCGTATTCTCTCGGCTAGCTCATCCACGTGAAACTGGGAGAAAAAGGCCCGTTTAAAGCTTCTCGTATCGTCCCAGCTCCTCGAGCCTTCTAAGCCTCTCAACTATGTTGGGGTGGGTTGAGAAGAGCTCAAGTATCTTGTCTGCTAACGTCACTCTCCTCTCGGCGATCCTCCTCGCAAGCTGGTAGCCCTCCAGGCTCTCCATGTCCTCCACCGCTCTGTCCGGGTCGGCTATGAAAAGCTCCTTGAAGCCGGCAACCCGAAGCTCAGCGCCCTGAAGCTTTATCCTACCAGTGTAGCTAACGATCTTCGCGAGCGCGGACATGAGCCTTGCGGCGCCTACCGACGGTGACGGCGCGGTTTTGACGCTATGGTAGTCTGCATAGTACTCCCTGATCCTGCTGAGGTGCAGGTTCGCTAAGCTTAGGATAAAGTAGATGAGCAGGCTCAGAAAACCTAAGGCGATAACCCCGCTCCTGTCCCTATCCCTGTCGCCTCCAGAGTAGAGAAACATCCTGCCGAGAATGTAGAAGAACGCCGGTAGCACGGATACGAAGGTCATTATCTGCACGTCCCTGTGGACAATGTGCCCAACCTCGTGGCCCAGCACTCCCGCTATCTCCTCCCTGCTAAGCGTGCTTAGCAGGCCGCGCGTTACAGCAACCTTGTTACCCGTCAAGGGGGATCCGTAGGCGAAGGCGTTGGGGTAAGGAACCTCGGCAATCATGAGCTTCGGCTTCTCCCGCAGCCCGCTCCCCGCCACCACATCCTCCAAGGCCTGGTGCACGTGGGGGGCCTCGCTGTACGGTAGCTCCCGCACGTGGTAGAAGAGCTCGACGAGGAACGGTGAGACAAGCCACTGCCCAACGTTGAACACTACAGCGATGATGAGCGCTGCGAGCGGCGATGCCAGGCCAAAGACGTCCAGCAGGAAGACGAACGCCAGCGTCGTTAGACCGAAGATGAATGCTAGAGTCAGGATCATCGAGAGCCTGAGATCCTCAAGCGCCATACGCTACACCCAGAAACATTCTTGCCTACAGCTTATAAATCATGCTCACCTATCGTCCATAATTCTAGTAGTTCAGGATCTTGTAGCCGTGCTCCTCCATCGTGAAGTCCTCGACCTTGCTCTTCCACTTTTCGTCCAGCTTCTCGACCCTCTTGAACCACTCCTCCCGCATCTTTAGGTTCCTCTCCCAAGCGTCCTCGTCGCGCACGAGCAGGACCACGCGGCTCTTCTCGTCCGTCAGCTTGATCTGGTAGCCTGTTCTCCTCGAGATCTCCTCAGCGAACTTAAGCATCTCGTCCTGCGTGGGCATAGCGCTGATGGGCAGCCTTTTCTGGCTCTCGCCGACCCAGGTGTACCCCTTCAGCTCCACGAACATGGGGTTCCCCAGCTTCACGAGCGAAGCGTAACCGTCGGGATCAGTCATGTTCACACCCTTGACCATCGTGAACCTGATGACCGTCCTGCTTTCGGTGAACCTGTTTAGGATCTCAAGGCTCCGCTGCACCATCTCCCAGGCGCGCGGAATCTTTGGCTCCGCTGTGTAGTTGAATACCTCCTCGTTGGGCCCGTACACGCTGACGTAGAGGTTCGTGGGCTGGGCGTCCCTCTTGATGAGCTGTTCGAGCCTAACGGGGATGGAGCCGTTGGTTACCAGGAACGCGGTCATGTTCCTCTCCTTGACGCGCTTTATGAGCTCGGGAAGCATGGGGTACAGGGTGGGCTCGCCGTCAAGGCTCATAGTGAAGTGTCTCGGGAACATCGCCTCCAGGAAGCGCTCCCGCGTCACCCGTGGGTTACCCTTAAAGCCGATCAGCAGAAGCCGCTGGGCGATTATGGATCCATCGATTATCTCGTCCGGCATGTCCCACTTCCAGTTAGGCGGGATCTTGAACCTCCCCGGCTGTTGCATCCTCCAGCAGAACTTGCAGGAGAAATCACAGAAGTTGAGAACAGGCGTCATCTGAACGCACCTGTGGCTCTGAATACCGTACCAGTTCTTGTAGCACAGGCGCTCTCCCCTCATCGCCGACTTCGTCCACCTGCAGACGGCCACGGCGCTGTGCTCCCCAACGAGCCTGTAGCCGGCCCTCAGGTAACGTTGCACGTCAAGCCTCTCCTGGCTCATCATTCCACCGGCTTACCTTACAGGTCTGGTGCTTAAAAATTATCCTCTATATACCTCGACGAGACATTAAATAGTTATATAGAATTCACATAAAAATAATTTTATAAAAGCCCCTCCTGGAGAGTAAGTAGGGGTATCTGCTTGCACAGGGAAACTTTAGCCCTCTTGCTCATACTGGCGACGGAAGTGCTTATTGGCAGCGCTACAGGCGTCCAAAGGACCATACTCACGGTAGCCACAAGCGAAGCCCTGGGAAGCCTTCCAACGCTGCTCCCAATACTCTCCTTCGGCGTATTCAAGGCCACCTTCGACCTGGCGGCGGGCTTCATCTCGCATAAGAAAGGGAGAAAGGCTGCTCTCGTCTCCGGGACTCTCGCGTACTTCCTAGGTGCTCTCGTAATCCTGCTGCTCAAGCCTCCTGCGGACTTCATCCTCGGCAACGTTCTAGTCGGAGTGGGGGAGGGAATCGTCTTCGCCACCTCAGCTATAGCAATTGGAGATATCCTGGGCGTAGAGAGATCCTCGCTGACATTCGGCTACATCGAGAGCGCATGCTACGTAGGCTACGCGCTGGGCGCCTACGTGGGAGGGTGGGTGTGGAACTCTCTCGGGCCCCGTGAGACGCTGACCTACATAGCGGTTTCATCGGGTTTAGCCGCACTCGTGGCTCTCTCGAGCATCGAGACGAAGACGTACTCTGAGGCCGATCGGAGAAGGTTCTCCTTGACCCCCAAGCCCCAGGGAGCCCTCAGGATCGTTGTCACAAACCCGAGCACTCTCTCAGCCCTCATCGCGGCGCACATGGCCAAGGTTGCGGACAGCGTGGTGTGGGGCGTTATGCCCCTTTACGTTCTGAGCAAGGGGCTCGACGTTTACTACGCCGGCTACGCGCAGTCGCTACTCCTGCTCGTCTGGTCGGCGACGATGCCCTTCTGGTCCTCCTACTCAGACAGGGCCGGGAGGAGGCTCGTGTCCACGCTAGGGCTCATGGTAACCGCCTTCATGCTCATCGCTCTCCCCAGCACCAGGTCGTTCCCAGAGATCCTTCTCGTCGCGCTGGCCCTGGGGATCAGCTACGCGATGTACTACCCCGTGCTCCCTGCGCCCATAGCCGACATGAGCCCTCCTGCTGTGAGAGACATCGCTGTCGGCTTCTACCGCTTCGCCAGGGACTCGGGGTATGCCACGGGCGCCATAATAGGGAGCCTACTCCTACAGGGGGCGCAAGGTAACTACTCCTCTGTTTTCACGAACATCGGCGCTTTACTCGCGATAACGGCGGCCTTCTACTCCGTGTTCTTCAGGGAGACGAGGCCGACGTGGCCCTTCTTCGACCTTGTGATCAGGCACCTCGAAACGATCGACGAGATCCTCTCGGTTCAGAAAGAGGTCGTCAGCGACATCTTCGCCGGGAGAATTCAGGAAGCTCAGGCCAAAATGGGGGAGGTAAAGAACCTCGAGAGGAAGGCTGACAGGATAAAGAGAGAGCTGATGTGGCGGATATGGTCTGGCTTCATACCTGTTTCAAGCAGGATGGACTTCGAGCGCCTTGTAGAGGAGATCGACAAGGTTGCCGGGGCCGTGATAGAGTGCAACGAGAGGCTGCTGTGGGTGAAGTACAGCCCAGAGATCAAGAAGCTCGAGCCGAAAATCCTGGAAATGATCGAGGAGACGGAGAAGCTCTCAAAGAAGCTCATAGACAACATGCAGATGCTCCGTCTCTCGCCCGCCTACGCCGTTAACATCACGGCTGAGATTGACGCTGGCGAGAGGAGGGTCGACGTTCTCAGGTTTGAGGTTCTACAGGAAGTTAGAAGGCTCGTCGAGGAGGGGAAAATCGACCTGATGTCAGCTCTCAACGTCATGGAGGCCGTGAACCTGATAGAGATATCTTCGGACGACTTCCAGGACGCCGCCGACATAATCAGGATAATCGCATACAAGCACGCGGCGATACCACCCGAGAAGATAGAGTCTATGTGATCACACTCTTTTGCTCCCATCCTCTATCGTCCTGTAGTACACGTCCGCGAATCCCCGCAGCTCCTCGGACGCGAGCTTCGCGGCAGCGACAACCTGCTCGCGCGGAGTTTTAGGTGCCCGCCGGTACTCCTCCGGAACGCCCTCATAGGGTATGAACTGCTGCACGACGTAAACGATGCGCGGGGCCTTCTCGAGACCCATGTCGCGTATCTCGCGCGATATCTGTGCCACGTCCTCGACCGTGATGAGCCCGGGTACGAGAAGCGTCCGAAGCTCAAGGAAGTCCCCGACGCCGACAGAGCTCTTAATCCCCCTTTTAACCTTCTCCACTACCACCTTCCCAGCCCCCTCCCATAATCCGATGACACGCGCGTACAGCTCGGGCTTGGATAACGGAGCTTTCACATCGATGGCTATGTGATCCACGTCGGCTCGGCTGGTGATGTAGGAGATAGCCTCCGGTATGCTCGCATTCGTGTCGAAGCTGACCCTCAGGCCCGTATCCGCTTTCACGCGGAATAGGAGCTCCGCCAAGGCCTTGTACTGCAGGGTAGGCTCCCCACCAGTGACGTGGAAGTAGTCCACGAAGGGAGCCGCCTGCTTGACAGCCTCTAAAATCTCTTCCAGCGCCACAGCCCTCTTCTCGAGGCCGCGGGCAAGCCTGGAGTTCGCGCACCAGGGGCACCGGAAGTTGCAGTACGAGAGCCAGACGGTGAAGCTAACGTTCTCAAGCACGTCAACCAGGCTGTTCTCCTTCCAGCCTCCAACCCAGAGAAAGGCGCTCATCAAAAAGCGAGTAGGTTAACGGCTAAATAAACGATTATGGCTGAAATTGTAGCTACCAGGAACTCGTAGAGTACCAGTAGCGCCGTCAGCTTATGCCGGCGGAACTGTGCGTGGAAGGCCGAGATGGTGGCGACGCAAGGGGTGTACAGCGTGGAAAACACCATCAAGCTGGCGACCTGAGCGGGCGTCAGAGACAAGGCCTGGATCGCTTGCGCCGGGTTCAGGGTCCCCGTTATCACCATAAGCGTAGACGCGATGGTTTCCTTAGCCACGAACCCGGTCAGCAACGCCAACGCGACCTGCCACTGCGGTAGACCGATGATCGACGTTAAAGGCGTTAGAAGCTCGCCGAGCACTCTAGCCATGGATGCCGAGGCGTCGTCCGTGAACCCGCTGGGACCGATGTGCAGAAGCAGCCAGACGAGTACAGAGAGGCCTAAAATCACGCTACCCGCCTTCTTGAGGAAGTGCAGCGTGTTGTCCCAAGCGAACCACCATATGACCTTTAAACTCGGCCTGTGGTAGGGAGGTAGCTCCAGCACGAGCTCGGGCGCCTCACCGGGTGCGAGGAGCTTGGACAGCGCCCTCGCGACCACTGCTACGAGTAGCAGTGAGTAAAGGTAGACGGCCACGATGGCAACCAACTTGGAGGTCGAGGAAACGGGTAGAGCGGATACTAGGATCAGCAGGACCACGAGCCTTGCCTGACAAGGTATTAGAGGCGCGACTAGCGAGGCTATGATTTTCTCCCGATCCGTCTCAAGGATCTTTGTACCCATTATTGCGGGAACATTTCAACCGAAGCCGAGGAGTAGCGGCATCAGCGCCTTTCCCGAAAGCCCGGCCTTACGCATAACGCTGTGGTAGACCGTCGCTATGCGTGCCATGAGACCAGTGTCCTCTAGAAACCCGAAGGCTACAAAGACTAAGAAGATGAGGGGCAGGAAGGTTATGACTGCCCCAACCCCCCCGATGACGCCGTCAGCTATCAGTGACACTATTGGGTACGGGACGCCCGCCTGAACCAGGTACTCGCTGAGAGCCTTGCTGAGAGAGTCGAAGAGCGATGACAGCAGACCAGCTAACGTGTAATTCTCGAAAAACTGGGCTAGCTCCTCATTACCCGTGAACTCCAGCAGTTGCTTGAGGGGAAACCCCGTGTTCACCGAAAGCGTCGCCAAGAGGACGAGCAAGATCAGCCCGAGGCTCGCCAGGGGGCCGAGCAGTGGGTGGAGAAGGACGCTGTCAAGCCTCTCGGTTATTTCCCGTTTGACCACGCCCGTTGTAGAGACGCTCTCTGCGACCACCTCCTCAATGAAGGAATACCTGACGCTAGCCGCTATGAGAGAGGGGGGAGAGCCCAGCTCCTCCTCGACTTTCTCGCGAACTCTCTCGACAAGGCTTAGAGCTTCAGCGCACCCCTCACTCGCTAGAGCGCGCTCCAGCTCCGCATCTCCCTCGAGCAACCTCAGCGAGCTCCAACTTAAAGGGTACTTGCTGACACCTGGGCAGCCCTTAATAGCCTCGGCTAAGGTGTGCGCGAAGTAGTCGAGCCCCCTGTAGTTCAGCTCCAGCCTGCTTGTGGGGACGCGACCCTCGGCGACGAGGATAATTGTGTCCACGAGTTCGTGGAGCCCCTCCCTCTTGAGAGCTGAGATCGCAACAACGGGAACGCCTAGACGCCTACTCAGCCTCTCGGTGCTGACGTGGATCCCCCTTTTCAATATAGCATCGACCTTGTTCACCGCTACGACGACTTTGTCGTAGAGCTCCAGAACCTGCACGGCCAGGTATAGCGTGGTCTCAAGCGAGACAGCGTTGACAAGGACGACCACGATGTCAGGCTTCTCGGTGACAATGTACTCGCGCGCTATAGCCTCCTCCTCCGTGTACGCGTTAAGGCTGTAAGTGCCGGGAAGGTCGACGACCCTGATTCGGTACCCCATGTGTTCAAAGTAACCCTCGTACTTATCCACGGTCTTCCCAGGCCAGTTTCCAACAAACCTGTTGGCTCCAACGAGCATGTTGAAGAGGGTGCTCTTCCCAACGTTGGGGGGGCCTGCGAGCGCCACCCTGATTTCCTTCATCCCACCACCTCGACGAGTATCTTAGCAGCTAATCCTCTTCCGATGGCGAACCGTGTACCGCCTCTTTCGACGACGACGGGACCAGCGTCATTGAACACAACCTTCAGAGTCTGACCGGGGATGATGCCTAGCTCGAAGAGACGCCTGAAAGCCCCCCTCCCCCCGCGGACCTCCACAACCCTCACGAGCGCACCTGGCCTAGCGAAGGTCAAAGGGATCGCGCTTGACACCGTCATACAAAGCTCCGTCGTAGTATCGCCGCGCAACTTAAAAACGTTTAGCCGGATCAGGGGTAGGTCCTAGCGACCGTTCTCGGGAAAGGCACGGAGTCCACTATGTGCTCGAGGCCGCCGATCCACATCACGAGCCTATCCATCCCGAGCCCGAACCCCGCGTGGGGGACGGTGCCGAACCTTCTCAGGTCTAAGTACCACTCGTAGTCCTTCGGGTTGAAGCCGAACCTCTTAATCTTCTCGACAAGCTCGTCGAGCCTGTCGATCCTCTCACCGCCGCCGATTATCTCCCCGTAGCCTTCCGGGGCTAGGAGGTCTGCTGAGAGCGTGACCTCGGGGCGTGAGGGGTCGTTCTTGTGGTAGAACGCCTTAGATTTCTCCGGGAAGCCGTAAAGGAAGAAGGGCTTGTCGAACTCCAGCGTGAGCGCGCGCTCTTCGTCCGCACCCAGGTCGTCGCCCCAAGCGACTTGGATGCCCTTGCTCTGCAGGATCTCGATGGCATTATCGTAGCTGACGCGCGGGAAGGGCGGCTCGACCTGCTTCAGCCCTTCGAGGTTTCTACCTAGGAGGTCGAGCTCCTCCCTATTTCTCTCTAGGACTCTCCTCACAATGTGGGATACGAGCTCCTCCTCCACCTTAAGGATACCCTCGAGGCCCACCCATGCTACCTCGGCTTCCGCGTGCCAGAACTCTGTAAGATGCCTCCTTGTCCTTGACTTCTCAGCCCTGAACGAGGGCGCCACCGTGTACACTTTTTCGAGGCTGAATATCAGCGCCTCAAGGTAGAACTGGGACGACTGCGTGAGGTACACCGTGGACTCGTCGACGTACTTGACCGGGAAGAGAGTGGCCCCACCTTCCACAGCCGCTGAGATGAACATGGGGCACTGGACCTCGTAGAAACCGTTCTCACGGAACCACTCGTGAAGAGCGCCGAAAACCGTGTGCCTTATCTTGAGGACGGCCGTCATCTTCCTAGACCTCACTGCAAGGTGGCGCACATTGAGGAGGAACTCCCTCGAAGCGTCCCTCCTAATCGGGAAGTTCTCAGCCAGGCCGATTATCACCAGCTCCTCGCCCTGTATCTCCTTCCCGCCTGGAGCCCGCGGGTCCTCGCGGAGCTTTCCCTGCACGACGACTGAGCTCTCAACGGTGACCCGCCTGGCCTCCGCGTGGCTCCTTGACTCCGGAGTGAAAACCGATTGTATTATCCCGGTCGAGTCCCTGACCACCACGAAAGCCTTGTCCCCGAGATCTCTCCTCCGGTAAACCCAGCCCCTGACTCTGACCTCTGCGCCGGGCTGAAGCTTTAAAGCCTCACTGATCGGCAAGATGCCTGTGCCTGTCATAAACCGCATCAAGGAGACCCTATTCACGCTTGCTACAAAAACTTTGCTTAAGATCTACCTCACCCCTCAGAAGCTCCAGGAATTCCAGGGGCTCCGCCTTCTACTACTCCCGGGTTGCTTCCCCCCGCTCAGGACCGTCACCACCGAGCTGCTCTCGATCGCACTCACCGCGATCCCGCTAAGCGCCGGGCGCGCGGTGGACGTCGGGTGCGGTCCGGGTAGCCTCACGCTTCTCCTTGCTGGGAAGGGCTTCTACGCTGTCGGGACCGACGTCTCAGTTACGTGTCTAAAGGCGGCTAGGGTGAACGCGATCCGCAACGGGGTCTACAGCCTGACCGACTTCGTGGCGTGCGACGCGGGGAGCTGCCTGAGGAGTGGGTCGGCGGGCGTCTGCGTGACGAACCCTCCCTTTCTGCCCTACGAGCGGAAAGACGACAGAGACCTGCCCCTCGCGGGCGGCAGAGAGCTTGAGGTCTTCAAAGCAATGGTGAGGGATTGCTACCGCGTCGCGAAGAAGAGGGGCTGGGCTCTCTTCGCGGTGAGCGACCTAGCCTCCGGGAAGCCGCCCCACAGTCTTGGAGTTGTTCTGGCGAGGGGCAGGGGCTTGGGGGACAACATCTACGTCGTGTTGCTCAAACCAGGGGCTTACCGCTCCTCTGAGAGCGCTCAGCCCTGAGCTTCAAGGTCAACGCTTCCCCTAGCACCCTCTCGGCTCTCCTGCGCGAGAGGATTCTGTTGTTGTTACCGCAGTAGGGGGAGAATATGCACCTGGGGCACCCGTCCTCACAGGTGCAGCGCGATACAATGTCGAAAGCCTTTCTGAGCGCCTCTTCAAGCCTGTGGTAGAGCGCTTTTGTCACGCCTGACCCGCCGGGAAAGCTATCGTAGATGAATATGTGCCCCGAGGGGAAGCTTATACCGCCCATATCGGTGGGTGAGGCGCCGAGTACCAGCTGGCCCGCGTAGATCAGAGCGTGCTCAACCGCGTGAAATGCCTCAGCATTCTGCATCTCGCTCCACTCGTGTACCGGCTGGAACTCGAGGAGCAGGCCCTTGGTGCTGAACTTGTAGTGCAGCTCCGCCTCGAGAAGCCTCTGGCTGATGGTCTGCCCCTCAGGGAAAGTCTTCGTCGCGTAGCCGTAGACGACGTCCGTGACCGTGAGGTCAAGGTACGATACTCTTATGCCCGCAACCTCCCTCTCGAAGTGAACCTCACCCTCCTCTGGAAGTGTGTAGTATAGCGCCGAGGTCACCACGGGAGGTACCTTGGATGGTAAAGGTTTGACGACAGCCCTGTCACCCTCGAAGCGGATCGAGAGGTAGCTCCTCCCCCCGTGCAGGTATATAGCTCCCGGGAAAAGCTCCTTAATGGCCATCTGCTTCTCCCTGTAGCCTATGACCTTTCCACCCTCGGTCACTATCTTTACCTGATCACCAACACCTCTCAGGTTCTCGTGCTCGCGAAGGAACTTCAAACCGCTCCTAGTCGGCGCGATGAATCCGCTCTTTATTACTTTCAAGTACCCTAGCCTAACCAGCTCCTCAAGCTGTGCACGCTCCCACCCGGACAGCTCTGCGGGACGAACCGGGGCGTCAGCAGCCATCGCCACTAGGTGTACCTTCACCACCTCGTAGTTTTCGGGTTCAAGGAAAACGGGATCGGGAGCCTGGCCGAAGAACTCCTCGGGGTTTCTCTCGTAGTAGGCGCTAATGGGGTCGTTTCCCAGCAATAGGAAGACGTACCCCGTCCTCCGCCTCCTACCAACGCGCCCGGCCCGCTGGAGGTACTTCGAGAAGGTCGGCGGGACCCCGTAGAGTATAGCCGCGTCGAGCTCCCCAATGTCGATCCCTAGCTCAAGGGTGGGGGTTGCTATCACGGCGTCGAGCTCACCTGACTTGAGGGCTTTTTCAACCCTCCGCCTCTCCTCGGGAAGTAGGCCAGCTCGGTGGACCGTCGCCCTGACTCCCATGCCTGAGGCCTGGATCGCCAGACTCTCCGCTATTCGGTGGCTGTCGACGAAAACTATTGTCTTCATCCCCCTCTCGGATAGCTTTCCGAGAAGCCAGAGCACTTCCGAGGAGCGGGACCTAGCTCGGGGTGAGAGCATGACGTGGAAGACCGGAGCTTTCCTGGTCCTGCCGGCGTCCACAATGTCAGCCTCTTCGCCGAAAAGCTTCTCGGCGAACTCAGACGGGTTGCCGACGGTCGCGGAGGCAGCGACGAACGTGGGTTTCTCCCTAAGGACCCGCTTAAACCTCCTGAGAACGTAGTGCACATGGGAGCCGAAAACCCCGCTGTACACGTGTGCGTCGTCCAGCACAACGTACTTCGTCTTGCCGAACAAATCCCTGTATTCGGGGGCAGAGTGTAGAGTCACGTGAAGCATGTCAGGGTTCGTTACTAGTACACGCGGAGGGTAGAGCAGGATCCTTTTTCGCTCCTCCTCCGGCGTGTCACCGTCGAGTGCGCTCACGCGGAAGCCGAAGACCCTCCCAGCGTACCACTCTATTCTCTCGAGCTGGTCCCGGGCGAGCGCTTTAGTCGGGTAGACTAGGGACGCGATTCCCTCAGCTTCTCCCAGTAGCCTCTCGAGTATGGGTAGCAGAAAAGCCTCGGTCTTGCCCACACCCGTGCCAGCGATGATGAAGACGTTCCTCCCCCTCCTTATCTTCTCGATAGCCTCGGCTTGAAACCTGTAGAGCCTGGTGATACCCCTGCTTCTCAGAGCCTCGACGAGCAGTTTTTCCCTCAAAACCTCCTCCACGAGGGGCCCGGGCTCGGGCTCGCGCGCGTCCTCGTAGTAGATGTACACAACCCTGTGTCCGCTATCATTGCGCACGACATCGAGCAGCTCGTCGCCACGCATCACAAATTAATATAGAAGCCGAGAGCCTGATAAGCTTTAGCGACCATGGATACGATATCACGCATACACCTGGATGTGCTCGTCGACGACATACCCGCAGTGGAAGGGGTTTTCCCCCTCCACGGGCTCTCCGTGCTGGTGAGCGTCGAGTACGAGGAAGGGATAGTGAAGAAACTGCTTTTCGACACAGGTCCCAGCTACCGTGTGCTGCTTAGAAACGCGGAGACCCTTGGAGTGGACCTGAATCCTGATGCTGTCTTCGGGAGCCTGCCGCACTTTCACCACATCGGCGCTCTCCAGAGCGGCTTCCCTAGCACGCCACGAGTTCTACCGCCTCCCCCTCTCTCGGGAACGAGCAGGGATTTTTCCCAGCTACAGGGCTTTCCCGGCGTTTTTGTATTGCCGAGCGACTCTTACTGGAACGAGCAGGGGCTAGCCTTGAGGACGCCTAAGGGGTGGCTTGTCCTGGTCGGCTGCAGCGTGCACGGGCTTAGGCGAACTTTCGGAGCCGAGCTAGTGGGTTTAGGCAGGATTATCGGGCTTATCGGAGGTCTCAACATCTCCTCGAGGGACGTCTTCAACATGAGTTTTATCGGAAGGCTCGCTCGCTGCGGGCTTGAGCTAGTGCTCCCCTTACACTCCACAAGCATGGAAGCCAGGAAAACGATATTAAAGAGGTTTAACAGCTACGACTTCGGCTACGAGGTTAGCGGCTGTGGCGTTCAGGCTGATATCGAGTTTTAACAGCAGCGTCGCTTTCTTCTTGGTAGTTGCGGCTATCTACATAGCTGTCCTCGTAGTGCAGCGGCGGAGACCTGAAGCCCTAAAAAAGCTCGGCCTTCAGCTCGAGGGAGGAGTTATACTCTACCGGACAGAGAAGTTAAACCGCTCAATAGCCAGAGTGGCTGAAAGGCACGCAACGGCAGTGAAGGTATTTGGGGACTTGTCCGCCGTCGCGGGTTTCGCGCTCATGGTTTACGGCCTGTACTTTTTCCACCGGAACCTTATCAGCTTCCTCGCGCACCCCGAGACCGCGAGCCCCGTGTCGCCTGTGGTTCCAGGCCTGACGGTGGGTCTAGACGTTCTTCCCTACTTCCTCCTGGCGGTTTTCGTGGCTATAGCACCGCACGAGCTGGCGCACGCCTTGACAGCGAGCGCTGAGGGCCTAAGGGTGAAGTCCACAGGGCTTTTCCTGGCCGCGGTTTTTCCCGGTGGGTTCGCCGAGATCGACGAGGACCAGCTCGAGAAGGCAGGGCTCAGGGCGAAGCTCAGAGTGCTCTCCTCCGGGAGCACGGCCAACATCCTAACCTTCATCATCCTACTGCCTCTGATGGTTGCGCTTGTGCAACCTGTAGGTGTGAAGGTCACGGGCGTTATGCCGGGGTACCCGGCCGCGAGCTCCCTGAAGCCAGGGGACATCATAATCAGCGTGAACGGAGTTAAGACGCCCACGCTGGAGACCTTCACGAACGTTATGGCTGGGCTCCACCCCGGCGAAAAGGTTAACCTTACGGTCCTACGAGGCCGGAGCGAGCTGACCTTCTCGCTCACCCTGGCCACCCACCCTGGGAACGCCTCAAGAGGCTTCCTCGGTGTCCAAATACAGCAGGCGGTCAGCGACGAGAACGCCTACAACCTTCTCATGTGGAGTCTGATGGTTACCTCAAGCGTAGCCGTGATAAACATGCTTCCCATAGTCCCGCTGGACGGCGGGCGCATCTTCAAGGCTTTACTCGAGAAGCTTATAGGTGAGCAGAAGGCGAGGTTCGCGGCGGGCGCGGCAACTCTGTACACGGTGGCTTTGGTAGCGGTGAACATTTATCTCTCCACGAACATATTCGGCTTGCTCCCATTCCCGTAGGTGATTGCTTTGTCTAAAGAGTTCGTGAGGGATCTGGTCCTCGTTGTCTCGCCCGCTCTCATCGCCTCCACTCTCACAGCCATACCCTTCGAGAGCATCCTCAGCGTCTACCCCGTTCCGAGCACCTTTATCTGGTACGTCCCCTGGCGGGGCGCGACGGCCTCGATTATCCTGTGGCTCCTGAGCGGCGCCCTTTACAGCGACAAGCGGTACTGGCTGAAGGAGTTCTTCCTGGGCTCGGCGGCGTCATTTGTGGCCTTCCACTACTGGACGCTCTTCATTGTCTCGACGCGCATCCCGGTAACGGTTACGCTGCTGATTTTCACGGTGGGCAACAGCCCACCCACGCTCGACCTCAGCCAGCTCGTGGCTATTCTAACGCTATTAGCGTTCCGAAAAGAAATAATCTCTGCCTTGAGGCGAAACCGGTGAACCTACTTGAGCATCTTCTCCTCTAGCTCCTTAAGGTAGCTCGAAGACTCCTTAGTGCTTATGAAGAGCTGAGAAACCTCGGCGACGTCCTCCCTCGTTACCCTGCTTCTCCCCCTCTGCTCAGCCATCAGCCTAGCGGGAGCGAGCAGCTGGGTGGCGTAGCGGAGGCTCTTCTCGCCCCCCAGCCTTACGAGCTCCTCGAGGGCATCCGGCTCGAGCTCCACACCCTCCTCGTGCGCCCTGATCTTGATGATCTCCCTGATCTCGTCAGGAGTGTAGGGTCTCGTCCTGATTATGAGGAGCCTGTCTAGGAGGTCCAAGGGCATCCCGTGAGGGGCCTCGATGTCCGTCCCCCTAATCCTCGTGAACCCCCTGTTAGTAGCGAGTATAATGATCGGGCTCAGCTCGCTCTCCATCGCCCGCGAGAGGAAGCTGTACGCCTCGATGTCAAGCATGTGAGCATCGTCGATGAAGAGGACCCCAGGGATCAGCTCCGCCCTCTTCGACTCAACCCACTCCTTCACGGTCTTATCGACCCTGGCCCTCACATCCGGCGGGATCTCTTTAGCCGAGGGAGCGCCAAAGAAGATCGAAAGTATGCTCTCGCTCCGGCTCTCCATCTCATCTAGGTCGTGAAGCGTCAAGGTGTAGACGAACTCCTTCTCCTTGTAGATCGGGCCCGTCGGGATGTCCACGAGGTCCCGGGGCCTCACATCGTACTCGCCGTAGCCCTTAGCCCTCCCCGCGCGCGAAACCCTACCAGTCTCCTCGTCGATCCAGATGACGTCCCCCTCGCTGATGCCCTTCGATAGAATCTGGTAAATAACGTTGGAGTCGACGCGCAGGCTCCGCGTCTCCCTGTCGGTTTTCAGAGTGATCGTACCGCCGACTGGGACCTGGGAGTAGGGGTTGAGCGGGTGCCTGTCGTACCGCACATCCAACTTCTCGAGAACACCCTCGTAGACCCACCTCCTCTCCCTGATCCTCACGCCTATAGATTTCCTCATGGCCTGCATGAGGACCTCCGTCTTCTTCAGCTCCGCGGAGTAGATTTCGCTCCCGGAGAGGGCCATGAATGGCGTCTCCGCCCCGAGCTCGCGGGCTATAGCGACGGCCAGCGCCGTCTTCCCCGTCCCCGGGGGGCCAACCAGCAGGATGGCGCGACCGGCCATTTTCCCAGCTTTGATGAGCTGCACGACGAGCCAAGCAGCCTTCCTGGCCTCCACCTGGCCGACTAGGCCGTCTCCGACGGGCAGAACTTCTCCATTTCTGACGCCCAGCCCCCTAATGTGGCTGTGCGTTCCGACGCGTTCAGCCACCGCGATCATCGAAAAGTTTTTTAAGAAGCGATAATTTAAGCCTTTCTTCTCATCTTGACGTTCGGCTCCCAGTCGCTCGCCTCATCTGAGCGCACTACGATGTCTTCGCTGAAGAGGCCGTCCACGCGCTTGAAAACCCACTTCTGCTCGCTCGAGAACCAGACAGCCAGCACGGCTTCTCTCCTCGAGTACTTTTTGAACGCCTCGAGGAAACGGTAGAGCTTCGAGACCTGGAAGCTCTTAACCTTGACCTTTTTACCGCTGGTCGCTTTCACCTCGAAGGCAACTATCCTGTCCTCGACGTTGTTCACCATGAAGACGTCCGGGAAGCTCTCGCCCACCCCGCTCACCGGGACCCTGAACACGTGGTTCTCCTTATTCGCCGAGAGCAACTTCACCAGCCTGCGCTCCACGTTGAACGCGTTTCTGCGCCTCGCAACGACCTCGCTGACCATACTCCCCGCTAGCATAGCGCGAAACCTATTAAAATACCGCTTGCCGAGCTAAAGGGTGATGATGACAGTCATGCAAGCGCGAGCGGTGAGCTGGTCCTGGGGTATCTGACACCTGATCTTCGATTAATTCAGTGAACCGTTTTTAGGTAGCAATGCTATCTTTAGCTCTTCCCGGGATTCCTTATGCACCCGCGCCTCCTCCTTGCCTCACTTGGCGAGCCACGTCACATACACCGGTACGGGCAGCTTCTGGTCGAGGACGTACACCCTCCCGCCCAGCCTCACGCCTTGGCCGTGTGCAACGATAAGTTGAGCAGGTAGACCTCGCCGCCCGGGTAGAAGTTGGCCAGCAGCACGGCTGCGATCTTCACGTAGCCCCGGCACACCCCCATCCTGAGCTCCAGCGGCCTCGCAGTAAGGGTAAGCCTCTCCCCCTATGATCCCCTCTGCCAGAGATCGGTGAGCCCCTAACTAGACCTGTTATCCCCCTCCATGCATGCCTGGTATACGACCTCAACGAAGGCTGTAGAGAAATACAGCGTAATGGCCATTACTTTAAGCACTTCGAGTGCAGACAGCTCCTCTAGATAGGCTCAAGCTCGCGGGCTGGCATGCCAAGGCTGGGAGTCCTCTTGATCCACCGCAGCAACAGGCCCAAGTCACTTTTCTTGTCAACCCATAAGACACCTGCGAAGAGTCATGTCCCAAGGCTTAAGGAGGTTGACCCAGGCCTCTCCCCTAGCTTCTCCGTAGAGAGCACGGAGCGCAGTTGCTAGGAGGTCTAGGACAATGTATACGAGGGCTTTGCACCTATTCTTCTCGAATCCCTCTCTAACTCTCTTCTCCCTCACTCTCTCCGAACCGCAGACCGTCCCGAGGGCTAAAAGCACGGCGCGTCCACTAGGCTTGAGTCTAAGGTGGGCTCGCTTTTCTTCGATGGTGTAAGCCTTTATAACATCAATGAAGCCTCCTTTTTATGAATCTTAGACAACGTTTATTAATTAGAATTTAGTTAGATATAGACAGTATGACAAGAACAAGATACATTGCTCTGGTAGTGTTAGTCCTCGTATTTGCGACTATTGTAATTGCAGTGGTCTTATATAACTACGCATCATCAGCTACTCGCCCGGTGATCCCTCCGAGGATTACCAAGCTTAATGTAACAGTCGTGGTTCTGGGTTTCGGGAAATTCGCCGGAGTGATTGCTGAGAGGCTCAGCGGTAGAGTTGATAAGGTGATCGTGTACAGCGGCTTCAACCCGGAAATTCTGCGGTATGCGGGCAGATCCACGGTGCTTGTTTTGAGTGATGAGTGGCTTGCAGAGAATGCGGGTAGAGAAGAGGTTAAGGAGATGATCATGCTGTTCGCCGACAGAGGCTCAATGATATATGTGAACGGGACTAAGGCTGGTGTTTTCCAGAAGATGGTGTACTGGATGGAGTACGAGAGAGGCGTGGAGTCTGGTATGCCTCCAGAAGCGTTGCAGGAGCTACGCGAACGCATAGAAAGTATACCTGAGGAGAGCCGCGCAGGCATAGGCTACATGAAGCTTTCAAAGAAGCACGATATATTCGTATTCGGCAGCTTAGAAGATGCACTGAACACCTTCTCCGCTACTTCGCCAGCGGCTGTATAGCCCTTTAAGATCTGGATGTACTCCTCTCCTGGGCCTGTCGAGATCTATATACTTCTCAGACAGGAAGCACTCCCAAAACCTTCTCCTACCACCCTAAGAGTCGGACTCACGTAGCCTGTAACACTTCAAGGAGTTCGCTAGAACTCCGCGGAGGTCAAAGATGACAGTGCCCCAGGCTCGCGCTCCGCTCGTATGGATATGGGATAAAGAGAGGGCCGGGAAGACCGTGGGCGGAGCAGTGCTGTTTGTTTGCGCGCAAGACTACAGCGCTCAGTGCAGCTGCAAAGGTGGCAAGGGAGCCCAGAGGAAAAGGCCATAGTCTTCGTGGGCTTCTCATTCGACGAGTCGCTCCGCAACAGCAACCTACAGAGGACGCTGAGGAGCTTCGCAAGGAGGCCGGAGAACACCCTCGTCTTCCACGGAGTCTTGACGATCGAGATGACGTTGCCCTCAAAGCGTTACCTGCTCTGTGGAGGTAACCTGAAGGAGGTCAGAAAGAATAGGGAGGGGGTAACGCGTTAAACGGGCTAAGACATGAAGTTCAATCGCGATACCGTTCCGGCGCTCCACGTGCTAAAGCTATTCCTCGACGAAGCTGAGGTCGAGGAGCTCGTCGAAAAGCTGGCGAGGCACTACCGCTTAAGCACCCTGCAACCGTAGGACGACCAGAGCCTCATTCCGCGGTTGGCCACCGATGCCCCAAATGGGCGCTGTGGCCGCTGGCTACTCCTCCCCGGAAGCCCATCGAGGGGCAGGCCCGAAGATGTCGATGCGGAGCCCCCGTCGGTGACCCCGAGGTTATAGAAAAATGACAAAGATTTAAGGGGCCTGTGGGGGCAGATAAGGAGGAGTGCCTGTGTCTGCGGAAGGTCTCGTCTACGCCACGAGGGAGTACACGAAGGAGGAGGTGCTCAGCGTACTTAACCCTCTTGTAGCCGAGTGGTTTAACTCGAAGTTTACCGACCTCACCCCTCCGCAGAAGCTCGCGCTCATGCCCATACACGAGGGGAGGAACGTCCTCGTGTCCAGCCCGACGGGAACCGGGAAGACCCTCACGGCTTTCCTCATAGCTATATGCGAGCTGTTCAACATGGCGGCGAGGGGCGAGCTGGAGGACACCGTTTACGTGCTCTACGTTTCACCCCTGCGAGCGCTCAACAACGACATATACCGTAACCTTGAGGAGCCCCTAAGGGAGATACGCGAGCTCGCCGCCAGTAAGGGAGTGGAGGTCCCGGAGATAAGGCACGTGGTGAGGACAGGAGACACGACCACAACGCAGAGGCAGAACATGCTGAGGAAGCCGCCCCACATTCTCATCACCACCCCTGAGACGCTCGCCATAGTCCTGGTGGCCCCGAAGTTCAGGGAGAAGCTCAGGACGGTTAGATGGGTTATCGTGGATGAGGTTCACAGCTTGGCTGAGAGTAAGCGCGGGGCTCACCTCTCCCTCTCGCTCGAGAGGTTGCGCGAGCTGACGGGTAGCGAGTTCGTCAGGATAGGGTTATCGGCGACCATTAACCCGCTCGAGGAGGTTGCTCGCTTCCTCGTGGGATACCGCGACGACGGCACTCCCCGAGAGTGCGTCATCGTGGACGCCCGCTACGCGAAGCGTAAGAGCATAAAGGTTCGCTCCCCGGTCTCGGACCTTATCCACACCCCCGCGCAGGAAGTGACTCAGGCTATGTACAACCTTCTCTACGACATCGTGAAGAGCCACCGAACGACTCTGATATTCACGAACACGCGTAGCGGCACCGAGAGGGTGGTTTTTCACCTCAAAATGCTCGCCAGGAAGCGGGGAGGGGTGCCCGAGGATGCGATAGCCGCTCACCACAGTAGCCTCTCCAGGGGCGTTAGGCTGGACGTGGAGGAGAAGCTGAAGAGGGGCGAGCTGAGGGCGATTGTGAGCAGCACGAGCCTTGAGCTGGGCATAGACATAGGCTACATTGACGTCGTGGTCCAGGTGGGGTCCCCAAAGTCGGTTACCAGGTGCCTGCAGAGGATAGGGCGTAGCGGGCACCGACTCCACGAGACGAGTAAAGGGATCATGGTGTGCGTGGACCGGGATGACCTCGTGGAAGTGGCCGTGATGGTCAGAGAAGCCTACAGGCACCACCTCGACAGGATCCACATACCGCGCAACGCGCTAGACGTCCTCGCGCAACACGTTGTGGGAATGGCGATCGAGAGCAAGATGAGGGTTGAGGACGCCTACCGGATTATCAGGAGGAGCTACAGTTTCCACGACCTGCCCTACGAGGACTTCCTGAACGTGCTGAAGTTCCTCTCCGGGGGGTACAGCGAGCTGGAGAACTACAAGGTGTACGGGAAGATATGGTTCGACCCCCAGGAAGGTGTGTTCGGCAGGCGGGGGAAGTACGCAAGGGTGATCTACTCACTCAACGTCGGGACGATACCCGACGAGGTGAGCGTCAGGGTCTACACCACCGAGAAGAAGTACGTCGGAAACATCGAGGAGGAGTTCCTAGAGAGGCTTTTCCCAGGCGACAGGTTCGTGCTGGGAGGCAAGGTGTACGAGTTCGTCAAGAGCGACGGCATGGTGGCGTTCGTGAAGCCAGCCTTCGAGCAGAAGCCGACAATACCGGCGTGGTTCAGCGAAATGCTCCCGCTGAGCTACGATCTCGCCCTCAAAATCGCGGAGTTCAGGGGGCAGATGTTCCAGTGGATAGAGTCCGGTAGAGACCTCGACGAGATAAAGAGGTACCTGAAGCGGGAGTGCAAGGTCGACGACAACTCGGCTGAAGCCATAGTCGGGTACTTCCTGGAGATTTACTACTTCCTCCGCTCGCTGGGCGTAAAAGAGTACCCTAGCGACAAGGTGATCCTAGTGGAGAAGTGGAGGGACGATCAGGGCAGAATACACCAGGTCTTCCATACTCTCGTGGGCAGGAGGACGAACGACGCCCTCAGCCACGCCCTCGCCTACATCGCCACCAAGAAAACAGGATCGAACATCGGCATCGCGTTGCACGATAACGGCTTCGCGCTAATCTACCCTCGAGGTGTTGAGCCCAAAGTGGCGCTAACCGACCTCAAGCCCGAGGAGCTTGAAGACGTGCTCAAAAAATCCATCATTAACACGGAGCTCATGAGGAGGCGCTTCCGCCACGTGGCGACGCGGGGCCTGATGATCCTGCGGAACTACAAGGGCCACGAGATCAGCGTCGAGAAGCAGCAAATGAGCGCCTCGACGCTCCTCAGAGTCGTGAAGAAGTGGGAGGACTTCCCGATACTAAAGGAGACGTTTAGGGAGATACTCGAGGACTACATGGACATAGCTCACGCCAGGGAGATTCTTGAGAAAGTCCACCGGGGCAAGATCGCGATCGTCGAAACCTCAATCCTCGACACGCCCAGCCCCTTCGCCTACAACATAGTACTCGAAGGCCTGAGCGACGTGGTGCTCATGGAGGATAAGCGCGCCCTTATAGCGAGGTTCCACGAGCAGGTGATGAAGCGCGTGGCAGAGCTGATGCGCCAGGAGTTACGTGAGGCGCCTCGACGTGGCGCTGAATAGTTTCCAATTCACCCTGTAACCGTACGACCTCTCGAGCTCCTTGAGTATCTTCTCGAGCTCTGCTACAGCTTGAACGACCTCGTGCTTCCTGGCGCTGAACTCGGCGGAGAGAGGACACTCGCGGTCGAAGGTGACTCCCTTTTCCTCATCGAAGACCAGGGGGTATACGCGGCAACCCGTGGGCCTTTGAGGGTAGACCAGGCACCTGCCACTTCTTTCATCGAAGAACACGCAATGGCCGTTAATGTTTCTCAGCCGGGGCAGTCCTCCCCGAACTTCCACGAAGAGGTCTCTCTTGAAGCCCAGCGCCTCAAGCCTGACTATGTCCGACGGGGTAAGTACCATCTCCGTGCCGCGGCAGCACAGCCCGCACGTGAGGCACTTCTCGTGCTCGAACACGTTTATCTCCGAGAAGGGTTTAAATCGGCTTCGAGAATTATTCATTACGTGTCTATAGCGGTGGCTCTCGTAGCCCTGGGGCTCTTGATGGTTCTCATCGGGCTCGCGCTGATCATAGCCGCGGCGGTCGAGGGAAAGAAGGGTGTGAAGGGCGGGGCAGTCATCATCATCGGCCCCCTACCCATAGTAGTCGGCTCTGACGCCGAAAGCACTCAGTGGCTTATCGTTTTAGCGGCAGTCCTGACAGCCCTTGCTTTTATCTTCTTCGCCTTCACATCAGGGTGGTTAAGGTGAGGATGGAGAGAGCCGGCGCGCTGATATTCCTGCTCGGCGTTTTCCTCGTTTTAACCGGAATGATTCTGGCGCTACTGGGAACACAGCAAGCATCTGTGAGCGTGGGCGGCTGCATCCTCATTGGACCAATCCCCGTGTGCTTTGGCTACGGCGCGGAGCCCCTCCTGCTGATCATTGCGAGTGCTGTGGCGTTGCTTGTGATGCTCCTTGTAATGTACGTCCTGTTAGCGGGCTTAACCAGCGTCAGCCGCCCCACTCACCCCCCTGAAGAGTAGCTGTCCTCGAGGATGTTGCTCAAAGCTTCACCAGCCTCCTCAAGGTAGTATATGGTATCTTCCAGCGCTGCGGCGAGCTTCTTGTCCTCTCGGGCAACCTCCCTCAGCAGGCTTATTGCGTCATCGATGCTGTCCAGCGCCGCTTTAATTTTTTCGAAAGCGCTCTTCATCACCTAAACGTGGGGACTGTGGAAAATATACTTTAGTCTGGCGCGGTTACCGGCTTGGCTCTCCGCGATACATTTATCACCGCACCGGTCTAGCTACTTCGTGAGCATCGCTGAGAAACTCGCCTCCATTGCGGCGGGCACCCCTCAGAGTGATGTTGTAGCGGGCTCTGAGCAGGAGAGAGCTATCTCAGAGAACCTTCGCGCCTTCCTCGAGTCGCTCGGCCTAGAGACCGGCGTCTACGAGTTTGAAGCCCTGTCATGGGAGGAGCGCTACGTGGAGGTTGGCTTCAAGGGATTGAAACTCCGGAGCGTGGCTCTCCCCTACAGCCTGCCCGGCGAGGCGGAGGGTAAGGTCGTCTACGTCGGGGGGAGGATCCTGGAGGATGAGTGGGCGTCTATTGATCTTTCAGGTAAGATAGCTCTAGTGAAGTTCTTCAGCAAGGTCGACGAGGCGGAGTGGCAGTACATTCGGGCTGTCAGGGCGGGAGCTGAGGCTGTTGTTTTCATGGACAACTACCCCAACCGCCTGCGGAAGATGGTCCTAACCCTGAACACCGACTACCGCTTCACAGAAGGGACGCCTCCACCGATCCCTGCCGTGGCTGTTAGCCTGGAGGATGGATTGAGGATTCTGAAGCTTGCCCACAGGGGGGAGAAGCTCCTAGTCAGGGTTGACACGAAAGTTGACCACTACTCGAGGAGCAGGGTCGTGTACGCCGGGTCGCTAGAGGGACCGGTCTTCTCGGCGCACATCGACAAGTGGCTTTCGGGCTTCACGGATGACGTGCTCGGCGTCGGAGTGGTGATGCTCCTAGCCGAGAGGCTACGCGACAGCGCCGGCTACATCTTCTTCGGCTCTGAGGAATCCGGCGCTCCAGGGTACAGCCCCTGGTACTGGATCTGGGGCTCGCGGAGCTTCGCGGAATACCTCGAGAAGACCGGCCTCCTGGACGACTTCGGCATGCTCCTCAACGTGGACACTCTTGGGGGAAGGGAGGTTCGCGTCTCAGCGTCAACCCCGGACGTCCAAGAGGGCATCGCTGATGCTATTGGAAGCTCCGCGAGGATCTGCCCCGATCAGGTTATCTTCGATAGCTTCAGCTTCACAATGAAAGGCATCCCCTCGACGACCACGCACACGTTCCCTGAGGTGCTACCGGTGTACCACACCGACATGGATACCCCGGCTTTCGTCGACTGGCAGGGAGTCGAGAGGGCGGTTCGCGTACTCGAGAGGATAGCCACCGAGTTCGCAGCAAAGAGGTGGGGCATGTTCAAATACGCTGAGTTAACCAGGCGCATTGCAGAGAGGCTGGAGAGGGTTTCGCACCTCCCCTCAGCGGCTAAGGCGGTAGAGCTGCTGCAGAGTCTGAGGCTGGACAGCGAGGAGAGCGCCAGACAAGTGAGGCGGGCGCTGACGGGCCCCATGTTCTGGGGACGCTACGACAGGGTGTTTAGGGACAGCGAGGTCTACTACCCCCTCTTCACGGACGCCATCGACGACCTGGTTCTTCTCTCCGATATACTAGCCGGGGCCAGGAGCCCTGCCGATGTCGCTGGAATGAAGGGTCTCAGGAGAATTTCGGGGTTCGAGGTTGTTCTGCCCTCCGTGGAGCCTGTATTCTATGGAAGGGTTCTAAGCTCGCCGGGCTTCCTGAAAGAGCTCTACCTAGTGTTGGAAAGGGTAGTCGAAAAGGATATAAACACCCTTGTGGAGAGACTACAAGCTCTGAAGAAATGAGCGTGTAATCATGGAGTCGTTGGAGGAGGACAGTAGTAGTCTTTTGAAAGTAAGGGTTCGCATCGCAACGCCTACGGACAAACTCGCCGTCGTGAGGATACTCAGGAAGTCGTTCACAGGCTCGTACCGCTACTGGTCAATAAGGGACATGGATGAGACACTCGTCCTTGTCGCCGAGCTTGGCAACAGGGTAGTGGGCGTTGCTGAGGTTTACACCTCCTTCGTGGAGGGCTACGGGAAGGTAGGCGTGGTGTACTTCCTGGCAGTGGACAGAGAGTATAGGGGCATGGGCATAGGCAGGACGCTCGTGCTGGAGGCTGAGAAGCTTTTCAAACGGGAGAGGTGCCTCTACAGCGCCGCCAGCACTGTCGCTAGCAACACGGCATCACAGAGGCTTTTCAGAAGCTTGGGGTACTCGCTCTTCACCAGGGAAAACAGAGTTTACTGGGATCTCGTGGACGCCCTCTCGGCCTACGAGGACGACGTCGTAATGGCCAAAAAACTCTAGAAGAGAAAAGAGGTATTTCTACTCTCTTTCCTTATTTTATTTCTCCGCTTTCTCCCTTAGCAGGTAATCGACTACCCGATGGACGACATTAGGGTTCCTTTTCACCGCATCCTCCAGGCTCTCCCCCGGCAGAGCTGGCGTGAACCTCAAGACCTCAAGGGGCGAGACGAGCCCCAGCAGGGTTCTAACCCTCTCGTATACAGCCCCGCGGACTGTAACCTCAAGCGCTCGCGTGATCTTTGAGCCGTCGAAAAAGACAGCCTGGCTCTGGTGGACGGCTACCACCAGGTCGTACCTCACGTTTGTAAAAACCCAGTCAGACACTCCCTCAAGCACCTGGACCACGCTCCTCCGCTTAAGGTTCTCGAGAGCGAGCTCAGCGGCCCTTGTCAGCGCGTCAACGAGGAGGCCTCTTAGAGCCTCAGGCCTGTCCACCTCGAGCACTCTCTCAGAGGAGCTCACTGCTTTCTCCATAAGACGCTTATCCACCAGGAGCACTCCACGCGTTTGCGCCCACTTGTTCACCAGAACCTGGGTCGCCCGCTCCCCGCTAGAAGCCGTATAAAACCGCGCAAGGAGGGTCCTCCTCGCGAGGTCCTCCTCGTATGCGATTATCGCAGATGGAACGCCCTCCCTGAAGAACAAGCTCAGGTTCAGCGGCGCTACCAGTATGAACAGCGGGTTAAACTCCTCGAGCCTAAGCTTGAAGCCCGCCTCTCGCGCCGCGAGCCACTCGCGCGGGTAGAGCGTCCCGCTTTCCAGCCAGCCGGGCAGTAGCTCGTAGTCGTTCGTGTAGTCTCCAATTGCCGCTGGTTTCGAGAAGGCCACGGGAACCCCGAGCTCGGAGAGTGCTCGTGCCAGGAGCAGCACGAGGGAAGTCTTCCCACGGGAGAGCGGCAGCAAGCCCGTAACCAGGATCGACGGCATGTCTAGAGCACTTCTCTATGTGTGCCGCCTTTACGCACAATAATTACCTCTAGCTTGTCGGAGCGGAGCTCCTCCTTCAGGATAGGTGCGACCTTGTTTAAGGCTCTCCTTAAGCTCAGGGCCCGAAACGTTGCGCCGGCCGCGAACCTGTGCCCCCCTCCTCCGAGCTTAGCTGCGACGCTGGCGGCATTGTACCTGGAAGACGGGTTTGCCCCTGCGTAAACCCTGTACTTGAAGAGCCCTTTTGGAACCAGGACGAACGTGAACTCCGCTCCAGCTCTCTCCAGGAGGATGGTCAGGTACCTGTACGAGAGACCCTCATCTCCTTCGAAGACGACAACCGCCTCCCTGGGTGGGGGGCTCAGGGACTTAGCGACCTCCTCGGTCTTTCCCCTGTTTCTGCCGTACCTCTCGATGAACCCCCTGATCCTCTCATCGTTTAAGGCGTCAAGCCCCTTTGAGGCCAGGAGATCGATGAGGTAGAGTTTACCGGAGTAGTCCGCGCCTTTCACTGCGGCCTCGAGGTCCATCGCCTCCTGGGAGACTATGTTAGCTGTGTCCGTCTCGACGGCTAAGCTTGCGAGCTTGGAGGCCAGAGGGTCGCCGTCCAGCCCCAGCGCTTTGAGTGCCAAAACCGCCGACGCGGGGGCGTTGGGGTCGTAGAACTCCTTCTCGGCGCAGGGTGGGTTCGTGAGGTGGTGGTCTGCCCTCAAGACCGCCTTCCCGGGGCAGGGCAGGTCGGCGACGAAGTACCACTTCACTGACCTTATGAGCATGCTCCTCTGAACCTCCCCAGGGTAGGCTAGAACGACGACCCCGTCGGGGTGCTTCATCTTGAAGAGCGCGCCGCTCACTATGCCGTCTGGGTCGCCCTCATCGACCAGCGCGAGCTTTCTGCCCTGAAGAACCGCCTTCAGAACGAGGTAAGTCTTGAGGAGCGAGTCCAGCCTCATAAATCCCTCGGGGAATAGCTTACGGACCGTTAAAAACGTTGTTAACCTATCACCGCGAGCTCGTGGACGAGCCTGCCCAGCTGGAAACGCTCGAGGACCAGGTTCTTCGCCTCGGGGATCCCGGGCTCGCCGCTCAGAACCCAGTCCGCCATGACTTCGCCTACGACAGGCCCCATCATGAACCCGTGTCCGCTGAACCCAGCCGCGATGTAGAGGTTCTCGTAACCGCTTACGGGGCCGAGGACGGGGTGGTGGTCTGGCGTAACCTCGTAGTAGCCAGGCCAGTACCGCAGAATGTTCACCCGAGGTAGCCACGGCATCCACTTAGACCACTCCTTCACGGCCCTCCAGAGGAACTCGAGCCTCACCTCCAGCGGCGCGAAGGGTTCTTCCGGAACCTCGACGCCCATCAGGAGGTTGCCGTGGAAGGTTTGCACCGCGTAGGCCCCGCTCTCGAAGTCGATGACTAGCGGGTCGAAGAGTCTACCAAACTCCTCCGTCACGGCGGCGTGGTGCGGTACGGGGGTAACTCTCGGGTCGACCCCGAGGGGCCTGAGGAGCTCGTTTATGTACGGCCCTGTCGCCAGGACCACAGCATCTGCCTGCACTCTCTTGCGGTCTGTTCGCACACCTTTAACACTGCCGCCCTCTGCCTCCACCTCAACCACGCTCTCCCCGATCCTGAACTCGACTCCCAAGCGGCGGAGCGCGGAGTAGAGCTTGTAGACGGCGTCGAAGGGGCTTGCCTTGCCGGCGAGCGGGTCGTACAGCGCTCCAGTCAGCCTTTCTGTGCTTATGTAGGGCGCGATTTCCCGTATGAACCCCTCGTCGACGAGCCGTGTCGGCAAACCGTTCTCGTTGTGTATCCTCATGTACCTCTTCAGCCGCTCGAGCCCCTCTTCAGTCGAGGAGAGCCAGAGGTACCCGCTCCTCGCGTACTTTACCCCTAGCTCCTGCGCCAGCTTGGCCCAAAGCTCGATGCTTTTCTTCATGAGCACTATGTGCTCCCGGCTCGTGAAGCTCGCCCTGATGCCGCCAGCGCACCTGAAAGTCGAGCCAGAGCCTAGGTAGCTCCGCTCGAAAACCGCGACCCTCCCCGCGCCCCTGAGAGCTAGGCTGTAGGCTGTGCAAAGCCCAGTGATACCGCCCCCCACGACGACAACATTGTACCTCACTCCTTCCTCACCTGCAGGAAAACTCCAGCGGGGACGGGCTCTAGGGGAGGCCTCACCACGGGGTAGGCGAGCTTCTCGGGCGGGATGCCTAACTTCCTGCTCACGTATGAAATCAGAAGAGGGAAGCAGAACCTTCCCTGGCACGGACCCATGCCTATTCGTAGCTTCCTTTTAAGGGACTCGATGTCGGTGATCCCCTCCTCGAGAGCCCTGTCAACGTCCTCTACTGTGACCTTCTCGCACATACATATGTACGCTTTCACTTTACCCTTATGCTCCTTACCTCCCATATTAGATCCCCCGAAACCCTGACTAATACCACAAGGGTCTTGTTAATATCAAAGACCCGCAAAACCTCGCCACGCCCTACAGGCTCCCCCCTCCTGTTCAGAAGCTCGACGACATCCCCCTTCTTCGGCCTAGGCAGGAACTCGTAGGGGAGGCCCACCAAGTAGCCATCGCCGTCTCTGCCGACGAGGAACATCGCCTGGCCCGGGCAACCCCCC
The DNA here is from genome assembly GCF_054696565.1 of Infirmifilum tikiterense. Next base: position 1,718,607 of record NZ_CP182482.1, read on the forward strand.
ACGCAGATACCGCAGCCCGTGCACCTCGCCCAGTCCACCTTAGGCCTGCCCCTTAATCCCTCAACCCTTATCGCCTTAACAGGGCAGAGGGACTGGCACACGTTGCAGGGGATCTCCTCTATGCACTCGGATACAGCCACCACCTTGCCCTCAACGACGTCGCGTGGCGGTACGAAGCCCTCTCTCCGCAGATCCTCAAGCTCGATAAAGCCCCTAGACCTGTACCCCACCCACCACCACCTTCCCCAGCCCCCTCAGCACCTTAGCCGAAAACGGCGTGCTCCTGGTCTCCTCCAGCTTCCTGAGAGTCTCCTCGCGCCTAGCCACCAGGTCCCCGCGCTCGCCGAGCAACCTTATCGACGCCGAGTACCCCGCAACCCTGCCCGTAAGTATGGCCGTGGTCGCCTCCTCGATCCCGGACGCGTCGCCGGCCACGTAAACACCCGGGATGCTGGTCTCCATGTACCTGTCTCTGTAGGGGACGTACCCTCCGAGCTCGCTTGACCAGACCATCCTCGCACCCATCTGCGCCAGGAGCCTAGCCTCCGGCGTGAGGCCAACCGCCAGGAGCAGAAGGTCGGCTTCGAACACCTTCTCAGTACCCTCAATGGGCCTCATGCCTTCGTCGACCTCCGCGACAACCACCCTCTCCAGCCTCCCGGAGCCCTCCGCCCTGACGACGGTGTGCCGCGTAAGTATCGGGACACCCCTCCTCCTCAGCTTGGCCGCGTGGACCAGCCACCCGCCAATCTCCCTCATGACCTCGACTACGGCTAGAACCTCCACGCCGGCTTGAAGGAGCTGATAGGAGACTATCAGCCCAACGTTCCCCGCGCCCACCACGACGGCCCTCTCCCCCGGCTTAACCCCGTACTCGTTCATCAGAGTCTGAGCCGCTCCTGCTCCCATCACGCCTGGAAGAGTGTTGCCGGAAAATGCGAGAAACCTCTCCACAGCCCCCGTGGAAACCACCACCGCTCTGGGCTTAACCAGCAGTAGCCTCTCGCCCTTCACGGCGGCGAAAACCCTCTCCCTGAACCAGCCTATCACGCTGGTCCCAGTGTGAATCCTTACCCCCAGCGACTCCGCCCTGGAGACCAGCTTATCCGCTATCTGAAACCCCCTCAACCCGCCGAATAGCTCCCCCGAGCCGAAGAACTTGTGCGTCTGCTTGAGCAGCTGCCCGCCAGGCCTGAAGTGCCTCTCGAACACGTCCACCCTTAACCCGCTCTCCGCCGCTGCGATGGCCGCGGATAGACCGGCAGGCCCGCTTCCGACAACCATCACGTCCGTCTCAACCCACTCAGCGGGCTCCGCGCGGTATGCGCGAGGAGCCGGGTTGGGGAAAGGCTCATCTGTCTCAACCCTGACCCCCTCCCTGACGGGCTCGAGGCACGTGCGCACATGCGGGACGCCGTCGACCCTTGCCATGCAGCCGGAGCAGTAGCCGATCATGCAGTAAGGACCCTGAGGCTCCTCGCCCTGCTTCAGGCTCCTGACCCCGCTAGCCCACAAGGCTGCGAGGATGCTCTCACCCTCGAAGCCCTCCAGCTCCCTACCGTCAAAGCTGAAGCGCACCGGTTTCTCGCGCCTGAACTCCAGGATGGGGTGTTCAGTTAAGCGCACATTTAAAGCTAGCGGTGGAATAATAAATAGTATTCTGTAAAAAAATGTTACTGGGGGTTCGTGCAATGGTGTTGGATACAATGCCCGTGGGTCTGCGCTAGAAGGTTTATGAACAGCTCAAGGATAGGGTTTATAAAACCCGGAGGGTTCAGGATACCCGTGATAACGCTTTACTCCGATGAGAAGCATAAAGTAGTTGTTTTCAGGGGGTTCACCCCAAGGGGCCACGTTCAAACCAACCAGATTGTAATAGCGGACTCGGGTGAGGGTCTTCTAGCCGACCCTGCAGGCCGGGTGGTATTCTCGAAGCTCGTATCAGAGGTGTCGCTCGTCGTCCCGGCTCCTAAGGTGAAGTATGTCTTCTTCTCACACCAGGATCCCGACATCGTCGGGGCTGCGGCGAGCTGGTATACGGCTCTGCCCAACGCTAAGATAGTGCTACCCGAGCTCTGGGCACGCTTCGTGCCCCACCTGTTCCCAGCAGAGGTAAACCCCACTGAGAGGTTCCACCTAGTCCCCGATGAAGGGGCAGAGCTGCGGCTAGGCGACTGTAGCCTCAAGCTGGTGCCAGCCCACTTCCTACACTCGCCGGGCAACTTCCAGATATACGACCCGTGCTCGAGGATTCTCTACTCCGGGGACCTCTTTGCCTCCTTGATGCCCGAGGGCCAGGAATATGACTTCGTCTCAGACCTTCAAGCGCACATACAGTACATGGAGCCGTTCCACAAGCGCTACATGGCTGGCAACAAGGCGATTCAAGCCTGGCTGAGCAGGGTTAAAGCGCTGGACATAGACCTCATAGTCCCGCAGCACGGGGCCATCATAAGGGGTAGAGATAACGTGGAGAAAGCCCTAAAGTGGCTGGAACAGCTGAAGTGCGGCCTTGACCTCCTATAAGTTAAACAGGTAAACTCACTGGGAGCGTTTTGAGAAGACGACTAAGCTTCAAACCCGCCGAAGGGAAAGGAGACAATGGGGGCGATGAGTCCCCGGGCCGGGACTTGAACCCGGGACCTGCCGGTTTCTAGCCGGCTGGCACGGGCTCATCCAAGGGATACGCCCCAGTCCCCGTGCGGGTCGACCTACAGCCGGCCGCGATACCGCTACGCTACCCGGGGATTCGGTAAAAACACTCTATGGAGGTTTATCAGCTTTTCGCTGTTAAACTACAATCTGACCCGCTTTACCTTGACGCCCAGCTTAGCCGCCTCGGCGAGTGCCTCTGGCGTGACCGGTGTTCTGCGGCCGTAGAGCGCGATCACCGGCTTCGCCTTTAGCAGTTTGGCTTTTTCAGCGACCTTTCGAACGTCCTCAGCCTTCAAGGGGCTTGACGAGTAGTAGACTTCGACGAGTATTTTCTGCCCGTTCCCCTGAGCAACTATGTGAGCGTTGCCGAGGTGTGTAGGGTGGTTTATCCTCACGCTGAACCCAGCTTCAAGGTACTTGCCCGCGACGCGTCCAATCGCCTTGTATTTCTTGCTGAGCTGCCTCACAAGGTAGCGAATCCTGGCTAGAGTCATACATTTTCAACGCATTCTACTGGGGCAAAAACCTTTCTTTTTAGTTTATTGTCGAAAAGTGATGAGACTGTCGTTAAGTATTAATACCTTTTAATACTTGAATCCACTCAAGTATGGCCCTCTCCTCAAGCCTCTTCGAGCTCCTCGTAGCCATAGTGCAGCTCTACGAGGCCTACAAGCGCCCAGTCACCAGCTCGGAGATCGCCGAGCGCTTAAACAAGAGCGACGGCACCGTGAGGAACTCCGTAGCAGCGCTAAAAGCGCTGGGCCTCGTGGAGGCCCGGACGGGACCCAACGGAGGCTACGTGCCCACTGTGAAGGGCCTTGAGTGCGTGAGGTCCCCCCAAGCCCTGGAGCGCCTCTGGGAGCCCTTGCAGCTGGTCGTGGACGACGCGCCCAGCGGGGTGTACGCGGTGGAGCTGGACCTCGTCGGGTTAACCGACCCCACAGGCGTGAAAGCAATTCTAAGGATAGCTGGTAGCCTGCACAACCTGAGGGAGGGCGTGAGGGTTCGCGTAGGCCCGACATCCTGGAGCAGGATCCTGGTCACAGGTAGGGTCAGGAGCGTTGACTACAGGAGGAGGGAGGTCCTCGTATCAGTCGACTCGCTCGTAGCCGTTCCGAGGATAACGGCCTCAGAGGTCATGACCCCTAGCCCCATCGTTGCGCGAGAAGACGATGAGCTACGGGCGGTAGCAGAGGTCCTGCTCGCTAAGGGCATCAGAGCCCTACCCGTGGTCAACTCGGAAGGCCGGCTGTGCGGCATCGTGACTGCCTCTAATGTCGCTGAGGCCTACCTTGCCCGGGACTTCAACGCCAAGGTCAGGGATTACATGGAGAGGAGCGTCCCCACGATTAGGCCGGACGCAGACATCTTGGACATTATGAGGATCCTCGCCTCCAAGAAGACGGGGCGAGCTGTGGTCGTGGACGAGAACGCGAGGCCTAAGGGGATAGTCACGAGGACCGACGTACTCAACAAGCTCGCCCGCCTCACATCCCCAGAGCCAGGAAGCTGAGCAGAGTTGCCCGCCTCTCATCCTCTTCAGCAAAGCGCTCTTCTCCTCCACCACCTGCAGGGGAAAGGATCAGGATGAAGTGACTCCCCATGTAACTCGCGCGATTAAACCTGGTAATCTGAAACCTCAGGCTTGTGGCGTATATTGCTTAGCAGATAGTCGCCTGCCTCCGGAGCTCGTGACCCCGGTTTCCTATCCCGGAGGGCCAGCCGTATATAAATCCCACATGAAAGACATCTCTTGGCGTTCACTTCAAAAATAAAAAAAAGTAATTATTCCGCTTTATTTTCTCTAACTAGATACCGGTGGGGGTGGAGGCGGAGGAGGTGGAGGGGTAGGCCTATATTCTCCTCTCTTTTTCATGTTAGGAACAGCTATTATTGCACCTCCAATAAGCATTAGGACTATGCCTGCATACATCATGTTATCACTAGAAGCCCCAGCGTTGACGCTAAGCTCGTAGGTTATCTTCCCTTCATCCTCTCTATATTTAACGTTCTTCGCACCAGCAGGCAGGTTCACGGTCACAGTTTCCATGAGTTTGTAGTCTTCTCCCACGCCGTAAACATTTGCGAAGACAAGCGTATTCCCGTGCTGAGCAGTGAGAGTGAGTTTTCCGCCCGGCTCTGCTATTCCAATCTCCCATAAACCGTTCCCCTTGTATACTGCGGCTCCCAGCAAGGTATAAGTTGCTGTTAGCTTGTTATTAGCATCATCAGCGTTTATGCTTAGGTTCTCTATTTGTTCAGGATTGGTTCTCGGCTCTAGCTCTCTCACAAAGGTCGAGAGTGGATTATAGTCCTTTTTGAACGCTATGTATGCTTGAGCGCTGAACTTTATCTCCTCTTTCACCTCCGCTACGCCGGTGTCTAGCACATTTATGGTTCTCACACCCTGTATTTCGTATACTGTGGGAGGCTGCACTGTGGGAGGCCGTATCTGCGCGTGGGAGACGGAACCGACAAAAGCTATGAACAGCAGTATAATAGCTAATGAGACTCCTACAACTTTCCTACATTTGAGCATGCCCCCCACCCCCTCAACCCCCTACTCGGAATGTTTGAACGATCTGTTCCACGGCGTTTATTGTTTCCTGACTAACAGCAGCTTGATTAACAAGGTAGACTACCGCTAAACCATACCCTTGCACGTTCGTGTAGCGTGCTATTGCTATGTCTCCCGTGCCAAGGCTATACACGACGATCTCTGCTGGAATATTTCCAAGGGCACCGTTGGTGTTATCTGCTTTAACCTGATACCCGTTGTAGTATTGGTTGAAGGTTGACTCGAAGCCGGACTTTAAAGCGTTCGCGGAGTGGCTTCTACTCCACACTATTGCAATCAGGATCGCTCCGTCTGGACTGTTCAAGTCTACTTCATAGGCATTTGAGTAAGAATCCTTCGAAGCCTCCCAGTCCGCGGGTACGCTGATGGACCAAGGTAGATCGCCAAAGGGATTCGCAATCGTTTTCATGTTTGCTGGCGGCTGTGGCTGTGGCACCGCGCCTCTTCCCCCTTGTCCTCCGCCTGGCGCCTGACCTCCCCCTACTCCTCCTCCCATACCAGGCATGGTGTACCCCCATTGCTCTAAAACATTAGGTGGCAATTCCGGCAGTTCCGGCGGTACTATCCCGGCTGATTGCATTTCAGCGATATATACTACGAGGTGTGGGCCTTGGAAGGCCTCTTGAACTACTTTGAAACCTGTTTCAATAGCCTGCTGGAAACTAGCCTTGCTTCCTAGTAGGGTGCTCTCAATTGGTATGAGTTGCCCGCTTGGGAGCTTTACTATGGGTGCCACGTGTCCCGGCATGATAACCAAGTAAGCGTCTAAGCCTTGACTCATTGCCACAGAAGCGATGAATATCGCAGTGTCTACGCATGTACCGCTCCTATCCCGGATCACGTCTCTAGGGTATTTGATCCATTGAGCCCATTTACCTGTCCAGAACGCTGTGGGCTCTGTTTGGTATGTAATCCCGTTGTACACGCTGAAGTCCCACATCGCCTCGAGGAATGCGAGCGCCTCCTTATCGCCCAATGTTGCACCCGCGCCACTGCCTGTTAGCTTATTCGCCATGTCTGCGTATCTTTCTACTACTGGGTCTTTCGGCGTGACCCACGCGGCTAGTAGTGGATAGTTGCTGTTTATATCGCGGAAGCTTCCAGTATTCTCCTCCGGGGGTAGACCAGAGAATATGAAGTCGTGGCTTCCAAGTATGTTTATGGGCTTTGTTTTTGTCTCAGTAACTGGCTCGCCGTCTGGCTTCGTCTTGTACTCTATTTTGACATAGAGTTTTCCTGGTGTGGTGGTCTGAATGTTCGGCGGGTGCGAGAGTATGGGATAGTAGAGGTCTACTACTGCTCCACCTGGAGGAACTAGCTTGTACTCTTTTGGCTCGCTCCAGTCTGTTAGGCCCTCGATTTTATAAGTTATTTTAACGTTATACAACGGGCCCGATCCGGTGTTTTTAATGACTGTTTTAGCTACCCAAAAACCTAGGTTTGGATTTCCATAAACTTTGTAAACCGCAGTCATGAAACTATCTATGCTATATACTTTGATGTCTGGCTGTCCTTCTCCTCCCCCTCCTCTGGCTATGGTCGGTAAGGCCGCTAGAACTATTCCTAGTATGAGGATTACTGCTCCTATGATTGTAAGTACTTTGGCGCCCCCCTCTCTATGCATTCCACGCTCACCCGACAAGCTCGGAGTGAGTGCCTACATTGCAGAAAAGTAGGTACTCACTCCAACGTGCATATTTGTCTGCAGGGGTGTTAATAAATTTTCTCAGAGGTATTCAATAAAAGAGACTTATCCATATGCGGGATCATAGTGTATGAACTTTACCGACTCAATCTTGCGATCCTACTCTAGAACCAGTTTAAGCCTGTAAGGATGTAAATTTTTTCCTGTTATGCCTGCTCACAACGATGAGCTCCTGCCTATTCTTGCTCGGAATAAGGTAGTTTGGCCATATCACTGCTGAACTCGGAGAAGATTACGTAATTGACTCTCCTCCGCTTAACGATCAACGATATCCCCCACGTCTCGTAGATGGGATTGGCCTTCCGCCGTAAATCAGCTCTATCTCCTTCCGAAACCTCTAGTCTTCCACATCTCTCCGGCATTTTCCCTGGAAATAACCGGGGATCTCCTGTTTTCCGAGCACCAAATTTTGAAATCCTTCCGGCTGATATTTCTTCAAATATTCTAACCTGCACAGCCACCGTGACTGCACGCTCGAGCCTGCGCTCGAACATCCACAAGCACCACCACCAAGCCCTCGGGAGCGAGGGAAAGCAAGGGTCGAACACAGGAGGAAACGGGGGAGAAACCTAAAAGTAGCATTGCTACACCATGAAGCTGAGCAGGGTCGCCTGCCCTCTCATCCTCCTCAGCAGAGCGCTCCTCTCCTCCACCACCTGCAGGGGAAGGATAAGGTGCTCTGACGCGAGCCGCAGCGCTTCCTCGAGGCTTGACGCTTTCTCCGCCCTCCCGGACAGCGCCCGCCTCACACTCTCCCTTATCTGCCAGTTACCGACAGGCGCGAAGTAGTCTGGAGTTATCTCCCTGATGGCGAGCACCCTGGCCTGCCGGTTGCGCCGTGCAAGGCTCTCGAGCACGGCTAAGCGCATCGCGTAGTAGCCCCCATCCTCCCCGCTCGGGATCCCGTCTTCCCACTCGTGGACAACGTAGACCTCCACCCCGCCGGACGGCACCCAAACGGAGCCTGGAAGCCAGGCCTCCAGCATTTCCATGCTCCAGCTCCCGGGCGCGAGTATCAGGGTGTAGCGATTCCCGATGTAGCTCGCGTGGTAAACCTCGTAATCTGCAACCTCAGGCTTGTCGCGTATCCTGCTTAGCAGGTGGTCGCCGATCTTCTTATCAACGGCTGTGATCGCCCACCTAGTCGGCACGAACCTCTTCTCAACTCCAAGCACGCCAGCGGATAGCAGGCGCTGAAGGTAGTAGACGTCGAAGCCCGCCTCGTACAGCTCGACAACGGCCTTTCCGGCTTTGACCCTCTCCTCTGCGAGCTCGTCAACTCTCCTCGGGATCGAGGGGTTCCCCGTTACGCGTATCCTCTCAACCTCCCCTGAGAAGCCGACAGGCTTGAGCAGCGGGTCGAAGCGGGGTGAGAACACGGGAGGCTTTTTGAAGAAGGCCTCGGACTCCACGGGACCAAAGGACATCGCCGCCTCGCGGACGGCTTCTACGTACCTCCCTGCAAGCCTTCTAACGGGAAGCCTCGCGTAAGAGTAGACTAGCCGGGCCCGGATTCGAAGTATGTCCATTAACCCTAGGCGGCCCCACCACTCGCCCGGGTTCTCGAAGAGGTCGGGCTTCTCGTCCCCGACAGGCAGGTTGACTCCGACTCTAACACTGGGGTACCCGTGCTCCCCTACAAGCACCGAAGGTGGGGTCGGGGACTCAATAGCATTCCCGAGGTGTTCGCTGGCTTTAAGTTGCTCTCTGATCCTTACCAATATAGGGCACTGAGGAGCTCCGCACAGCCTCCTAGCCCCCTTGCACTGCGTGCAGAGCTTAGGGCTAGGTTTTACGTACACCGTGTGTATCCAGGGAGATAGAGGTATATTTGGTTATGATTCACGTCTTCCCCCACTCTCTTGATGCGAATCCCGCGGGGTGCACGATAACCCCTTCATTTACTACGCTTAGTAGAAGGATTTATAAACACGTTAGTTAACGTAATACTGTATGACAGAGCAGAAAACACGGGTGAAGGCGCTCTACTACACCGCACTGGTAATCGGCCTCATTATCGCTATCGTGATAATATACGAGTTCTGGGTCGCGGTTGCGACGAACCCTAAGGACCCGTGGAGCGTTTTCCCGATTTCCCGCTTCTTCACAGAGTTCACGGACGCGATATTCTACATCGGGACCTTCATCTGGCTGATCGGGACAGCGGTATTCTTAGTTGAGCTGGCAGGTTACACCGTAACAGCTAGGGGGCTCAAAAAGACGGGTCAGGGCGTCGGGGACTGGGGCGTGATAGACATAGCGCTCGCCGCCCTAAGCGCCGCGGTCTACGGGGCTCTCTTGGCGGCTACAGCACCTATAACGATCGTTCCCGGCTTCACGTGGCTGAGGCCTGCAAACTCCCTCGCAGCCCTCTTCGGAATGTTCTTCGGCATACCCGGAGCCGTCGGGGTAGCGTTCGGCAACCTCATCGCGGACATACTAGGAGGGTACTTCGGCGTGGGATCTATTGGAGGCTTCATCGGCAACTTCCTGATCGCGTACATCCCCTACAAGTTCGTGAAGGACCACAGCTTTAAGACAGCGGCTTCGCTGGGAGAGTTCTACGTATGGGGAGTCATCGTCCAAGCCATCGTGAGCGCCATCTACATATGCTGGTGGCTCCACGCGATGCAGGCGGTGGTCGGGCTACCCCTCTTCGTGATCTGGGGCATACTAGCGCCAAGCATACTCAGCAACAACATCGCGGTCAACGCGATACTCTCGCCGATACTCGGCGTGCTCCTATACCCCTTTGTGAAGGGAAGAGGCTTGTACTGGAAGGACAGGGTTAAGGTACCCCAGTAAAAGATATATATTTTTCTCATCTTTCTTACGAGGCTATTTCTATGTTTGCGGGGCTCTACGTCGAGAGAAAGTCCCTGATGCATACCCTCGACCCGCGCTCAAAGTTGGCGTGGACGCTGATGGTCGTCGTGGCGTCGATCTCCACGCAGTTCAACGGGTTGAAGAGCCTCCCAGTCTTCCTCTCAACTATCTTGGCGCTCACCCTCTCAGGTCTCGGCTCGGGCTTGGCCGCGTTGCTGATCTTCAACTCCCTGATCTTCCTGCTGGTCTCCACCCTGATATGGGCCGGAATCTACAGCACGCAGGGAGGGGTGCTGCTCGAGCTCGGCTGGCTCCGGCTGACCGACGTGGGGCTGCTTGTCGCGCTGGGCAAGTTCTTCCTAATTGTTAACCCCATCTTGGCCTTCGTCGTGTTCTTCGCCTCGACGAAGCCGTACCACCTGATGTGGACTCTCGAGAAGCTGAAAGTACCCCACAAGCTGGCCCTTACCTTCGTAATCGCCCTGAGCCTTATGCCGAGCATGGTCCGCTCAGCGGGGGAGGTGATCGACGCCCAGAAGGCCCGCGGGTTGGCGTTAGACAAGGGGGGCGTGCTTGAGAGGATAAGGAAGCACATCCCGATCATAGTCCCGCTGTTCTCGAAGATGCTCACCGACATATGGGATCTGAGCTTAGTCCTCGCCACCCGCGGCGTGGGCTACGGGAAGAAGACCTACGTGTTCGAGCCCTCGTGGAGGCCCCGCGACACCCTTTTCCTAGTCCTGTCTCTCGCGTTCTACGGGGTGGTGACGGCGTGGGGGTTAGGCCTGATAGGGTTGTAGAGCTGCGGAACGTGCACGCGAAGTACGTGACCTCAGAGAGGTGGATAGTGGAGAACGTTACCCTCAGCGCATCCAAGGGGGAGATGCTGGTGCTCATGGGCCCCAGCGGTTGCGGTAAAAGCACCCTGCTGAACGTTATAGCAGGCCGGCTGCCCGGAGTCATACCGGGGGTGGTTGAAGGCGAGGTTATCGTTGACGGGGTAAACCCGGTTAAGCAGGGCTTCAGGTCGCTGGCAGGGAGAGTCGGCATCGTGTACCAGAACCCCGAGATTCAGATCGTGACGAGGTCTGTGTACGAGGAGCTCGCGATGGCCCCGGAGAACCTGGGGCTCCCCAAAGAGGAGGTCATTAGCCGCGTAGAGTGGGCTCTCGACGCCTTGGGGCTCAGGGGCTACGAGGACAAAGACCCGCAAAACCTCTCGGGGGGCGAAAAGCAGCTCATGGCGATCGCGAGCGTTTTGACGATGAAGCCCAAGCTGTTGCTCCTCGACGAGCCCACCTCGATGCTGGACCACACGGGGACGGGGATGGTTCTCAGGGCGATAACGACCCTGAAGGAGGAGTACGGTTTAACAATTATAGCTGCGGAGCACAGGGTGGAGTGGGCGGTAGACGTTGCCGACAAAGTCTACCTCATGGCCGACGGGCGCATAGTCACCGGCGGAACCCCCGACGAGGTGTTCTCCGACGTCGAAACCGTGACTAAGCTGGGTGTTCGGCCCCCAGGCGTCACGGAGATCGCCTACGAGCTCTACAGGAGGGGGTTCAATGTGGGCTTCCCCGTGCGCCTCAAGGACTTCGAAAAGATCCTCGGTGGTGTCCCATGATCAGGTTCGAGGAGGTAAGCTTCACCTACCCTACTGGGGTTAGGGCGCTCGAAAAAGTCTCCCTCGAGATAGGGAGCGGCGAGTTCGTCGGCGTGATAGGCCACAGCGGCGCTGGGAAAACCACGCTGGCCAAGCTGGCGACGTCTCTCCTCAAACCGACGAGCGGGAGGGTTCTCCTCGACGGGAGAGACACCCGCGAGGTACCTGCCTCGGAGGCCGCGAGGATCGCGTCCTACGTGTTCCAGAACCCTGACATGATGATATTCTCCCAGACGATAAGGGACGAGGTGGCCTTCGCCCTCAGGAACATGGGGTTCCCGGAGAGCGAGATCCAAAGAAGAGTCCAGAAGGCTCTTAGGGCGGTGGATCTGAACAAGCCGCTCGATATGCCTCCCCATACGCTGAGCTTCGGGGAGAAGCACCGCCTCGCCATCGCCAGCGTCCTCGTGATGGGCTCCAGGGCCCTCGTCCTCGACGAGCCCACAACAGGCCTGGACTACGGGCGAAGCCTGATGCTCTTCGAGACGCTGAAGAGCTTGAACGCCTCCGGCAAGACCGTGGTCGTGATAACCCACGACCTCGACCTCCTGGCCCGCTACGCCTCGCGGATCATAGTGCTCGAGAAAGGCAGAGTCATCAGGGACGGGGGCGCTCACGAGGTCCTCGGGGACCCCGACTTCCTTGAGGCACACGGCTTCATGCTAACCCACGTCCAGCAGGTGGCGAGGCGCTTAGGGGTCAGAGCGATAACTCCTCGCGAAGTGGCAGACAAACTGGCCGAGAGGCTCAGGAGGTAGCCCTACCCGGGCAGAATCTCCTCGACTTCCCTCAGAACCTCATCCTCGTTCCTATCCGACTCGACCAGCTGGTGCTCCGCGAATCCGCTCTTCCTCTCTTCGAGTCTACGCGAGACAAGCTCTACAGCCGTCCTCGATGGGTGGAGCGCGACATCGATGTACGCCCTCACGATTCCCGCGACTGTTGCCTCCTGAAGCACGATCGCCACGTCAGCGAGCTCGATGAGCACTCTGACGTGCTTGTGCCCGCGCGGCACGAAGGCTACGACCCTCTTGACGTCCTCGTTGCGGTAAACCCTAGCCTGTATTGCTAAGCTAGCACCCTTCTGAACTTCTCCGATATAAGCCTCCAGTCCTCCTCGCTGAGCCTCCACCCGGCAGCCCCGGCGTTCTCCTCCACGTGCCGCCTGCTGCTGGCTTTCGGTATGGGGACCACGGGCTTAAACCTCAAGAGCCAGTTCAGCGCGACCTGTGCCGCGGTCTTACCGTACTTGGCCCCGAGGCTTGCGAGGAACTGGTCGCGGGCTAGCTGACCCTTCTCCAGTGGGGTGTACGCTAGGTACAGCATCCCCTCGCGCTCAGCGTAGGGGATGACGGAGCCCTCGTCGCGCCGGTCAAGCAGGCTGAACTTGTTCTCGATGGCCACGACGTCCACCTGGTTGAGGCAGCTCCTAGCCTCCTCCACGAGCTGTAAGCCGAAGTTGCTGACACCGATGAACCTGGCGTAACCCCTCTTCACCGCCTCCTCCAGCCCCCTCATCGTCTCGCAGAGCTCAACGCCCTCAGGGGGCCAGTGTATGAGGTAGAGGTCGATGTGCGTCCCGAGCCTCCTAACGCTGGCCTCGGCCGCCTTCACCACCTCGTCCCGCGCGGCGTGCGTCTGCCAGACCTTCGAGACTATGAAGACATCATCCCGGTTGAAGCCCTTAACAGCCATTCCCACGAGCTCCTCCGCGTGGCCCCCGCCGTACATCTCAGCGGTGTCCACGAGAGTCAGGCCCAGCTGCAACCCGTACCTAAGCGCGTCCACCCACTCCTCGTCGCGCGAGCGGTCTGGGGTCCAGAATCCTCCACCGATGCCCCAGGTCCCTAGACCGATGGCTGCTACCTCTGCCCTAAGCTTGGGGATAAACTTCCTCTCCATCAGCCATACTCCGCTATGAAACGTTATATACCTGATCCTCGCACCAAAGGTAGAGGCTTGTCATGAGTAAAGCCCAAGCGGAGGTCGTGGCCGCGCTACTCCTAATGGCGATAGCTGTAGCCCTCTGGGCGCTCGCCTGGAGCTTCTTCTACCCCACCTGGCAGCAGGCGTCCCAGAGAATTGAGAGGGAGCGCATCACGTCAGAGAAGGGGCTAAGGGAGTTTCTCCTCGTCGAGCTCCTCGAGAGAGACAGCGCCACCGGCTCCATCTGCGTCCAGGTCACCAACACAGGGGATGTTTCCACCGAAGTGGTCTCGGTGTACCTCAACGGCACCCTTGCGTGGAGCGGCTACGTTCCGATACGCGTGGGGGAGACCAAGGGCATCTGCACCAGCATGACCGCGAGGGGCACCTACACCGTGAGAGTCTGCTCCTACACGAACTGCTTCGAGGTGAGAGACTACGTCGTCCCGTAGGGCGCAGGCGTCAGCGCTCGGAGCAGTCCTCATGACGATAATCTTGGTGCTAGTCGCGGCCATCCTGCTCCAGTACATGAGATCCCAGACGGAACTCCAAGCCATAGCCACCCAGACTCAAAGCCAGAGGGTGGGCGAGGGGGTACTATCACTCAGCATAGCCGACACATACAGCAACGCCACATCCACGCCGCCCCTCGTCAATGTCCTCGTGGGAAGATGCACGCAGACCGGAAACCTGAGCACGCTAGATGGAAGAGGGCTTGTCTTCACCCCAAACTCCACTGCAAACGGCTATGTGCTTCAGGTAAACTTCACGACAACGGTTCCGACTAACACCGTTGATGTGACGCAGAGCCTTTACCTCAACCCCTCCATCACCCTGAATGCCCAGGTCTACACTAAGACACCTGAGGGAGTCTACACTTTATCAGCAACGTACCTCCTCCCAGCAAGCACCACCTCCGCGATAACAGTTCACTCTCCCAGCTACATACTCTCTATGCAGGCTTCGAGGAACTTCACAGTTCTGCTTGACCAGGCGACCACGAATCTGACGATGTACAACACAACGGGCTTTTACCTATACGCGAAAAACCAGGGACCAGGCTACACCGCGATCCACGGCTTATGGGTGATCACAAACACCTCTGCAACACGAATCCCGCTAAGCATCACGCTCCCGCCTGGAGGCGCAGCGCAGATACCTGTCGGCATAAACTCCACAGCAATTAAGGAATTAAGAGCAATCGCCATCACAAGAGTCTACATAATACACCCCAACTCTCCCAAATTAGCCGCGAGCCTCGCTTACACTGCCGGCGGCGCGTCTGGGCAACAGCAGCCCCACTTCACTATACTTAGCTACAACTCCACCATCGCCGGCACGGTGTCGTCTAAGCAGGTGCTGGTGGTAACTGTGAGCAACACCGGGCAAGTAGCCGGGACGGCGCGTGTCGAGGTCTACGACCAAAACGGCAACCTCGTCAATGCGACCCAGCTCTCAGTGAGCCCCGCCTCGCCCAAAACTGCCACCCTCACTGTCACACTCCCACCGACTAGGGGCACCTACACCTGGACGCTCAAGGTCAAGAACCTAGCCACGGGCAGCTACGACGACTCCAAGACCATCACCGTCATCGCGAGGGACCTCCTACTCCAGTCGAGGGGTGCAGTGATCTACGAGGACTTCGAGTCGATGCCGTCAGGCTGGACACCGCTCGGAGGCACCTGGGCTATCGTCCCGGGCGGGTGGAGGGGCAACGCCCTGCGGGGAACCGACAACGATGGGGGGCCAGGCGGCGACTCTGTCTTCGCGAACAACACCAGGATCTCGGCCACAATTCAGGCGATCGTGAAGCTCGGCAATGTTCAACGGAACGACAGGGTTTACAGGGGGGTTGTTCTCCTAGAACAGCTCACTAATTCCACACAGCTTTACGAGCTGTCATTAGAACCCCAGGGAAACAACATATGGCTTAATGCCCTCCTATACGAAAGCCTCCCACAGGGGCGGTCCTGGGTTACTACCTGGGTTACTCTAAATGATACTATAACTGGATATGTTTCGAGCTGGTATACCCTTTACGTGAAGTTTACGAAGGGGTCCCCGAATACAATGAGCCTAGTATTATACGATCAAAATGGGAACACTATGGCTACTCTCTCTGCTAAAGACACGACAATATCTCCAAACTACATAGGCTTAGCCACAGATGGAGGCACAACGCTGTTCGACGATTTTGTCGTGACTTCTGGCGCCGACCCGAGGTACGTGGTCGTCTCGGGGCTGCAGGCTGGCTGGCGCGTGCAGCTGCTCGACTCCTCGATGAGCCTCTGCGCCCAGGCAGCGGCTGACGCCACGGGCATGGCGAGGCTCAGCGTGATCAACTGCTCAATACTCAGGAACGCCACCATGAGAGTGCTCGACCAGAGCGGAAACACAGTCATCCAGAAAACCCTCCCAGCAGTAGTCGGAGGAGACACATACACCTACGGCTAACCAGAATTTCCAACAATACTGATTTTTAGCCCTGCGACATGTGTAGTCTGAAGCGCGGCTATGCCTGACGTCCTGGTGCTGAACCCGGAGTCCAACGTCGCTGTGGCCACCCTATGGACGAAGAAGGAGATCGTTGCGGGGAAGCTTAGAGAGCTGGGCGTGGACGGCAAAGTGAACATCGTCGGCACCCTGTATACGAGGTATGGGGTGAACTACCTCCTCCACACCCTCTCCCAGCACCCCGAGATAGACACGGTTATAGTCTTCGGTGCGGACCTCTCGGGCAGCGGGGAAGCTCTAGTCGAGCTCTTCAGAGGGGGGAGTCCGGAGAGCCTCAGACTGATGTGGCCCCTAGAGGAGCTCAAGCCCCTGCTTGACGCCGTTAGGGTCCTGGACCTCCGCGAAGCGTTCAGGAGGGGCGACTACCAAGCGCTTGCGGACGCTGTGAACAAGAGCTTCTCGCCCGGCGTGAGGAGGCAGAGGCTCAGTCTCGAGCTTAAGGAGGTGCGGGCCTCGTCCTGGCCCGTGCAGGTGGCCGGGCTGAGCTTGGTCGAGGAGGACGTGGTCAGGGCCTGGGCTAAGCTCCTGGACGCCGTGATGACGTGGGGGTTCCTCAAGGAGAGCGAGTACGGTGAGAAGCAGAAGCAGGTGCTGGGAGCGCAGGTGGTCCTCTACGCCGAGAAGGCCCTCGCCTCCTCCCACAGGCTCAGCGAGTTCTTCCCCCGGGAAGAACTGGACAGGCACGTGGAGTCTCTGTTGAGGGGCGTGGAGGGTGCCAGCTACTCCTACGGCGAAAGGCTGCGGAGGCACCGGGAAGCGGGGGACCAGCTGGAGCGCCTCGTATCGAGGCTCGCGTCCTCCCCGAGCACGAGGAGGGCTGTAGCCCTCACCTGGGACTTCCAGGTGGACCCCTCGAGTAGCGACCCCCCGTGCCTCCTGGCAGTGCAGGGAGACCTGTCCGGCGGAAGGTACAACCAGCTGGCGTACTTCAGGAGCCACGACGCCTACGCCGGGTGGCCGGTGAACGTCTACGGCCTCCTCAGGCTCATGGAGCACGTTTCCCTCCAACTCTCCGAGAAGACTGGCCGCAACGTGAGGCCCGGCTTCCTCGTCGTCTTCAGCGCCTCGCTCCACGTCTACGAGCACGACTTCGCGCGGGCCCGAGAGGTGGTGGACAGGCACAGAAGGGAGTTTGCGGCGTTCGTGGAGGATCCGAAGGGGAACTTCCTTATTAGAGTTGAGGGCTGCAGGATTGTGCTCGAGCTCAGGGACCAGGAGGGCGTTCTCGTTCAGTCTTTGACCGGCTCTAGCGCCCGCGAGCTCCTGAGCCAGCTGAACCTCGACGCGCTGATGCCGAGGCACGCCTCGTACCTGACCCGCGAGCTCATACGCGCCGAGGAGGCGCTGAGGAGTGGCCGGGAGTACGTCCAGGACTCCGTCTAACCCCTAGCAGGTTAGGTCGCAATGACCAGTATCTTCCTGAGAGCCTCCTCGAACACCTCAAGCTCCTCGAGCGTGTTGTAGAGGTAGAAGCTCGCCCTGACCGTACCGAGGGGCGTGCCCAGCCTCTTCACGAGCGGGAGGGCGCAGTGGTGCCCGCTCCTCACGGCGATACCCTCGCTGTCGAGGAGCTGGGCAACCTCGTGCGGCGTGAGCTTACCGACGTTGAAGCTGACAACACCGACTCTCTCCTTGACGTCGAGCGGCCCGTAGACGGTGACTCCGAGCTCCTGAAGGATGCCTAGAGCCTTCTCAGTGAGCCTTCTCTCGTGAGCCTCTATGCTCTCCATACCGATTCTCTCGAGGTACTCGACCGCCGCAGAGAGGCCGACGGCGCCGGCGACGTTCGGAGTTCCAGCCTCGAACTTGTGTGGGGCTTGCAGCCACTCGGCCCTGCACTCCTCCGCGCCGCACTCCACGAGGGAGATGGCCCCGCCCCCAGGGAAGGGAGGCTCCAGCTTCTCCGCAAGCTCCCGCTCTATATAGAGCCCCCCTATGCCCATCGGCCCGAGCATCTTGTGCCCTGAGAAGGCCAGGAAGTCCGGCTTTATCCTGCCGACGTCCACGCGCATGTGGGGCACGCTCTGGGCCCCGTCGACGAGGCAGAGCGCGCCGCGGCTCCTAGCCTCCTCGCAGAGCTCTTTGACAGGGTTGACGACACCCGTCACATTGCTCACATGCGTCACCGCGAGGACCCTCACTTTATCCGTCAGCTTCCTGCGGAAGTCGTCGAGGTCGAGCCTCCCGTCATCCGTCACCTCTACAACCTTGAGCTTAGCCCCGGCGAGCCTCGCAATCCGCACCCAGGGTAGCAGGTTGCTGTGGTGCTCCATGCGGGTGACCAGGATCTCGTCCCCGCTCCTCACTAGGCCCGATGCGAGCAGGGAATACGCCGCGAGGTTTATGCTCTCAGTAGTGTTCTTGGTGAATACGAGCTCGTCCGGCTTAGCGCCGATGAACGCGGCCACCACCTTGCGGGCCGCCTCGTACGCCTCCGTAGCCGCCAAGGCGAGCTCGTGGACGCTCCTGCCGATGTTAGCGTTCAGGCTCCTGTAGAAGCTATCTACGGCCTCTATGACCTGAACAGGCCTCTGGCTAGTCGCCGCGTTGTCGAAGTATATCAGTTGCTTGCCGTGAACCTTCCTGGCGAAAATCGGGAAATCCCTCCTGACCTCGTAGGGGTCGAGCAACGGTATCGCCGTTTTTCTGAAACCGAGAGAGCTAATAATATAAATTGCTATCTTCTCCTGATTTAAGCAACGTTTAAAGGTGTCCGTATGGGCAGTAGTACAAGTGGTGGCCATGGAGCGCCAATTTTAGAGAGGGTTCTCCTCCCAGCGAGGCAGAAGAGGATCGTCGAAGCGGTTCTGCAGGATTGCAGTGACGCAGACGAGCTAGCCGCGAGGATGGGGGCGAAGCGCGAGGACCTCATGAGGGACCTCGAAGAGCTGAGGGCCAGAGGCCTCCTCGAGGTCTACAGGACCGAGGAAGCGCTCTACGCGCTCACGAGAGAGGGCGAGAGGTGCCTGTCGGAGGGTCTACCCGAGGAGAAGGTCCTCAGGATACTTGAGGAGGCCGGCGAGCTCACCAAGGAGAGGCTCACCGCACTCGGGAGCGAGCGCAACATCCCCAGGGAAGAGATCGAGATCGGCCTGGCCCAACTCGCGGCTGGGAAAGCAGTATCCTTCAGACCGGGCGGTGTGATCGTGCCGGACTTTGCCAGAGCACGGGAGCTTGTAGAGAGGACGAGGGAAGCCCTCAGGCTCGTGTCCCAGGGGGCTCAGCCTGAGGCCAGCGTCCTGAACTCGCTGAGGAGGAGGGGTCTCGTGGAGGCTAGGAGGCGCACGAGGATAAGCGTCAGGCCAACAGACCAGCTTGTGAAGCTGTGGGAGAGGGGGCTGGTGGTGGAGGCCCGGGTCATAACGGAGCTCACGCCGGAGGTTATAGCTAGCGGAGAGTGGAGGAGCGCGGTGTTTAAGCCGTTCGACCTCAGCGTGGAGCCGCCCAGCCTGCCCCTCGGGCGTAAACACCCCTACCTCGAGTTCCTTGACTGGCTAAGGGAGATCCTCGTGGAGATGGGCTTCGAGGAGATGAAAGGCCCCCACGTCGAGCTCGAGCTGTGGAACTTCGACGCGCTCTTCCAGGCCCAGGACCACCCCGCTAGGGAGATCCACGACACATACTTCCTCAAGGGGAACCAGCTGGGCTCGTTCCACGACCAGGAGCTCATGAAGAGGATAGCAGCCGCGCACGAGAGCGGGGGCGCAACGGGGTCTCGGGGGTGGGGGTACAGGTGGGACCCCTCGAGGGCTCTGAGGCTGATACTCCGCACGCAGACGACCGCGGTTTCGGCCAGGACTCTATACCAGCGCGGGAGCGGGGAGTACATGTGCTTCTCCCTAGACAGGGTCTTCAGGCCTGAGAACCTGGACGCGAAGCACAGCATGGAGTTCTACCAGCTCGAGGGCATAATCGTCGGCCCCAAAGTCACGTTCAGGAACCTTCTAGGCTTCTTCGACGAGATGGCCAGGAGATTAGGCCTCGGGAGGGTTAAGGTCAAGCCCGCGTACTTCCCCTTCACCGAGCCGAGCGTGGAGGGCTTCATCAAGCACGAGAAGCTCGGCTGGATAGAAGTGTTCCCCGGCGGGATGTTCCGGCCCGAGATGCTTTGGGCTCTGGGGGTCAGCGGCGTCAACGTGGCCGCGTGGGGTATAGGCATCGACAGGATCGCCATGGCCGTCCTCGGGATCGACGACATCCGCCTCCTCTTCACGCAGGATTTAGAGTTCATAAGGCGCGCACCTAGGCCGATACCCTTAAGCCTACTGAGGTGACGTGCATGCCGGTCGTAGAAGTCAGCCTCTGGGACCTCGAAAGGCTCGTGGGGCGGAGCCTGTCCAAGGCCGACATCGAAGAGTTGCTCCCAAGGCTCAAGTGCGAGGTGGAGGAGGTCGGCGACTCGGCCGTTGCCTATGAGGCTACCCACGACAGGCCTGACCTGTACTCCGCCGAGCTGCTGTCTGTTTACCTGAGGGGTCTTCTTGAAGTTGAGCTCGGCTTACCGAGGTTCAAGAGTGGGGGCGTGGTCGGGGAAGCCAGGATCGAGGGCCCGAGCTACAGGCCTTATGCGTACTTCGCCGTAGTGAGGGGGGTTAGCTTGGACGACGAGGCTATACGGCAGCTGATGCAGCTACAGGAGAAAATCCACCTGACGTACGGCAGAGACAGGAGGAAGGTCTCAATCGGGCTCTACGACCTGAGGGGCGTGGAGTTCCCCATCAGGTACGTCGGCGTCAAGCCTGAGGCTGTGAAGTTCAAGCCCCTCGGCTTCACCGTTGAGATGACCCCCCTGCAGGTCCTTCGGGAGCACCCCAAAGGCGTGGCATACAGGCACCTAGTGGAGGGGCATGAGATGCTTCCCCTCATAGTGGATGCGGAGGGTAAAGTAGTGAGCTTCCCACCCATAACAAACAGCGAGGACTACAGGGTCACCGAGAGCACGAGGGACGTGCTTATAGACGTTACAAGCACCGACCCCGAAGCAGGGAGGAGAATCGTGACGCTCATGGCCTCCGCGGTGGCGACAAGGGGAGGCACAATATACCAGGTTAGGAATGTCTCCGGGGCCTTGTCCGAGGTGTCCCCGAGGCTTGAGCCGGATCATGTAACCTACAACGTCTCCCTGAACAGGCAGCTGCTTGGGTTGGACCTAGGCCCCCGCGAGACGCAGGAGTTGCTCGCCAGGATGCGCATGGAAGCGGTGGCTATCGGCGGGGACGAGCTGAGGGTGGCTTACCCGTACTTCAGGGTGGACATCCTGCACCCCGTGGACATCGCCGAGGAGGTTGCGATGGCCTACGGTTATGAGAGAATAGAGCCCCAGTACATGCCGCCGCTCCACCCGGGCCGGGAGCATGGCCTCGAGGTCTTCTCCAGGGCGGTCCGCGAGGCGATGATCGGGATGGGCTTCATCGAGGTGAACAACTACATCATGACAAGCAGGGAGCTGATGTTCACCATGATGGGCTTGGAGGTAGGCGATATTGTGGAGGTTGAGAACCCGAAGCACGAGATGTACCACGCGCTCCGCACGTGGATCATACCTCAGCTCCTGGCCACACTCTCGAACAGCAAGCACGCCGGCTACCCGCAGAGGATCTTCGAGGTCGGCGACGTCGTGATACCGGATCCCTCCCGCGAGAACAGAGCGCGGGACGAGCGCCACCTCGCCTTCGCCATTGCAGGAAAAGGTGTAACGCTCACAGACGGCTTAGCCACCCTGAAAACACTGTGCGCGCTCTTCAAGGCAGGCCATGAGCTCAGGGCCCTAGAGCACAAAAGCTTCATCTCTGGCAGGGCAGCGAGGGTTCTCTCCGAGTGCGGAGAGCTAGGCATTGTTGGCGAGATTCACCCCCAGGTGCTCGTGAACTTCAACCTAGCTGTGCCTGTGGTTGCCGGCGAGCTAGACGTCGAGCGACTGAAAGGGTGTTACGAGAAGTGGAAAGAGGGCTACTCATAGACCTGTGGGGGACCATCTTCTGGCCCAAGCTGCCGCTGGAGGAGTACCATAGGTTGAGAGTGCGGAAGATCCGGGAGAGCCTAGGCGAAGCCGGGCGCTCGCTGAGCTTCGAGGCCGTGTACGAAGCGTACATGGCCGCCCGCAGGCTCGCCGACACGATCCGCACCACAACCCACGCCGAGGTGAACCTCACCGCCGAGATGCTGATCTTCCTCGATAAGCTGGGAATAGAGCCGGACCTGGATGTGCTGAGGAGGCTCGAGGAAGCTTACGTCTACCCCTACCTCACGCACCTCGTGGTAGCTGAGGGCGTGGCTGATCTGATAAAAACCGCGCGCGAGCGAGGCTTCAAAGTGATTCTGGCCTCCAACACCGCAAGCGGAAAGGCGTCTGAGAGGCTCCTCCGGGAGCACGGCCTCCTCTGCCTCTTCGACTACCTCGCCTTCTCGGACGAGATAGGTTTCCGCAAACCTCACCCAAGGTTCTTCTCGGTGATCGTCCGCGAGACAGGGATAGTCCCCTCCCGAAGCCTTTTCGTGGGCGATGAGGAAGCCGACATCGCGGGAGCCAAGAACTTCGGGATGAAAGCGGTGGCCTTCACAGGCTTTCACGAATACAACGGTTCGACCACCCCAGACGCCACAGCGAGAACCATGGCCGAGGTCGCCGAGATGCTCGCTGGTAGTAACGAGCGGTAAAATTGAAAGTTTTTTAACGGGCTAAGCGCTAAGTTGTGGCGTATGTCTGACGACGCTATTGTGAGCGTCACGCCCGAGATCGCTCTCGATGAGGGGTACACCTACGCCGGAGGCCTAGGAGTCCTGGAAGGAGACAAGTTCTACGCCGCGGCGAGGCTCGGCTTAAACTACTATGTGCTCACCCTGCTCTACCGCGAAGGCTACGTCGACTACGAGCTCGGCCCTGACGGCACTCCCCTGCCGAAGCCGCAGCCTCAGCCCGCAGACCTCCTAAACAGGCTCCGCAAGTGCTGCGAGCTTGAAGTCAAGCTCAAGGGTGAGCGCGTTAGCGTCGCGGCGCACGTCTACACGAAGGGGAAGGCCAGCGTAGTGTTCTTCGAGCCGCTATCCCCGGAGTGGGCGACGTCCCTGACGAGCCGTCTCTTCATCGAAAGGGGTGTTGAGGAGAAGTTCTACAAGTACGTCCTGCTGGCAAGAGCCTCGGCTGAGTACATCAAAAGCCAGATCGGCGTCGACTCAGTGCGCTACATCGACCTCCAGGAGGCCTACACCGCTTTCCTCCCTCTCGTCCTCCGGCTTCCAGGCCGCTACAGGCTCATTATCCACACCCCGGGGCCGTGGGGGCACCCATCTTTCCCCAGGGGGCTCTTCGAGCAAGAGTTCGGCTACAAGATGATAGAGGATAAAATCGTCCTGACCACGCTCGGGGCGATCATGTCCAGTGAGCTGATAATGGTCTCGGCGAAGCACTTCGACGTGATGAAGCGCGTGATACCCCACCTTATTGAGAAGGCGAGGTTCGTCACCAACGGCATAGACCTCGAGAGGTGGATGCACCCGGGGCTTAGGGAGAGGTTCGAGAAAGGGGAGCTGAATCCCGAGAACTTCGCCCTGGCCAAGAGCGAGGCCAGAGCCAACCTAGTGAGGCTGATAAACTCCAGGAAGCCCCTCGCAGTTTCGCAGGAGCAGATGATCGCGGTGTGGGCCAGGAGGATGACCAAGTACAAGAGGCCGTACTTCGTGACTAGGCTTGTCGAGGAGGCTAGGGACAACGTGGTTTTCGTCCTCGGCGGTAAAGCCCACCCCGATGACAAGGAGGGTCTGCAGTTCATGCGGGAGTTCAAGGAGCTCGAGAGAAAGTACAGCAACGTCGTCTACTTCCACGACTACGACGTCCAAAAGGCTAAGACGCTCATCGCGGGCGGCGACCTCCTCTTGTTCACACCGTTCTCCGGCTGGGAGGCCAGCGGGACAAGCTTCATGAAAGCTGCTGTGAACGGCACGGTGCCTGTGGCGTCCCGGGACGGGGCGGCAGTGGAAATGATCGTGGATGGCGTGAATGGCTGGCTATTCGGCCAAGACATAAGGGACTTGGTGGACTTCGGCCGCGACCCTCGCGTGGCTGAAGTGGACAGGGTCGAGTATGAGGAGCTGAAGACCAAGTTCCTAAAAGCCTTAGATCTCTACAGCTCCGACCGCGAAGGCTTCCAGACAATAGCCCTGAACTCGTTACTCACATTCGCACCTGTGGTCGACATGAAGAGAGTTCTCAGAGAGTACTACCCGGACCTAGTGAAGTAGCCCGCCGAGCGTTTGGCACAAAGTTTTTCTGCTCCCCGGGACGTACTCTAGATCTGTATGTGCGCTCTCCCCCCTTTCTCAGTGGCACAACCCACGCGCGTTATTTTCGGCAGAGGTTCCCTTGAGAAGGTAGGTGAGCTTGCCTCAGCAGCGGGTTCCCGGGCTCTCGTGATCACCGGGAGGACGTTCGCGCGGAGGTACGGCTACGACGATAAGATAAGGCGCCTTCTCGAGCAGCACGGCGTTAAGGTGGGCTTCTTCCAGGAGGTCGAGCCCAATCCCACCTACTCAACTGTCAGGAGGTGCCTCGAGGCAGCCCGGAGCATGGACGTGGAAGTCTTCGTGGCATTCGGAGGTGGGAGCGTCATCGATGTCGCGAAAGCCGTGAACGTCGTGTACACGCTGGGGGGCGACGTCTCTGACTACGTTTACCCCAAGGCCGTTAACCAGAAGCTGAAGCCCCTGATAGCGGTTCCCACGACCCACGGTACTGGCAGCGAGGTCACGAAGTACAGCGTTCTGGTCGACGAGTCCACCAAGATGAAAGTCGCTATCTCGGGTGAAGGCCTCTATCCGGACTTTGCGCTACTGGACCCTGAGGTGCTCAGGTACCTTCCCAGGGAGCAGAGCGCCAGCACTGGCCTAGACGCGCTTAGCCACGCTGTGGAGGCCTACTTCAGCAAGCGTAGCAACCCCTACTCCGACCTGATGGCCCTCGAAGCCGCGAGGATATCGTTCAGGTACCTGCCCTGCGCCGTCTCGGGTGTGCTGGAGTGCAGGGAGAAGATGCTCTTCGCTAGCATGATAGCCGGCATAGCCATAAACCACACGGGCACCAACGTGGGCCACGGGCTCGGCTACACGCTCACTGTCGAGTACGGGCTCCTTCACGGCTTCGCGAATGCGATAATACTCCCCGGGGCAGCGAGGTTCTACGAGGCCTATATGCCTGAGAAAGCCGAGAGGTTCTTCGAAGCTACTGGTATCTCAAGGCCCCCCGGAGGCCTAGAGGAAGCCCTACGGTCCCTGATGGCCAGTGTGGCCGCGCCCCTGAGGCTGAGAGACCTGGGCGTCTCTGGGGAAAGACTAGAAGAGCTCGTACGCGACGGGTTACGCTACCAGAGGAACCTCGCCAACGCGCCCTTTGAGGTCACCGAGGAGGTGGCGCGGGAGACATACTCACTAGTTTACTGACGGGCTAGAAGGTTAGCTATCTTTCTCGCAAGCTCGGCTGGCACTCGCTCCCTATTCGCCAGGCTGAGCGGGATGAGCTCGACGTCCCGCCTCTCGAGCACCGACCTTCCGAACGGATTCTCGCGCGCCCTCTCGTGTATAGAGGCGGCTACGGGCTTCTCGGAGTTGAGGGCCGACGTTACGGCTTCCTTGAAACTTTCGCTTAAGAGCTCCATTGGTCCAATCTCATCGATTATTACGACAGATGCCTTATCGACTGCGTTTCTCACCGCGCTGACCCCCACGTCCTCGAGGTCCCTGAGATTCACTACGTACCTGCCCACGCGGGGGCCTTCGCCTGCGCCGGTGCTGGCGAGAACACCCCTCCTCCCGCTGAGCAGGTCTACGACCTCGAAGCCCTTCCTGACGCCCGCCTCTCTCACCTCCAGTGTTATCATGCCGCCTACCGCGACGCCCCTGCTGACCAGGATCTCGGCGAGCCGCTTAAGGCATGTAGTCTTACCTACCCCGGGTCTACCCGTTACGAGGAAGTTCTTAGCCATCAGAACCACTCTCAAGCTTTTTCCTAACCTCCTCTAGGAGGCCCGCGAGGCTCTCCGACCTGAACTCGAAGAGCGAGCCGAGAGAAATCGGCGTCACAGCGATTTTCCCATCTTCAAGCACGGCGTGCACGTCGCTACCCTCCTCCGCCTCCACTGGCTGACCGTACAGCCAGTAGTAAGGCCTCCCCTGCGGGTCTCGCCTCTTAACCACGGCCGCTGCGAACCTGCGCTTAGCAGGTCTGACTACAACCACCTCGCTCGATATCACCGGCGGGAAATTCACGTTCAGCGCGTCGATCCCTGGGGGGAACCCACGCTTGAGCACCGCCTCGGCTACAGCCCGGGTAGCCTTGAGTACGAACTTGCGGTACTCGGGCTCCTCGAGCTCCTCCGGCGAGTCCACGCACGCGCTGAAGGCCACTCCAGGCGTCCCCTCTATCGAGGCCTGGAGGACTGCGCCGAGCGTGCCGGAGGTGAGTATAACCTGGATGCTTAGGTTATCCCCGATGTTAACACCGGAGAACACCACATCGGGCTTGCCCGTGACTACGTTCATCGCTATGTAGATGACGTCGGACGGAGTACCGCTCACGAGGTAGAGCGGCTCACCGTCGATTTTCAGCTTGTTCACGCGGACAGGCTTGTGCAGTGTGAGGCCTAGGCCCGTAGCGGACTTCGGGGTTTCCGGGACCACCACGTAGACCTCTCCGAATCCTCGCACCGCCTCCCGGAGCAGAGATAGCCCGGGTGAGAATGGCCCATCGTCGTTCGTCACGAGAATCTTCATACCATGTCTACGCGAGCTCTAGCTCTAAAAACCTTACCTCTTCAACGCCCGAAGTAGCTCCTGCAAAACAGGTATGCTCCTGATCTCCTCATCGCTGAGTAGCTCCCAGTAGATCCCCTCGGGCCTCGGATGCACCTTCTGCGTTTTTATAGCGCGGGTCGGCGTGAACACGTAGTCAACCGGCACATCGTGCTTCAGCATGGGTATGCCCTCAACTACCTGCGCGTCGTGAACGGTGGTTACCACGGGAGTTGAGTCGTCAATGGCTCCCAGAGACTTAAGTATCCCGAACTCAAGGTCGCTGAAGCCCCCGCCTTTACCCACCCTGCCCCCGTGCACATCAACCGCTACGCTTCCTGCAACTTTCAAGTCAACTCTCGGAACCTCAAGCGTGACGACCTTGCCGTACTCGAACGCCCCCCGGATCGTCGAGGCGCGGGGGATGGCGGCCCTCGGCAGATGCTTAGGGTCGATCACCAGGAAGCCCCTGCGTAGCCTCGGCGAAGCCATGACGAGCAGCTTCCCGCTCTGAAGCACAGCCTCCCTAACATGCCTCTGGGGTGAGTCCGGGTTGCAGAATACGACCCGGGCGCTCTGAAACAGCTCACTGGCCACGAGCCTCCTGGCAGCGGCATCCGCGCCTCGAAAGTTGGGGATTCTGCCTTCAACGGGAAAGGGCGGTAGCGCTATCCCTTCTTTCACCAGCTTGGACCAGACTCTCCTCCTGATCTCCTCCTTAACCTTCCTGACGTCGGCTGGCGTCGCCAGGCGCCCCACCGCTACGGTACGCGGACCTCTCTCGTGACGCCTTTCCTGTCGACCCCGAGGATTACAAGCTCGACGCGGTTGTCCCTTTCCACCGCCCTGACGTCGGCCACGAAAGCCAGCTCGCTCAACAGCTTCTCGACGGTTTGCCGCGTGTCCGGCATCTCTAAGCCTAGGAGGCGAGCCGAGGCCTCGTAAACCTGAGCTAGCAGGGGCAGCAACTCTTCCCTTCTGATGCCCTTGAACCTCACCTCCCGTATCCTCGAGTAGGTCGCCGCTACACCCTCAAAACCCCCACGGGCCGTCAAGTAGCCCAGGATCTCGGCGTCCGAGAGGAGGACGGCTCTCTCCCTAGCGGCTACGAACCGGGCGGCGCTTCTCAAGGACTTGTAGGCATAGCTGATAGCCGAGTGCGGCCTCCCGACCAGGTAATTCTGGAGGCTCAAAGCGAGGCAGGTGAGCGAGTGCCTGAAGAGGTAGCTTACCGAGCGTGGCGTGAGAGGGGGCTGCGCGCCCAACGCGCGGATCACCTCCTCTCCACCGTACACCAGCTGGCCGCGTACGATCTCGTGCGCGATGAACTCACCGTCACGTATCAGCTGCTCGAGCTCGTCTAGCGTGAGGAAGAGGGGCGACACGTCGGGCCCCAGCTCCTCCATGACGTAAGCTATCTCCTCCACTGGCGGCTTCTCCCTAACGATCACCGCGACGTTATAGTCGCTTAGAGGAGTGAAGTCCTCGCGCCTGCTTGAAGAGCCGTAGACGACGACCCCCAGCAGGTTCTCCCCAAGCAGGCTGCTCAGCAACCACACTAGGGACTCCAAGACCGCTCGACACTAAACACGCTTTCGGGGCCTAAAAACCCTTTCCTGGGATCAGTTTTGGCCCCTCGGCGTAGCTTTATTAGCAGTCTGCGGTAAAACCTCACCTGTGCAGACACACTGCGTGTTCTGCGGTATCGCCCGACACGAGAGGGACGCCGTGACGGTGTACGAGGACGAGGAGTTCGTAGTCTTCCTAGACAAGTACCCCTTAACGCTGGGCCACGCGCTCGTCGCGCCGAAGAAGCACTACACGAACATCTTCGACATGCCCGAGGAGGCCGTTGCTAAAGCCTTCGTGCTCGCCAAAAAGGTCGCAGTAGCCCAGCTGAAGGCCCTCGGAGCGAAAGGGGTGAGGATCGTCATGAACAACGGGAGCGAGGCAGGCCAGGAGATAATGCACGCTCACGTGCACGTCATCCCCTATGGTGTGCCGCACCTCGGCCGCAGGCAGCTGGACAGGGAGGAGGGTGAGAGAGTTGCGTCCCTTCTCAGGAGAGAGCTCGCCTAGGCGCGTCTGCGTGCTCTTCTCTGGGGGCAAAGACAGCACCTACGCTCTGCACTGGGCGCTCCTCAAGGGGTTCAGTTTCGGGTGCCTCATCACCATCAAGCCACGCTCGGAGGACTCAATGATGTTCCACGTGCCCTACGTTGAGCTGACGAAGCTTCAGGCCGAAGCCTTAGGCCTGCCACAGGTTTTCTACGAACAGGGACCTGAGAGCGACGTCGATGCGCTGAAGAGGGCGCTAACAGCCGCTCGGGAGGCGCACGGCTGTACCGCGCTGGTCACCGGCGCGCTGAGCTCAGACTACCAGCGCCTCCGCATCTCTCTCGTAGCAGAGGAGCAAGGTCTCGAGGTGTTCAACCCCCTGTGGCGGAAGAACCAAGAGGAGTACATGCGCGAGCTCGTGAGGCAAGGCTTCCGATTCATCCTAACTTCGCTGTCCGCGAAGGGCCTAGACCCCCGCCTACTCGGTAGGGAGCTCGGGCAGGAGGACGTTGAGGCTATCATAAGCTCGGCCCGCGTGCATGGATTCAACCCGGCGTTCGAGGGCGGCGAGGCTGAGACGCTAGTCGTGGATGCCCCCCTCTTCCGGAAGGAGATGCGCGTGGAGGGCTATCCCGTCAGGGTCTCTGAGTACAATTGGGTTTTCAACATAACGAAGGTCGAGCTGCTCGAAAAGAGAGGTGATCACGAGTGGTCGAGGTAGTGGTGGAGCCGTACAACATCAGAGTTGAAGCCCAGGAAGGCGAGAGGCTCTACGACACCCTCAAGAGAGCGGGTATACCTTTCAGAACCGAGTGCGGAGGGCGCGGCATCTGCGGCAGGTGCAGGGTGATACTGAGAGGCGGAAGCGTAACCCCGGCAACCGAGGCTGAGAAACGGCTCCTCGGCGCAGAGCTCCTGTCGAGAGGGTACAGGCTCGCCTGCCAGACCAAGGTTAGTGGTCCGGTACGCTTGCTCCTACCCCCTGAGTCTCGCCCCGGGGCTTTAAGCGTGGCTAGCTCCGGCTTCGCCAGGAGCGTTAAGCTGTCGCCGCTATCGAAAAAGAGCCGCGTGGCCGTGAAGCCTCCGAGCCTCGAGAACCCTTTGCCCGATGCCGACTCGCTGGCTAGAGCCCTCGGGGTGGCTGGCTTGGAGCTAGACCTGGACGCCTTGAGGGAGCTACCAGCAGCGCTGCGACGCGGCTCATGGGAGGTCACAGTCACGATCTGGAGAAATCGCAGAGTAACGCGCGTTGAGCCCGGGGACGCATCCTCCGAGAACCTCGGCGTCGCGGTCGATGTTGGAACGACAAAGATCGTAGTCCACCTCGTCGACTTGAACAGCGGGAGAAGCATCGGGGAGGTTTTCAGCGAAAACCCTCAGCTCGTGTACGGGGACGATATCGTTTCCAGGCTCCGCGCGGCGCTAGACAGGCCTGAAAACCTCGCGGACATGCGGCGCCTAGCCGCGGGAGCCGTGGACAACCTCGTGAAGGCGGCACTCCTAGAATCTGCCGCGGGTCGAGGCGATGTGGATGCAGCCGTCATCGTGGGGAACACGGTCATGCACCACCTCCTCTTAGGAATAGACGTTACCGGCTTGAGCTTCTCCCCGTTCGTGCCCTCCACCTCGGGGCCGATCGAGGCGCCTGGAAGGCTCATAGGGCTCACCAACGTCAGAGCCGCGTACTTCCCGCCGCTCATCGCGGGGTACGTCGGCAGCGACGCCCTCGCGGACGTCATAGCTGTAGGCCTGCACCTCGAAGACGGGCCGTCCATGCTGATCGACATCGGCACGAACACGGAGATACTGCTCAACACGGGAAGCGATCTCCTCGCCTGCTCCGCGCCCTCTGGACCCGCCTTCGAGGGCGGGCACATTAAGTACGGAATGAAAGCTATGGTTGGCGCCATTTCATCCGTTTCGATCGAAGGCGATGCGGTGCACTACAGGGCGATAGGGGACGCGAGGCCGATGGGGCTGGCCGGGTCAGCGATCATAGACGCGGTCGCCTCCCTCCTCGACAGCGGCCTGCTCACCGAGAGGGGCTTTTTCAACAGGAGCTCCGGTAGCCGGAGGATCAGGAGGGCAAAGGAAGGGGGGTGGTACGAGTACGTCCTCGTGGATGAGGAGGAGAGCGGGCTTGGGGAAGCGATAACGATCAGCGAGAAGGACATAAGCGAGGTTAGACTCGCCAAAGCCGCTGTGATGAGCGGGGTGCTCGCTCTCCTAGAGCACGCCGGGCTCGAGGCCAGCTCCCTCAAGAGGCTCTACATCGCCGGCTCGTTCGGCTACAGCATAAACCCGCGGAGCGCTATTCGCATAGGGCTCCTGCCTGAGCTGGACGAGTCCGCGATCAAGCAGGTAGGCAACACGGCCGTAGAGGGGGCTAGGATGATGCTCGTTTCGGAAGAAGCCGTCGAGGAGGCAGAGCACGTCGCCAAAAGGGTTAAGTACGTAGAGCTAACAGCTTCGCCGTTCTTCAAGAAGCACTTCTCAAGGTCGCTAAGGTTCGGTGAACCGCGATGACCCTGGTTTTTAAAAAGTGCTCCTATGCCGTCACGTCGAGAGGCCTCCTGCGCGACGTCGACATAGCGGTTGAGCGCGGGAGAGTGTCTGGCATCGGGACTGGCTTAGGGGGTGGCGAGGAAATCGACTGCCAAGGCCTCGTAGCCTTGCCCGGCTTGGCGAACGCCCACACTCACCTCTCGCACATGTACGCTCCGCCCAAAACGCCGGCGCCAACCTGGGAAAGGCACCACGAGGATGTGCCTCAACGGGAAGTCGCGGAGCTGGCTCTCCGCCTCGCGTTGATCCGAGCACTTGAGAGCGGTACCACGCTAGTAGCCGACACCACAGCTCATCCCGACCTGCTACAGAGGATTGCGGGGGAGGTGGGGGTGAAGGTCACCCCCGCTGTCTCGTGGGGCATGCTCAGCGGATGGGAGGGTGGTGTAGTGCTTGGCGGTCTCGAGGAGGCCGTCGAGCACTCGGTGGAGATCCGGGAGCGAGCTGCAGGCTCTCAGCAGGCCCTGATTTTCCTGCACGTCGCGAACGACAGGTCGCAGCTCTACGCCGCGAAGACTAAGTACGGGAGATTCCCAATCGAGCTCCTGAACTCTCTAGGCTTACTGACCCCCAGAACTATTCTGGTAAACCCTGGCTGGGCATCGAGCTGGGAGCTACGCCTAGTCGGCGAGAAGAGGGCACGAGTAGTCTACGCCCCGGTGGCTGACGCGCTAACTTCCAGCGGGGGAATGCTGCCGGTGCGGGAGCTCGTCTCGAGCAATGTTGCTACAGGCCTCTGCTCTGAGACACCACTGATTGGCCAGACCCTGGACATGTTCGACGTCACGCGTGCTTTCCTCATTCTTCAGAGGGAGCTGTTCTGGGAAAGGGACCTCACAGCCCTCGGTGCCATGAGCATCGCCACCCGCGGGGGATACTCGGCGCTCAGCGTCGAGGGCGGCGTGATCGAGGAAGGCTCCGTAGCAGACATGGTGCTCGTAGCCTCGGAGCTGGCTCGTTTCAAGGGGGTTGACCCCGAGAGACTTCTCCTCTCTCTCAGCGCTGCGAACATCGTGTACGTCCTCGTCGATGGGAGAGTCGTCCTCGAGCCATCTAGGAAGGAGCAGCTGGAGGCTGTTAAGCGCTACACCTTAGAGAGGCTTCTAGACCGCCTCGACCCCACCCGGCTTTAGCAGGCTCTAATTGTGGTGAAGCTACGCCTGGCGCAATCGCCTCAAGGGCTCAGCGGTTATCGATCCACCAGGTGCTGAAGCAAGGCTCCTAGAATACCCTCACTTTGTATTGAAAAGCTCAAAAAGTCTTCGCTGATAGGCGAAACTAATAAAACAGAGTTCAGCGAGAGTAACGTCGTGGCGAAAAAGGTTGTAAAGCACGACGGTAGAGTGGAGGATTTCTCCGCAAGTAAAATATATGAATCGTGCCTCGCCGCCGGCGCCCCCGAGGAGGTCGCGCACGAGATCGCCCGTGAGGCAGAGGAGAGGATAAAGGATGGCGCGACAACAGCCGAGATCAGGAGGTTCGTCCTCCAGCGGTTGAAGGAGATGGCGCCGCACGCGTACGAGGCTTGGACCTTCTACGACAGGGTAGCGAAAGGCAGGATAACCTTCGAAGACGGGAAAGCGGTCGTCGTAGAGAAAGGCCACCTATACCTCGGCAGAGAGGTTAAAGACGTAGGGCCTCCCGGCCTTTCCTCCTCCGAGGAGGTCAAGGGCATCCTGAAGGAGCTTGAGGAAGACCTAAACTTCGGCGTCTCCAAGGCGACGATCAACGCAAGGCTTTACGCCCTCTACATGGCAGTCCTGAAATCGTCCAAGATGCCTAAAGAGGAGAAGGAGAAGTCCGTAGAGCTCATCAACGAGTTCCGCCAGAAGCTGGGCTGGAAGCCGTACGAGCCCAAGAAGCCCCTTTAAGCAGAAAAACTTTAACTTCAAACAATCTTTGCTTCATAACCGGGGGATGACTTGACCCGGCCTTGTCCAGAAGAGAAATGATAGGCCGGGTTTAAGACGACCCCCTAGCACCAAGGTGTGCAAAACGAGGATGTAATTACACAACATTATTGAACTAATTAGTTTATAAACCAATGCCCGGAGGGGAAGAGTTGCAAAGGAGGTGTTGGTATGTCGGAGGAGTTAGTGAACCGGTACAGGGAGCTCCTTAGGAAGTTCAACGTCCCTCTTGAAAAATCGCTTGTTGGCAGTGACGGTAGGATTGAGCTGATGGGCAGAAGGTGGATCTTGATGGATGTGATCGCTTTTCCAGAAATGATTAAGGGGGCGGCCGACGTCGTTGGGGAGAGGCTGGCGAAGAGGTTTTTCTACTGGTTTGGTTGCGGCTACGGGAGGGTGCTGGCTGAAAGATTTTTGGGGTTTGGCGTGCCGAGGGAGCTGATACCGGAGCTCGTCGCGGCGTTCGGCAAGTGCCTGGCGGGGTGGGGTGTTATAGAGATACTGGAGGCGAACTTCGAGGAGGGAAGGCTCACCGCAAAGGTCACGAACGACTTCGAGGTCGAGGCCGCCGTGAAGAGAGGAATTGAGCCATCCCCCAATTTCATCCAGGGTGTGGCCGCCTGCAGCTTCGCCGTGCTCATAAACTCGAAGATTGACTCAGCGGCTGAAGTCAAGGATGGCGTGACCATCATACGGGTTACGAGGAGGTGAGGCGTGGGTGAGCACGGACATCGAAGCTATCCGGAGGCTCGTCGAGCCTGTTACTAGGGTTGCCGGGTTTGAGGGGTTTGTTGTTGCTACGGGTGATGGGTTGCCACTGCTGAGCAGCATAGCTGACAAGGAGCTTGAGGAGAAGGTGGCGGCGCTCACGGCTGTGCTGAGCGAGGTGGGCAACAGGGCTAGCACTGAGCTCGGGAAGGGGGAGGCGGAGTGGATCACCGTCAACGCCCCAGACGGCTCAGGCATCATCTACACCAGGCTCGGAGATCTAGGCTACATGGCAGTCCTCTTCAGCAAAGACACGAGGCTAGGCGTCCTCCTGTACACCCTGCGAGAGATAAAGAAGAAGATAGCGGAGTCGAAGCCAGCCTGACAACACCGAGACCCCGGAGTCGTTCTAGCAGCTCGCATCCCCGAGTAAGAAGCAGGTTTACAGGGTTTCACGGAGGGAACTGCGCGAGCCGGGGGGTTGGGAGGAGTGGAACCGGAGTCCTACTAGGTGCGTTCCGTCGCAGCTCACACCGGGCGTGTTGAGAGCTGTGAGGCCTTCCCGGCAAGTCGCGAAGGTCAGCCCCCTCCTCTCTGCCTCGGATTTCACGGTTGCCAGCACCTCTCTCCTGTAGGTTTTCTCGGCGTAGAAGTAACCGTGAAGCCTCTCCCCCCTTTCGAGGTAAAGTTCCCGAAGCCTGGGGACGATCTCGGGGAACGCCTCGGTCATTCTCCTGAGGTTGTCGGGCTTCACTTTGTACGTCGAGCTTACAACGTGCCTCGCCCCCGCGGACGCTACCGCTTCGACGACCTCTGCTATGCTCTCGGGGCTGTCGTTCAGCCCGGGGATTAGGGGGTCAAGCCTCACAACCACCGCTACCTCCTCGCGCGAAAGAAGCTCGACTGCTTTCACCCTGCGCTGGGGTGAAGGGGCGCCGGGCTCCAGTCGCTGCGCAAGGCTCGAGTCGAGAGTTGTGATGGTTATTGAGACAACCGAGCTCATGCTCGACAGCAGGTCAACGTCCCGGACGACGAGGTCCGACTTGGTGACGACCTCAGCTGTGAACCTCCCGCTGAGCATCTCGAGGGTGCGACGTGTGTACATGTACTTCCCTTCTAGCGGCTGATAGGGGTCACTGCTACTGCTTATGTTGACTATGGAGCCTTCCCGGATCCTGCGCAGGTCCCTCCGGACGACGTCGAGGTAGTTCTCCTTGGGCCTTGGTTTGAAGAAATCCTTGATGTAAGACGAGGCGTAGCAGTAGAGGCACCTGTGGGAGCACCCGGTGTAGGGGTTGACGGTGTACTTGAAGGGGCACGTGCAGAGGCTGGTCGCGCGCCAGGGATCGAAGGGCCTAACGTACGTCATTCCCCGCTCACTGGAGCTCCACGTACTCGCTAGCCGTCGCGACGCGGGTCGCGGATCGCGACAAGGGGGCGATCGCTGAGGCTACGCCGACCACGAGCCCGCCGGCGATCGCGAGGAAGCCGCCTCCGAGGGACTGCGCGTACGCCGCGCCACCAGCTAACCCGAATAGTATCGCCAGCAGCGAGTAAGCCCCGAGGGTGAGCCTTCCGCGAGCTGTCTGCGGGTACTGGGTTTTTATGACGATGCCGCTCGCCCCGTCCACTAGCGCTTGGAACCTCTCGCCGCGAAACGTGTACTCCAAAATCCATATCGGGTAGTAGACGAGACCCCTGTACTCCACCTCCCCCTTAGTCACGGTTAGTGCGTGAAGCGAGCTGAAGCTCTCCTGGGCTTCGAGCCTAATCTTCGCCTTGACCGCCGCTTCGGCCATCTTCCCAGCCTCTTCCCTGGAAACTCGCGGCTCGTGGAAAATACCCTTCTCCTTGATCTCGGGGTTGAAGGGTAGCTTCCCCCTGACCGGGAAGGGGTAGTGCTCGAGCTCTCTGTCGAGCCACGTGCCGGAGGCGGGTATCGACACCAGCCCCGTCTCCGTTATCTCGGACGTGGCCTCGCCGAACACTTGGCTGAACCCCCTAGCCTCCGCTTTGAAGTCGGCGAAGAAGAAGTGAACGGGCACCCAGTGGAGCTCCCTCCTGGAGACCGAAAACTCCTTAGGAAGCTCCCTAGGGACCGCGTACTGCCTAGCGATAAACAAAACGAGCTTCTCAAAAGGTTCCAGGGAGTTGTTGAGTGGGAAGTAAAACTGTGTCTCCTCCGCCCTGACGCCCTCCCTTGGGGAGAATATCGTGAAGCAGTAAGGGCAGGTGACTGTCGAGGCGTTGAGTGGGACGCTGAACCTCGCTCCACACCTCGGGCACTCGACCTCAGCTGTCTGGCTCATGCTCTCTCCACCCGTGCGCTCTCAACGATACTCGCGCCGATGGTGTAGGCGGCTAGAGCTGAGCCTCCGAGGAGTAGTAGCGAAGTTTCGAAGCCTGCTACCGAAGCCGTAGCCGCGAATATGGGTCCCGCTAAAGCTGAAAGCGCTAAGCCTCCGATCATCCTGATGAGCCTCTCGGTTGCGGTCAGAGGCTCAGCCCTGTAGATACAAGTCCCGTCGTGCCCGTCGAAAACGGCGGTGTAGGTGGCTCCTCCAGCAGTGTACGTCACGCTCCACACGGGTACGTACACTAGCCTCATTCCCTCCACCTCGTCGATCCTCGCGCTGAAGTAGTCGAGCTTCTCGCCTCGGGCCCTGTACTCGCTCCTCAACGCGTCAATCAGCTTGTCTACCATTATTCTCGTCGCCTCACCCCTACCTATCTCCACGCCCAAAAACTCCAGCTTGATTTTCTCCCAGTCGAAATCCTCCTGCGCTATGGACACGGCTTTCCCGCCCTTAACAGTATAGCTGGCCAGCACATCCCTAATGGCAGACGACGGGACTCTGCGTCTCGCTGGTAGGAAGGCTCTCCTAGCCACTGGAGTGGTCTCCTTAAGGTACACTTTCCTGGCAATCACCTCCTTCCCCCTCTGCTCGTAGCGCGTGACCTGCCAGGACGCCGTTACCCTGCCCTTGAGGCTCGCGTACCACGCTGGGAAGTAGGCTCCGGATACCTCAAGCACCTCTATGTCCCTGAAGCTGGACAGCTGGGGGTCGCGCCTCGCGATGTCGTAGAATCTGTCTTCTATAGAGCTTCTGGGGAGAGTCGGGAGAACGTACACCGAACCGGGATCGAAGTCACCGCCGACTATGTTGGGGTAGCCGCAGTAGTCACAGATGTCAATGAGTGACTCGGGGTCCGCAGTTAGGGGGGCACCGCACCTCCTGCACCTGATCTCGTACACGCTAAAAAACTCGCGTAACGATGATGATAAGCTTTCCTACAGTGGGGGCAGTAGAACCTTTAATATGGTGGGTCGCAGTTGCTTTAGGACGTGGAGAAAGACGAAGAAAAAGGTAGTGCTCAAGCCTCGCCATTCGCGAAGCTGGAGTACGAGGAGTGGGTGGCGCACTCCAGCCCATCCATCCACCAGGGGATTCTCTCACAGCAAAGCGTCCGCCACATCGTTTTTGCCATGATCCTGACCGGGCTCGCTCTGCTCCTGGTATACGCTGCTTTCCTACTCGTGGCTCGGTGACCGCTTTCACACTGGTAGACCTAGTCAGCCCTTGCATACCTGGTCCTTTCCCCGTGTTGAGGCATCGCACCTCATCAGTTCTTAAGCGGGAAGGCACACACTACTTAGTTGCGTCGCAGGGGCTTCTAGTCAACGCACTATGCTGCTCTAAATTTAATCAGTGCGCGTGATTTCCTTCTCACGAGCGCTGACGCTCACCTTCCCCTATCTCGTAGACACTCCACTCCAACGCTCGGCGTTTTGGCGTGTATACTGCCTCGTACATTATCTCAAGGTTGTATGGGTTTTCTTTAAGCGCGTTGCCGAACGGCGTTGTGTACTCGAGGATCCTGTGCGTTAAGACGCCGATTAGAGTGAAGTCTTCAACGATGTTGCTGTCCTCAAGAAAGCGATAGAGCTCATTCAGGTCCCCTCCCTGCATGTAAGATAGGACGTAGACTTTCCCGCTATCTGAGGCAAGCGCTTCTCGGATCATGGGGTGCCGGGAGAGCCCCCAAGCTACCTGCTCGGCGGCGTCTTTGGCCACGTCCAGCTCCAGAAGTACTCCAGGGATGTTTAGCTGGTAAAACCTAGGTGTAAGCGCGTTGTAGAGGTGGAGGGGGCGAACGTGCTGAGTGTAGTGGTAGCTGGCTGTCTGCTGCTTGAGCCCCGCTCTGGCCGACTCCCGGGAGAGCTTGACGAAAGGGTCGCGCATGAGCTCCGCAATTATCCATAGATCCACGTGGTCTGGCTCCCGCCGAACAGGGGCCCCCATCCTGGGCATTATCTCCTCCTCTATCGCCTTTTTCACGGAGCTGAAGCTAACCCTAAGGTAACCCTTGTCTAGGGAAGCCTCCTCCATGGTGTCGCTCCTCCAAAGGAACCTGCCGGTCAAAACCTGGCTCTCATCTGATCTGAGTATATCCGCGACCTCGCTGCACCTCCCAGCGGGGCATAGCGCCAGTATGTAGAGTGACTGCTCGCCTTTACCCTGGAGTACAGGGATCTTCTCGACAACGAAGGGTATAGGCTTCTGGACCAGCTCCTCCGTGAACCTGAGCTTGAAAAGTCCAAGCGCAAACCCCATGGCGCTGAAGTCGAAGAAAGCCCTCAGCAGGAACTTCGACTTTATACTCTCCAAGACGCGGGGGACAGTAGGCAGGCTTACCCCCGCGCTACGGGCCACATCCGTGTAGTCCCTGCACAGAGGCAAGCGCTTCAGAACCTCGAACTCCACTCTTCTCAACCGCAGCAAGCAGACCCATTCCTGCTACAGCTAGAAAGGTCAGATAAGCTTATCCTAATGCTTTCCCCTCGTGACCTCAAGTATTTCCTGAAGTAGCTTGATGGGGGTGTACCTGCAATCCTCGTAGTACAGCCTAGGCAGGGTGACCGCGGCGAGCCTAAACGCATCCGGGTTCTCCTCCCTGAGCCTTTTCAGGGTTTCCAATACCCTCGATGCATCTAAAAGCATCTCCTCTCCCCGCTTCGTGTTGCTCCAATCATAGAGCGCGTAGATTACGGCCCCGATGAGCCTCCCCCTGTCAAATTCAGGGAAGAGCGACTCGCCTCTGATGAGAAAGGCTATTTCCACAGCTCGCTGAAGGAAACTGTCTCCGGTGCTGGAAACGCTGAACCGGCAACCATCCCTGTCCAGCATCCCACGCGCCACCATCCCCTCAGCTACAAGGTAAGGTGTCTCTACGCTAAACCCTATTCCGCTCTTCACTCCCTCCTTTGAAGCCCTAAACCCTCTTCTACTCGCGTGCTCGACAACCCTGTCGAGCAGAGTTTCAAGCGCCTCGTCCAAGCAGTTCGACTCGGGGTATTCCACAGTCATATCCCTCTCCGTGTATGAACACTCAGGTAATTAAATGTTGTCACACACAGTATAACGTTGTTTTACTTTCACGGTTATTGTAGATAACCTTTAAATACTTTAGTTGCGCTACACAAATCAGGGGGTTGTGGCTGTGCCCAAGAAGGCTAAGAGCAAGCCCGAAGTAAGCGAAGAGGCCGAGTTCCAGGATGTTGCCCCAGACGAGAGCGTGCTCGACGACCTCACAAGAAGCGTACTTCAGGAAGACGAGGCTCTCGAGGGCGTAGCAGAGGAGGTTGAGGGTGAGGAGGTCCGTTTAGAGGACCTCGAGGGAGTGGGTAGGATAACCGCGCAGAAGCTCCGAGCGGCGGGCTACTACTCGGTCAAGGATCTCGCCTTCGCGTCTGCCCACGAGCTGGCGCTAATCCTCGGCTCTGAGGAGCGCGCCATGGCGATAATCAGGGCGGCCCAGAAGCTCGTGAGCAAGGGGGAGGAGTTCATCACGGCGAAAGAGCTCTTCGAGAAGAGGAAAAACCTCGAGTACATAAGCACGGGGGTTAAGAGCCTCGACGACCTGCTTGAGGGCGGGATTGAGGTTGGGAGCCTCACAGAGCTGATCGGCGAGTTCGGAGCCGGGAAGACGCAGATATGCCACCAGCTGAGTGTGATGGTGCAGTTGCCAAAGGAGAAAGGAGGTCTCAGCGCGAGGGCACTCTACATCGACACGGAGGGCACCTTCAGGCCTGAGAGGATCATACAGATTGCGAGGGCTAAGGGCTTGGAGCCCGAGAAGGCGCTCGAGAACATAATCTACGCGAGGGCGTACAACAGCGACCACCAGATGTTGCTCGTTGACGAGGCGAAAAAGTACATTGAGAAGAACAACATCCGCCTGATAATAGTCGACAGCCTGATAAACCACTTCAGGTCCGAGTACCCAGGCCGGGAGAACCTGGCCTCGCGCCAGCAGAAGCTCAACCGGCATATCAGCCAGCTGCACAAGCTCGCGAGCCTCTACAACCTCGCCGTAGTCGTGACGAACCAGGTGATGGCGGCCCCGGACATTTTCTTCGGCAACCCCCTCAGGCCCGCAGGCGGAAACATCATGGCCCACGGCTTCACGTACAGGATATGGCTGCGCAAGGCCAAAGAGGGGAAGAGAATCGCCAGGATAATCGATAGCCCCAAGCACGCCGAGAAGGAGGCCGCTTTCGCTATATCCGAGGACGGCGTCACAGACGTCTAAGGGAAAGGTTTAAAACACGCAAAGCGGTTGAATTAGCGGGTCCCTATGGGCGGCGGCAAGAAAAGGCCGACAGTCAGCGCGCTCGAGAAGAGAATGAAGAAGGAGGCGGAGGGGAAGAAGGAGGAAGGGGGCAAAAAACCCCAGATGAAGCTCTCAGGAACCACTGGAGAGCTGACCGAGGTCTCCCTCGAAGCCGTCATAAAGGACATAAAAGGGTTAAAGTACGTTACCCCCTACGTGCTCGCCTCACGCTTAGGGCTGAAGCTAAGCCGAGCTAAGAGGGTCCTAAGGGAGCTCGAGAGCAGAGGCGTTCTGGTGGCTGTTGATAAGAACAGTAGAGTACCAATTTACGTGCCGGCTGGCAAGAGGTAGCCTGGAGCTCCTACTTTTTCTTGAAGACGTCGTAAAGCGAGGTTGAAGTCTGAGGCTTACCGTAAAGCCTTCGAAGCTCCTCGCTAGCGTTGATAACATTGTTCTCGGTTATCTCGACGAGCCCCATCCTCCTCAGCTCGATCAGTATTTTCTCAGCCTTGCCCAGCTCAACACCCTCGCTGACCATGTCTTCCAGAAACCTCAATCTCCCGACGCTCCAGTACCTCCCCAGGTAACGCAGGGCCTTCGAAAAGTCCGGGTCCTGGCTGAGCTCCTCAACCTCCAACAGCCCCCCTCTCTCCTCTTTCGCCTCACTTCCGGGGGGTGTTTGGGGGGTAGGCTCAGCCGGCTCCTCGCTTCTCTTATCTTCAGAGCTCTCGCCCTGAGCCCCCTCGCTCCTCCTTTCCTTCTCCTCGCCGCTCTCCAGGAATTTCAGAAGCGTTTGAGATGGCTTGAGTTTGGTTCTTCTACCGCTCTTTGTCTCTTTCAGCCTCTTAGAAGGTAGAGAGGTGGCTGGCTTAGCTGGTTGCGGAGGCTTCTTTGCGTATACTATCCGGGCCGGTATCTCAAGGTGTATCACAGGCTCGATGACCTCGAAACCGCCCTCTCCCCGGAAGTCCTCGCTCTCGAGGAGCTCCTGCACTAGCACGAAAAGGATGAGCTCGCTGACCCCTCTTTCTTTGGCCCACTCAAGGGCCTCCCTTGCGGAAACGCTACCCTTACTTTTAATGTACTCTACTAGTTCACTTTTGAGCACAGCAAAGTCTTCCATGGCCATGTTCACGCTTCTGCTTCGACGTGTATTTCTTCACAATCACTGGTATTTGTTCTATTCGTTCCCCGCAGCCGTTCCCAGCGTCTGCTCGGTAGCAGCCACCTCGACGATCCCTAAGAGCAGCGGGGCTTCGTGTAAGCATCTCTGCAACGCTGCGACGTGCACGATCCTCTATTCCCTTGTTGGGGCGGATCGGGCAAAGAATATTTATAGAGAGCTTCAAGTGGATGCGGGAGATGTAGTGCAGTTTGCCTCGGTGAATTTGAGGGAGCTTGAAGGTAAGCTCCCCCGACCTCTCCTAGAGGTTCTCGAAAAGGAGGGTTATTCTAGCTTAAACTACATACAGGTCCAGGCGCTTAGGCTAAGCACACACAGCAACCTTCTAATCGTAGCACCTACAGGCTCGGGCAAAACGGAGGCGGCTATCCTGCCCATACTCAAGGGGCTGCTCGAGGAGCGCGGTCAGCCGATATACGCTCTCTACGTAACACCCCTCAGGGCTCTCAACAGGGACATAAACCTGAGGATGAGGGACTTGTTCACGTCGCTGGGGTTTGTCGCCGAGATTCGCCACGGCGACACGCCGCTGTCTCAGCGCAGAAAGATAGCTGAGCACCCCCCTCACCTCTTGATCACAACCCCCGAGACGCTCCAGTTCATACTCGTGGACAAAAGGTTTCGCGGCTACTTGCAGAACCTTCGCTGGGTCGTCATAGACGAGCTCCACGAGCTGATCGACGATAAGAGAGGGGTGCAGCTAACCCTGGCCCTGGAGAGGCTCAGGCTCGCTTCAAGGGGCTTAAAGGTCATCGCGCTGTCGGCCACCCTGAGGGATCCCTACGGCGCGCTGGACTTCATCAGCGGAGGCCGCGGAGGGGCTGTCATAGAGTGGGGTGAAAGGAAAACCTACCGGATAACCATAGCCGACATCGCCAAGCCGAAAGAGGGAGCTCCGAGCCCAATCCCACCAGAGCTCTATGAGAGGGTGAAGCTCATCGCCGAGGAGGCCTCGAAGGGGGGCGTCATAGTTTTCACGAACACGAGGGATACAGCTGAGCTGCTGGGGAGGATCCTCTCGAGAGATTTCGGCCTTGACGTCAGAGTCCACCACGGGAGCCTTTCGAGGGAGGAGCGCGAGGAGGCTGAAGCCCTTTTTAAGCAGGGAAAGGTGAAGGCCATAGTTGCCACTTCGAGCTTAGAGCTGGGAGTGGACATCGGCTACGCGAGGCTCGTTTTCCAGTTCGGCTCGCCGAGGCAGGCTGTGAAGCTCGTTCAGAGAGTGGGGCGTGCCGGGCACAGGCTGGACGTGGTGTCCGAGGGGATCATAATCCCGCTAGGCGTCGAGGACGCCGTTGAGTCCGCAGTAATAGCCCGTAGGGCCGTTCAGGGGAAGCTGGAGTCCCTGGACACGTTCACCTCCCCCCTCGACGTCCTAGCCCACCAGATTGCAGGCCTCTTGCTCGAGTTCCGCGAAGTGCGCATTGACCGGGTCTATGCAATCGTAACCCGGGCTAAACCCTACAGGGAGCTCAGCTACAGCACACTGCTCGACCTTCTCAGGTTCATGGACTCTATCGGCATTGCCCGCCTCGACGGCGACAAGCTGAGGATGGGACGGCGGACGATAAGCTACTACTACAGCGCAGCGTCGATGATACCCGACAACCCATCCTTCGACGTAGAGGACATCGCATCCCGTAGGCGCATCGGGCACCTAGACTACTCGTTCGCATCGATGATAGACCGCGACAAGGTGATAATCCTCGCGGGGAGGGCGTGGAAGATAGAGGACGTGGACATCGAGAGGAACAAGGTCTACGTGACCGAGTACACGGGAGAGCTCGGCGAACCACCGGTGTGGACGGGTACAATGCTCCCGGTCGAGTGGCGGGTCGCCAGGGAGGTGGGCTCGCTCTACAGAAGGCTCTCCGAGCTTTTGCCGAAGGGCAGGGATCAGGAGCTCCTTGCGAAGTACGGGATACCGAGCTCCGTAGCTGCAGAGCTGAAGGGAATCATCGAGAGGCAGCTAAAGCTGGGTATTATTCCGACAGAGCACAACCTCGTGGTCGAGGTTCAGAGGCAGGGAGGAAAAACCATCGCCGTTCTCCACACGTACCTGGGTACGAAGGGGAATAACCTCCTTGCACTCCTCCTCGCCTACGCTGTTAGGGGGTTCTACGGCGTCTCGGCGCGCTACTACTCAGACCCATACCGGGTCCTCATATACGTTGCCTCAGACCTCTCACCCGAGAGGATCGAGGCTGTCATACGTGATGGTTTACCATGGGCGCTGGAGCGCTTGAGGGACGCTGTCCGCGAGAGCAACGCCTACATGCTTGAGCTCCTACACGTGGCCACCCGGATGGGGGTGATAGACCGAGGAAAGGGTAAGATCGAGTCGGGCTACCTGTCCATCCTGAAGAAGAAGCTTAAGGATACACCCGTGGACGTCGAAGCCATAAACTCCTGTATGGTGGAGCACTTCAACCTTGGCGTCGTGGAGAGGCTCGTCGAATCCGTAAGGGAGGGTAAGAGAAGAGTCCACGTTTTCAGCGTAGCCGAGCTCAGCCCGCTCGCCCAGCTGATCTTCGAGAAGCCCTTCGTCAAGACGGGCGTGGTCTCAGCGGGCCTCCCCGTATCCTCAGTGCTTACAGCCGTCCTGAAGAGGCTGGAGAACACGCAGGTTCTGCTCTTCTGCATGCACTGCAGTGAGTGGAGCGCGGAGCTCAGGGTAGGCGACGCGAAGAGCGTTAAAGCGTGCCCCAGGTGCGGATCCCGGGCCCTTGCGGTGCTTAGGCCCTACGAAGCCGAGAACCTGAAAGCGATCAAGAAGTGGAGGAAGGGGGCTAAGCTTACACCCGAAGAGGAGAAGTTCGTAGAAAAAGCGCGCCAAACCGCCTCGCTTTTCGTCTCCTACGGCTACCTCGCCGTCCTGGCGCTGGCCGGCCACGGCGTCGGCCC
Source organism: Infirmifilum tikiterense (assembly GCF_054696565.1). The sequence goes on from NZ_CP182482.1 coordinate 1,763,199, forward strand.
CTCCACGGCAAAGGCAATACTCTCGAAGAGTAGGGACGTGGACTCACTGGTGAAAAACGTGCTTTTAGCCGAAGCAAACTACACTAGGACACGAAAGTACTGGGAAGATTAGAGCCTCTTCACCACCTCGACTGGCCTGCCCTCCCGGACGCTCCTCCAGCAAGCCTCCGCGACCTCGACCACCCTCAGGCCGTCGAGTCCCGTTATGGGAAGCGGCGCGTCGTTCAAGACCGAGTCCACGAACGCTTGGTCCTCCCGGACGTAGGCCTCGTAGAACCTCGCCCAGAACCACTGAACACCCCTCAGCACCACGCCGCTTTTTACACCGACAGCCAGGTTCGGGTCCACGGCGCTACCCACGTAGACAGTGCCCTCGGTGCCCAGCACCTCTGTCCTCAGGTCGTAGCCGAAGACGCTCTTCCTGCTCCCGTGCACGACGCCGTAAACGCCGTTCTCGAACTCGAAGCTCACGTTCACCAGGTCGAGATCTCCCTTAGCCTTGATCTCGTCGTAGAGAACCGCCCCGCCAGAGACGTAAACCCTCTTCACCTCGCTCCCGATAAGGAACCTAGCCATGTCGAAGTCGTGGCTCAACATGTCCAGGAAAATTCCCCCGCTGAGCTTCGGGTCTTGAGCCCAACCTGGGGGCGCTCCAGGGTCGCGGGCTACGTTCAGGAAGGCGACGGGCCTCCCGATCTCGCCGCTCGCGATCCTGCGCTTGGCCTCCGAGTACGCGTCATCGAAGCGCCGCATGTACCCCACCATTAGCTTGAGCCCGGCCCTATCAGCCCTAGTGACGACGTCGACGGCTTCGTCAGCTGTGACCGTGATGGGTTTCTCCGTGAAGACGTCCTTTCCCGCTTCCAGCGCCTTGACTATCATGTCGTGGTGCAGGTAGGTCGGCGTTGTCACGAAAACGGCGTCAACCTCGGGGTCCTTCAGCATGGAGTCGTAGTCTGTGTACGCCTTCACCTTGAACCTCTCAGCCGTTGACCTCGCAAGCTCCTCTACAACGTCCATCACAGCCACCAGCTTAGCTTTCTCAACCCTGTAGGCCAGAATCTCCGAGTGGACTCTGCCTATCCGCCCGAGCCCCGCCACCGCTACACCTAGGCTTCTCAGCCCCACCACCTCTCTATAGTATCGGTAAAACCCCTGTTAAATATTGCTGGAAATGTTTTTATTCGATAGCTTTCTAGTGAAGATGGAAAGGGCCTCTAGCGCGAGCTCCTCCCAACCGCCGACCTCTACAGCCCTTCTGCCAACAAGCTCCACGATCGGCCTCGCAACGAAGTTGAGCTCGAGGAGCAAGCCGTAAAGGCTGGCCTGCACGGGCTCGCTCAGCCCGTAGGAATCGTAGCTCTTAACCTCAGCCACCCTCACCGGGACCCCTCTCTCGAACAGGACCTGGTCAGCCACACCATACACCCAGCCGAACCGGAACCTCCACGCAAGCGGGAGGGGCGTCGCGACAGCCTCGGACTGACCAATCAGGCTCAAGTCACCCCACAGCCTCTCGTGCACCCTTCTCCCGTGCGCAGCCCCCCTACCCTTCCCGCGGCTCCACGCCCGCGCGACGAGGCTTACCGTGAACTTGGGCTCACGGGTGGCGCGCGCCCGCTCGAACCTCTCAAGCGCCGCTCTGACCAGAGAGATAGCGAGGCTACCTTGCATCGTGAAGCCCGTCCTCCGCGATGGTGAATTCCGCGCTCGCGCCCCTGGGTAGCCTTGGGCTGTCGAGAACCTCTATGAGGAAGTTCTCGCCGGCTTTCTTCAGAAGAAACCTGTGCGTGCTCGCGTGAGCTATGATGTTGCCGCCAGCCGGCAGCTTCACGGCCACGCCCCACGCGCTGGGGACGCTGACGACCTGGTTAGTTATGACGGTGACGAGCCCGTAGAGCCTCGACAGCCTCTTCAGCCAGTCCAGCATGTAGTTAATCCTCTGCTGCCTCATCGCCAGCCATTCCCTGCCACGGAACTGAGCCCTGTAGAGCGCGATCACGCTGTCGAGCACGACGGCACGTGCGCCTGACTTCAGAACCCTGGGAAGCCCCCTGACGACGAACTCTTCGAGCTCGTCGACGCTCAAGGGCCTCACTACGTATATGTTTGACAGGGGGTCGTCGACCTCGAACCTCTTCCCGATCACCTCAACCCTCTCGGGGCTGAACGTGCCCTCCGTGTCGATGTACACCGCGCCGGCACCGAGGCCCCCGTGCGACGGCGGCAGCTGCGATGTTACCGCCAGCTGGTGGCAGAGCTGCGTCTTACCCGTGCCAAACTCCCCTGCAAACTCGTAAATGTCGTAGACAGCCAGCCCACCGTTGAGCAAGTTGTCGACAGAGGAGACCCCCGTCGTGAGTATGTCGCGCTGGCGCAGCACAGAGGCGTACTCCTTGCCCGAGTACGCCTTCGTCTCCCAACCCACTATCCGCCGAGCCGCTCGGACAATCCGAAGCGCCCGCTCGAAGTCGATCCCTGCGAGCTCCTCGAGCTCCTCGGGGTTGAAGAGCACTACGTCCTCCACGTGCTCGAGCCCGAGAGCCCTGAGCTTGGCTATAGTTACTTTACCGATGCCCTCAACCGTTCCCAGCTCGTCTATACTATGCACTCTTTTCACCCCGGCAGAAGGGCATGTCGTCTAGAAGGCACAACCCCCTTTCAAGGCATATGAAGCGTCGAGCAAAGCCCCAGAGCTCCTCCAGCCCCCTGTCACCGTGGACGAGGACGGGGACGCGGTAAGTGGAAGAGATCCTCGAAAGGATGTCAAGCGCGTAGAGCACACCATCGCGCACATCCGTCGTAAACCTCTGGTCGATGTCCTCTACCACGATAGGCCGCCTCGCCTCGTCGAGGCTGCGGGGGACGTCGAAGAGAAGGTACTCGAGGAACTCCCCGTCCAGTAGCTCGGGCACGTACAGCCCTCCCAATACCTTCAAGTACGCTCCGCTCGCCAGGCTCACTCCAGGTGGGAGGTAGGCGCTCTTACCGCAGAGCTCAACGTGAACTATGAGGGGCGGGAAAAGCACGACCACGTCGCGCGTCATCTGAAGTACCTCCTCGGCGACCTCGCCAAATATCGCGCGGACCTCAGCCTCCCTGAACACCTTTAGGTGAGCTCTAGAGAATTGCTCCCTGCCTACAACCACGAGCTTGCTCATAGCCCCAGCCTCTCACGGCCTCTTTTAGCCAGAACGCCGAGCCAGGGGTTCCCAACCAGGAACGACGGCAGGCCTCCGGGCTCCAGCCCCTCAGCTTGGGGCTCCGCGACGCCCCTCTCGGGCTGTATCCGCGGCGGGCTTTCGGGCTCGAGCCCAACGATTTCCCTTATCTCCCTTATCTTCTTATAAACCCCAAAGCCCTTATCGGAGAGCGAGACCAGGAAAATCCTACCCTTTTTCTTCACGTCCACGAGCGAGTACTTCTGCAGGAGCTCGAGAACCTCCCTGGCTTTCTCCACGTTCTTCGAGATCTCGACGAGGCTCTTCTCGCTCTCACCTATCCTCCAAACCCAGAAGACTATCCGGCTCAGCTCATCCACAGCAGTATTCGCCCATCACGAGTATAAAAAAGTTTTTTTACAAAGTAACATCGTTATACTCAACAGGAGCGCGCGAAAATCACAATTACCTTTCGCACCCCTCACAACAGTATGTCCGATGACGTCAAAGACAGGGTTTTCTGCCCCCAGTGCGGGGACTACGTTAAACCTCGCATAGTTCGCACGATGACGCTCAGCGGAGAGGTGATAGTCGAGTACTACTGCCCTAAGCACGGGCTAATCGAAGCCCAGAAGAAGCCTGTGAGCCTCCCGCAGAGGCGCGTGACTCCTGGAGGGGTTTACATAGTCTTCGAGGGCATCGACGGTAGCGGTAAGACGACGCAGGCTGTGTTGCTCTACGAATACATTAGAAGGAAGGGCTACGACGCCGTCCTCGTGCGAGAGCCCTGGGTCAAGGCGATAAAGGACTTTCTCTACAAGCACGACCTGGACCCCGACGCCGAGGCCTACCTGTTCGCCGCCGACAGGATAATACTGCAGAAGGAGGTCATCCTGCCGTCCCTCGAGGCCGGAAAGATCATCATCTCCGACAGGTCCCTGTTCGCCAGCCTAGCCTACCAGGTGGCTAGAGGCCTACCAGAGGAGTTCATCCTCGCGATAAACAGATCCATTAGGTTTCCGGACGTTGTTGTGTTGCTGGACATACCAGTCGAGGAGGCGTACCGCAGGCTCAAGGCGAGGGGGGAGACCACGCGCTTCGAGGATCCAGACTTCATGGTTAAAGTTCGAGAGCGGTACCTCCAGCTCGCGAAGGACTACGAGGAGGTGTTCATAGTGATCGACGGCCGAAATCCCGTGCAGGAGGTCCACAGGGAGGTGGTTCTCAAGCTCAAGGAGAGGTTCCAGGGAAAGCTCAGCCTCGATTAAACGGAAAGTGTTAAATCCTTCGTAAAGCAGGTGCAAGAGGGACGAGGATGCGCAGGGCATCCGTGGGCTCGGTTTTAGTGCTGGTGCTCCTGCTCGTGGGCGTCGCGTTCCTAGCAGGGTTCTACTTCGGGCTCAGGTCGCAGGCCCCCACGACGGCCGAGGTCCCCGCCGCTCAGGCTTGCGTCAAGTTGCGGGTGATAAACGACAGGGACTACTACCCAACACTGCTCAGCTTGCTAGAGTCAGCCAACAAGTCTATCTACGTCGCCATGTTCGAGTTCAAGAGCGACACGGAAGAGATCTCCAAGATCGTGGAGCTTTTGATCTCCAAGGCGAAGAAAGGAGTAGACGTCAAGGTCGTGCTTGAGAACAGCGTCGACGCCAACGAGTTCACGTACCGCAGGCTTCTGGATAACGGCGTGATGGTGAGGTACGACACCAGGTCCAGGACGACACACGCGAAGCTGGTCATAGTCGACGGTAGGTACGTCATCGTCGGCTCCCACAACTGGAGCTACATGGCTATGGTGCGGAACCACGAGGCGAGCGTCCTTATCGACGACGCCGCGGTCGCACAGGTCTACACGGATTACTTCGCCTCGATATGGAGGGGTGACTAGGGTGGACAAGGACAGGCTTGTAGGGGCGTTTCTCACCGTTCTGGCGGTCACTATAGGCGCCGTGTACGTGTACTCGCTCTTCTTCGCGGGTGAGGAGGTCAGCATGCTGACCCTCAAGCTGACAGCCCTCGCCACGGTGGGCTCATTCCTGCTAATCCTACTGGTTATCGGCGTCTCCCTAGTGATCTCTCCCCCTCCGGCTAAGGTCGAGGAGATCGAGAAGAAACTGGCTGAGGAGCTCAAAAAGCTCAAGGAGAGAGGCTACCCGTTCCCCTGGACCGAATAGTATACAACCTCGTTGTGCGTCCTTTTTCACGGGATGAAGGTCGGTAAAATACCACTTAGCAGGGTCATCGAAGTCCTCAAGGATGCTGGCGTAGCCCCCGGCCTCGACGCTAACCCCGTGGAGGGCGACTTGGTGGCGTCAACCAACCCGGCTGTAGGGGTCCCCAGCGAGTCTTTAGGCTTCTTCGCATTCCACTACTCCGCTGCGAACGTTGCCGTCGCGCACGCCCAGCCCCTCTACGCCACGCTTACAGTCACGATGCCCCCGGGCGCGAGCGACGAGGAGGTCGAGGCGGTCGTGAGGGTTTTCGCGGAGGAGTGCGGAAGGTACGGCGTGAGGCTCGCGGGGGGCCACACTGCCCGCTACGAGGGCATCGAGTACCCCCTAGCGGTCTCAACGGTGATAGGCAGGAAAGTGCGGGACCGAGCGGCACCCTCCGCGGGGGACACCGTCTACGCGGTGGGGCTGGTGGGCGCGGAGGCGGCGTGGCTTCTGGGCGGCAGCGTGCCGCTGAGGGAGATGACCCCCCTGGACTACGCTCTCCAGCTTCAGGAAGCCCCCGAGGTCAAGTTCATGCACGACGTCTCGGAGGGCGGCGTGCTCGGCGCGCTTGTCGAGGTCAGCCTGTACTACAGCCTAGAGATAGAGTTGCAGCCGGAGGGCGTCAAGCTCCACCCGGGCCTCCCGGAATGGGTGGACCCCTTCACCGCACCGAGCTACGGTGTCCTACTGGCCTTCACCGACAGCCCACGGGAGTTAGAGGCCCTGTGCGGTGAGAAGAGCCTTCCGTGCTCGAAAATAGGCTCCGTCAAGGGGCCTGGGGTGGGAGTGTTGTACAAGTCTACCCGCTACCTTGAGCCCCCTGTCTCGCCGCTGGTGGAACTCTACAACCCCTACACGCCGGGAAGCTTCGAGCTAGCGCAGCTCGAGCTCGCGGCGAGAAGCCTGATGGCTCTGCCAGGCTTCGAGCAGCTTATCCCGGAGGTCGGGGCGAACATAGCCTTCGCGAAGCCGAGGCCCGAGAAGCCGGAGGACGTGGCCGCGATCGATGGGAGGCTCATCAAGACTAGGAGAGGGGTTAGGGTGTGCGGTAAGCCGACCTTCGGGGCGTCTAGGCACCTGGCAAGGGTGCTGATCGAGGCATCGAGGATAAACCCCAACATGCGAGCCGCCATTAACGTCAAACCCGACCCCGCGTTCCTCGAAGCCCTGCAGGGCATCGGCATAAACCCTGTAGACGTCTCAAGCTTTGCCTCAGAGTGCCCGGTAAGCAAAGCCATAGAGTCAGGGACCTGGGGATCCGCGTTCTACTACCACGACATACCCAACCTCGAGCCCTCGCTGGTGATCCTCGCCGAATCCCCACTGATACTGGTGGACATAGTCAGGAGAGCCCTAGAGCGGAGAAGATTTTATCAAGCACCGCACGGTCCTTGATGTGATGATGACTAAGCTTGCCCCCCGGCGATCGGTGAGCCGGATTACCGCGGACTGAACTCCCTAACTCTCTTTTTAGGATATTTTAACCGTGCAGGGTTTTCAAGAAGTTGCATCGTTGCAGTAGGAGTTCTTGGAAAGATGTAATTCAAAAAAGATAAGGAAACGGTTAAAAGCCCCCTACGCGCTGGGAGGAGTTGATGCCGAAGCTGCTCTTCCAGGTCGACAGCTACCTTAAGGAGTTCGAGGCCACGGTCACCAGGGTTGAAGGAAACAAGGTCTTCCTCGATCAGACAGCGTTCCACCCGGGTCCCAGCGGCGGGCTGGACACGGACAAGGGATGGCTGTTGCTTCCAACAGGGCTTAGGGTCGAGGTGGTGCAAGCGGTCGAGGAGAACGGGGATGTAGCGCACATCGTGGCGGAGCAGGCAGGCCTTGAGCCAGGCATCAGGGTGAGGGGCGTGATAGACTGGGAGCGGAGGTACAGAATGATGAGGCTTCACACGGCTAGCCACGTCCTAGCCTCCGTGCTTTACAGCAAGTACGGGGCCATGGTCACTGGCGGGCACATACAGCCAGAGGGCGCCCGCGACGACTTCGACTTACCCGGTGTCGTCGACTGGAAGGCCGCGCTCGCGGAGGCCGTGTCCGAGACTAACAGCATCCTCAAGAGGTGCATCGAAGTGAAGGTCTACTGGCTGAAAAGGGACGAGGCGCTGAAGATCCCCGGGATCGTGAAGCTCGCCGGCCGCCTACCACCTGAGGTCGACGAGATTAGGGTTGTCGAGATCCCCGGCGTCGACATCCAGGCGGACGGAGGCCCCCACGTGAAGAACACCTGCGAGGTAGGTGAGGTGGTGCTTCAGAAGACGGAGAGCAAGGGGGCTAAGCGCAAGCGCGTGTACTACACGGTAACCCCGTAAGGTTTTTCCCGCGCGCCGACCTTAGATAACTGTGGTCGAAGAGGTAGTGGAGGTTTTCTCCCAAAACGCGGAAGCATACGACTCGTGGTACAGGACCCCCGCCGGCTCCGCGGTGCTGGAGGCAGAGGCAAGCCTCCTCGACCTCCTCCTCCCGCGGGGTGTTGGCGCGGATATAGGAGCCGGCACCGGCGTTTTCGCGGAGAAGCTCTCTGAGAACCGGGAGATAGTGTGCCTCGACCCCTCCGAGCCCATGCTGAGGCTCGCACGCGGGAGGTGCCAGCACCTCGTCGTCGGGGTTGGAGAGCAGCCGCCGCTACGCAGCGGGTCGCTGAGCTTTGCCTACATGGTGACCGTCCTCGAGTTCCTAGAGAACCCGCGCAAGGTACTCGAGTCCGTTAGGGGGCTCCTGAGAGAAGGCGGCGTGCTGGCAGTGCTCTCCATCGAGAGGGAAAGCCCCTGGGGCCAGCTTTACAGGAGGCTGGCCTCCGAGAACCTCGACCCCGTGCTGGCTAAAGCGAAGTTCTACTCGAGGCGCGAGGCCGAAGACTTCCTGCTCGAGGCAGGCTACTCCATCTCCACAAGGGCTTGGGCGCTCGACTACGAGCCGCTGGCAGTTCCCGAAGGCAAGCCTAGGCTCTACGTGGACGAGGAGTGCCTACGCTGCGGCGTCTATGCTCTCGTCGCGAAGCCGCTACACTTTCAGTGAATCCTTCACAAGCTCCTTAACGCCGCCAAGCCTCGCAACCTTCAAGAAGAAGCCAGGCCACCTCGCTACGGCCCTAGCGAGGAAAGCCCGCGTAACGCAGCCTGCTGTGACGCACTCGAGGACCTCCACGGGGGCTTTCTCGAAGATCTCTACGCGTCTTTTCGGAGGGCTGTTTTCGAGGGCTCTTAAGATGCCGAGCTGGACCCGCGCGTTTAGCTCGAGGCCGTAGCTCGATATAGCGTCCGCGAAGCTCCTTTCGCCCCTGATATCCTCGAAGAGCGCCTTGGCGGTTATCATCGACGGCCTAATTCCCTCCCCGGAGAGCGGCATCACGGCGCCGGCGGCCTCCCCGATGACCGCCACGCCCCCCTCCAGCCTCAGCTGAAGCCCCCCAGAAGCTATCCCGCTACCCCTCAGCGGACCCGATGGCTCCAGCCCAACCTTTTTGGCGAGCATCCTGAGGTAGCCGGCTAGTACCTCGGGCCCGGCAAGCCCCCCGACGCCCACCTTCGCCTTGGAGTCTCCGAGGGGGAAGACCCAGGCGTACCCGACGAGGTCCTCCAGGAAGTAAACCCTGATGGCATCGCCCGGGTGCTCCCTCACCCTTCCCTCCAGCTGGAGGGCCAGGGCTTTCCTGCCACGGTACGCGGCGTGTCCCCGCGCATCCACTATGAGGTCGAATCCCCTCAAAGAGTAAGGGTCAGCCCACTTTCTCTCCACCTCAACGCCCTCCAGCAGGGAGCGTAGCATCTCCTCCTTGTCAACGATGTACCCGAAGAACCTACCGCGGCTGGACTTAGAGAGCCTTTCCCCGACATACACGTCGTACCCCATGACCTTAACCAGCACGGCCTCCTCAGGCACCCTGTACACCTGCTCGACCGTGAAGGGCAACCCCCACCCGCAGGGCTTCAAGGCGAGCTTGGGAGCCCCCTCGAAGACCTTGACGCTGAAACCCGCGTCGGTGAGGAGGCGGGCCAGGAAGGCCCCAGCGGGACCCGCTCCGACTACAGCGACCCTCTCAACCCCTCCCCCTGTGCTCGTACACCCTCCCCTCGTCGACGATGTGGATCACTCGGAAACCATCCCTTACAAGAGCGTCGGCTATAAATCTCCTGTGACACCTGAACCACAGCCTCTCCGCGCAGAGCACCGCCACAACCCCCTCGCGAGCCAGAGCCTCCAGGGCCTCCAAACCCTTCTTGAAGTCCGCCGTCTCCATGTAGCGCTCGTAGCCACCCTCCCGGTAGCCGCCGAGCTCCGAGCCGAGCCAAACGTACCTGAAGCCTTCCCGCTCCAGCGCCTCTCTCAGGTGGGTAGTGTTGAAGTGAGGGAACTTCGAGGACTTCGGCCACCGGCGGACGTCGACCACAACCTCTACCCCGTGCTTCCTTAACAGGGCTAGAAGCTCCTCTAGGCTCCTATTGCTGTGGCCAACCGTGTACACGACCTCAGGCAAGCGACCTCAGCACCTGCTCAACCTCGTCCACTGTGAGCTTGCTGAACTGGAGGATAACCTGCACCTTATCCGGCTTAACCACCGTGACTATGGCGTCCTTGTACACCCCCTTCACGAGTGGGCCGAACCTCGCGGTTACTTTCCCCTCTCTCTCGAGGAGGTCCACGACCCTGTCGGCGCACTCAGCCTTTATCGTAAAGACGTATGTCTTCGAAGACGCGCAGACAAGACTCCTGCTGACTACGCACACACATACATAAGCCCTCCGAACGTATTATTCTTTTTCTTCAATGCCTAGAGCTAAACGGCTAAGCCGGCTTCGCGGTTCACGCGCAGCCAGAAAATATCGAAGAGCAGGTTCAGGCTCACCCCTCTGCGAACCACACCCGACCACTTCTTATCAAGCCTTGCCCCAACCTCGAATGCCCGCCTCGTCAAATCCAGCAGGTCCTTAGTGGTAGCTCTCCCAGCCAGAAAATCCTCCCGTAGCCGCAAAGCCTCAGCGAACAGCTCCCTTTCCAGCTTATCGATCTCACTCCTAATGGCTTCGGCGTACTTAGGGTAGGAGGCGAGCATCTTCCTGTGCAGGGCCTCGTGCGCCCACCAGTAGCTCTGCGGGTCGTACCTATCCGTGGGGCTTGCCCCTAGATCGGGGAGGCCTGCCTCTAGGAAGACGGGCTTGTAGAGGGATATACACGGTGAGGAGGTCCCGGTTACGAAGACTACGGGAACCTTCTCGTACAGCAAGGCTATCATGGAGCCAGCCGTCTGGCTGGGCCTTGTGACGCCGCCCGCGTGCATGCAGATATCCCTCATTGAACCCTTTGCGGGAGAGTAGCCGCCGTCCCGGGCGTGGCTTCTCATGAGCTGGCTGATCCTCCAGAAGTCCAGCTCCCCCCTATGAGCCTCAAGGAAGCCCTGCGTGAACCTCTGCCTTTCCACCCCCTTAGCCATCCTGGTGTACAAGAAGTCCGAGAAATGCCTGGCGAAGTCCAGCCTTTCTAGACCCCTTGAGCTCATGTAGCCCCGTAGGCTTTCCGATGCCTCGTCCCACCTGTCGTGGATCGACAGAGCGTTCGAAATGCTCCTCACCCCTCTAACCCTCTCAGCAACCCAGTACTTGCCTGCGGTTTCTAGAACCCACGCCTCCCGAGGGTCGGAGATTATGAACGAGTTATGGTAGTAGAGTTTCCCATTTCTCCTGCAGTTGCCACCCTGTCCGTACTCCTCCAGTAGCCGGGTTATCACGTCCAGGGCCTCTCTGGCGGTCTTGGCGCGCTCTAAGCCAAGGCGGACGAGGTCCATCCCCGTCAAGCCGCCTTCAGCGTACGGCTCCTTGGTAAAAACAGCCTCGTTGCCGATGGCTACACCGTACTCGTTCACACCCATCTCGGCGCCCCACATCCACCACGGTCGGGAAATAACCGCGGCGTAGGTTTCCTCCACCTGCTCTACTTCAATGTACGTGCACTTAACCTTCTTCTCCGCGTGCCTTTTCCGCGGCAGGAACTCTACAACCTGCGCCTCGTTCGGGTCTCTGTCGCTGTTTTTCGCGAAGATCGTCACACCGTTCTTCGTGTACTCGCCTAAAGCTACGAGTGTGTCGCACACATTAGAATCTCCTCTCGAAACTCTATATTAGCCTTCACCACACCCTGTAAACTCGGCGGACAGGCCCGCCTCGGCTAGCACCTCCTCAGGCACGCTTGGGGGACCGCTCCAGACAACCCTGCCGTCGCGGAGCACATACACCCTGTCTGCGATCACCCTGGCCAGCTCCACGTCCTGCGTCGCCACGAGTAACGCCTTACCCTCCCTGCGTAGCTGGCAAACGGTCCCGAGGAGGAGCTTCACGCTGCGCGCGTCGAGGTTCGCTGTCGGCTCGTCGAGCAGGATGAAGTCTGGGTCGTAAACGAGGATCGACGCGATAGCCACCCTCCTTTTCTCGCCGAAGCTCAGAGCGTGGACAGGCCTCTCCAGCAACCCCTCTATGCCCAGCCGCCTGCTCACCCGCACCACCCTCTCCTCCTTCTCCGCCTCCGTGAGGCCCAACTGGTCTAGGGCGAACATCAGCTCATCGCGGACAGTGGGGTTGAAGAGCTGGTCGTCCGGGTCCTGGAACACCAGGCCGATCCTCCTCCTAGCGTGGGGTAGCTGGCTGTAAATGTCCTCGCCATCCAGAAGCACCCGCCCCCTCTTCACCCTGACGAGGCCCGCCATCGCGAGGAGAAGGGTCGTCTTACCCGAGCCGTTGGGCCCCAGCAGGCACGCCACCTCCCCGCGCCTCGCCTCGACGCTCACACCTCTGAGCACGTCCCCGACTACCGGGAGCGAAACCCAAAGGTCCACAGCCTCAAGCGCCCCGCTCATAGCACCCCCACGAGGATCACCAGAAGCCCAGCTGAAAGCGCAGTTAAAAACACATCCCACATACTGAACCTCACCCGGGCCGTCTTCCTATTGCCCTCGAGGCTGAAGCTTCTCGCGGTGTAAGCGAGGCGCGCCCAATAGGCCTTCGCGTAAGCTCCCGCCAGGATGCTCCCGGCAACGCTGTTCACGACGCGCCACGTGAGGTGCCTGCTACTCGTGAAGAGCCTAGCTTCACGCGCCGAAAGCAGGCGGAGGGTCTTCCAGGTGAACAGCGGGATATACCTGAGCGTGAACGCCAGCTCGTCCCCCAGGTAGCCCAGGGCGCCTAGCCTCCTGAGCCCCTCGACGAAGCCCCGCCAGCCCGTAAGGCTGTAGAACGCCGTGAACAGGGAGGCCGATGTCACGGCGCGAGCGATGAAGACCGCGGCTGGCGCCCCCTTTGCCGGGAGCACCCCGAGCACGGCTGGGGCAGAAACAGAGGTTGCGAAGGCAAGTGCTGCTGCGGAGACGAACAGCCACTCCTTGAGCTTTCCAGCGATCAGCGCTAAGAGGCCCGAGGCTACCACAGCCGTCGCGAGAGCCCAAAGCCGGGCGCTGAAGGCCGCGGACGCTGTCGTCAGAACCCCTAGCAGTAGAGCCAGGGTGCTGTTCAGGCTTGACGCGCGGCCCGAAGACAGTGCGTCGAGCACAGAGGGTACTGCGCGCAGGAAGGTAAGAGTCGGGGAAAAAACCTTCTTTTTTGCCAAGCTCCTACCTCAGGACCTTCACGATTAGGAACGCCAGTCCTAGGACTACTGCCACGCCGATAACGCCTGAAACCATGTAGCCGAGCCAGTCCGGCAGGCCCGGTACAGTGTAGTCTAGGAGTGGCGTCCAGTTGATCTCTTCCGTGGTCTCGTAGAGCCCGAGAGCCTCTGCCGCGAGGTCTAGCGGCTCGTGGTAGCCCACCAGGTTTGCGAGAAATACTCCAAAGATCGGGCTCAGGATTATAAGCACTGCGATTGTTAGGAAGGCTTTCCTGTGCTTGGCGAAGTACTCCCTCATGCTCTCACCCCCTTAACAAGCTCCGGGTGGCTGGATCTCAGGTAGGAGTAGACACCCGCCGTTATCAATCCCTCAACGACCCCCAGGAGCGCGTGCCAGCCCCCCATCACAGGGACCGTGACGCTAAGACCGTAGAGGAAGCTCGCCGAGGTGCCGAGCTCAATCCCGCATACGATCCCAGCGAGGGTGATGCTCAGCCAGCCTGCTAGGAAGCTGGCCAAGACCCTGTACCTCTCCGGGAAAGCCTTGTAGACCACGTAGCCTGTGAACACGGCTACGACAGCCATGTTGAGCACGTTTGCCCCGAGGGTCGTGATCCCCCCGTCGTGGAACACGAGCGCCTGCGTGATCAGAACAAGGGTGAGCGCGAGGTAGCCCAGCCAGGGCCCCATTAAGATGGCCGCGAGCGCGCCTCCAACGAGGTGGAGCGAGGTTCCGCCAGGTATGGGCCAGTTCAGCATCTGCGCGACGAATATCGCAGCTGCCATAACCGGTAGTAATGTCTTCGCCTCCTCCGGTGCGCTACGGGCTTTCTTAACCGCGAGAAGGCCTACGGCAAGCGAGATGATGTACGTCACAGCACACGTCAAAGGGTCAAGGTACCCGTCGGGTATGTGCATAGAGGTCAGTGTAAGATTTGTTGCAAAAAGTATAAACTTTTCGCCCGATAATATACTTGGGTATTCTAGTAATACCAACAGGGAAATATTTAAAGTTCTTGAACACCCCGATACCCTGATCTAGCATGCCGCAACTCAAAGGCTGGTTTATGGCGACGAGACCTTGGTCGTTCGTAATGACGGTAATATCTGTCACGGCAGCTACAGCCTACGCTTACTACGCTACGGGCGTATTCAGCTTGGCTTTCTACGTCGCGACGGTCTTGGGCGTAACTCTACTCCACGCCTCTGCAAACGTGCTGAACGACTACTACGACACTATGAAGGGCGTTGACGTCCCAGGCGCTCCCACAACTACCTACAGACCCCACCCGCTTATAACAGGCTTCACAACCCCCAAGGGTTTGAGAAACTACGGCCTAGCGCTCCTAGCGGGAGGCCTGCTCTTCGCCCTCGCGTTCGCTGTGTACAGGACCTTAATCGTGGTCATACTGGCGCTCGCCGGCGTCCTCTTCGTCATCGGCTACTCCGGCCCACCGGGCCTAAAGTACAGGGCGCTCGGGGAGCTGGCTGTGTTCCTCAGCTGGGGCCCCCTGATGTGGCTTGGAACATTCTACGTGCAGACAGGATTCCTCGACTGCAAGCCCGTTCTTGCGAGCATCCCAGTGGGACTCCTCGTAGCCGCGGTCCTCACGGCCAACAACCTGAGGGACATAGAGTTCGACAAGAGCAGGGGCGCAGTAACGCTGGAGGTGCTCCTGGACAGGGAGAAGGGACTCAAGTTCTTCGAGTACTTCGAGATCTACGCGGCGTACCTAGCCCTCGCTCTACTCGTCCTAGCGGGGCTCCTGCCCCTCCTCGCGCTCCTACCGCTCCTAACAATACCCCAAGCGGTCAGGCTTGTGAGAACCTTCCATCGGGAGATCCCCCCAGCAGCAGACCCCATGACAGCACAGCTAGTCCAAAACTTCGGCACGCTTTTAGCCATCGGAATAATCCTAGGAGCCCTCCTAAGAATTTAGCCCTGCCTAAAAAGTTACGTCTCACTCAATTTTGTTTTTACTTTACTACAAGGAGCAAGAAGAAGACCGCCATGAACATGTTAACGAACTTGAACGCCTTGTACGCCCACCTGCCGTACTCGCCGCTGCGGAGGCCCTTTACCAGGTAGAAGCCCGCAACTGCTAGAAGAGCCAGCGACGCGACGAGGCCGATAGGCGAGAGAACCCCCACAGCCCACGTCGCGACGGCGATGACCGCCACTAAAACCAGCACCACGAGGGAGCCGAGCACCCCTGCTCTCTCCCCCTTGGCGGCTGGTAGCATCGGAACCCCCGCCCTCCTGTAGTCTTCGACGTAGTAAGTAGCGAGCGTCCAGATGTGCACGTTGCTCCACAGCGCTACGAGCAGCATGAAGAGGGCTCCAGGGACGCCGAAAGAGCCTGTGGCACCTGCCCACCCGCCGAGTGCTGGCATCCCGCCGGCGAAGCCTCCGAAGACCGTGCTCCAGGGGCTCCTGCGCTTCAGCAGGTACGTGTAGAGCAGAATGTCTATCAGAAACCCGAGAAGCCCTGCGACGAAGACCCACACGTTGACCATTAGGGCCAGCGCTAGGCCGGCGAGGAGCACGGCCGAGCTGAGCAGAGCTCCCTCAGACTTGCTGAGCTTACCCGCAGGGACAGGCCTTTTGCTCGTCCTGAACATCTTAGCGTCGATGTCCGCGTCTAGAACCATGTTAAAGCCCGTCGTGCCGATGACCGTGAGCAGTATCGACAAGGTCGTTAGCGTGAACGCTAAAACGTCGACACCCGGACCTGAGCCAGCCAGGAACGCGAAAACCCCAGTCCACAGCAGCAGCAGGCTCTGCTTTATCTTGAAGAAGTCGAGCATCAGCTCCTTAAAGCTCACCTTCATAGCGTCTAGGATTGGTGTTTGAGGGATAAAAGCGTATATGTCAACTAAAACCACTACCAGCGCTGGCACGTGGTTGGTGTAAAAGCGACGAGGCATGGTACAGATAGGAGAACTGGGACCATGAGAGCCTCTTCAGCTTGAGGGGGTTCTCGCTCAGATGGAGGGGCTTGAAGATGGTGGAAATAGCGGTTGAGAAGGCTTTATGGGAAACGAGGCTCCTCTCTCAGGAGGGCCCTCGGTGATTTTCATGTGGGACGGCAGGTGCTGGTGTGCCCCAGCGGTAGAGTGAGCAGTCTTCGTGGAACCAGGCCCACGCCTTCCAGAGCTAGCTTAGGTAAAATTTGAGAGAGCTTAGCCACTGCTCCCAGCGTCCTGAGCGACCCAGGTGCCCCAAAGCCCCGGGACGCGGAGCACATGGCCGCATGCTAAACCTGGATCTATGGTCCCCTGACCTCAATTTCGGCATTAAACTCGAAGACTGTGTAGTTGACCGCGCAGAAGCCGCTCGTGCCCCTGAATACGGAAAACACGCTCCTAGGTGCTCCACCGATCAAGACTACCGAGCCAGAGACCTGCGCTGGGCTCTCGACCCTCGAACCCGCGAGCGTGGCGATGCTGTTAAAGAGGGCAGTGCACTCCGAAGAGCACGTGCCGTTGAACAGCAACCTGACCTCCGCGTTGCTCCTGCGCACGTAAACCTCCTGGGCCTGAGATGCCAGCTCAAGGAGCCTGACGAGGACCGTTTCCTCGACCCTCCAGCCGCCTCCGCTTCTAACCCACGCGCCCTCCAGGCTTACGAACGAGGCGGTTTTGTTGGCGTAGAAGAAGTACGCTTGAGGCGCCCCCGTTTTAGGCAAAACGGTGACGCTCGTCCAGAGCCTGTGCTCTTTGAGGCTAACGTTGCCCGTTACGAGCGCGAAGCTGTCGGAGCAGTTAACGCTCTCGACGAACCTCCACCCGGTGGAGTTGAGAACCCTCCTCCTCGCCTCGCCGAGGAGCGCGCGGTGGTCCCCGCTTGGCGCGGTGAGGAGAAGAAGGAGCAAGCTCGCTAGCGCGATTAGCCCGCTTGCGGCGAGCAGGAGCTTTAGCCTAGGGCCGCGCATTCCGGTGCTATACGAAAGGCTCATAAATAAAATTTAAGTGCGTACACGCCTGAGCCTTCAGTTGGGTTGCGCATGGCGGGCAGGCTCTCACAACTCGCATCATCGCTGAAGCGCATCCACAGGAACATATGGGTTCTGGCAACAGGGTGGCTTTTCTGGTCGCCGGTTCAGTCCATGGCCGGGCCTTACGTGCAACTCTACCTCAGCAGGCTAGGAGCCGCGCCCGAGGATCTATCGCTAGTGCAGTCCCTCCAGCAGTACGCGAACGCCGTGGCGAGGATAGTTGGAGGCTACTTCGCCGACAGGCACGGCAGGAAGAAGATAATATGGGTGGGCACCTTGCTCGTGGCGGCCACCTACCTGCTCATGGCCGTAGCGGAGGACTGGCGCTTCTACGCCTTCGCCTCAAGCCTCAACAGCCTCTCCCTGTTCTACCAACCCGCGCTGGAAAGCATACAGGCGGACTCGGTGCTTCTAGAGGCGAGAGGCAGAACGTACGCCTTCATCCAGTTCGCAAGCGGCCTTGTATCCTCCATAGCGCCGCTCGGAGGCGCTGCAGTGGTGAACACCCTTGGACTGGTCGACGGCGTCAGGCTAAGCTTTGTGCTCAGCGGGCTAGTCGGCTTCGTCATAGCGTGGATCAGGCTCAAGTACATGGTGGAAACCCTCCCACCGAACACCAACGGTGAGGGCTTCCTGGAAGCATACCGCAGCAGCTTGAGGATTCTGAGAGGTAACATCGTGTACCTACTGGTCATCGATGTCATCCAAAACCTGGTGGGTGCGATGACATTCCTCGGAAACTACTACATGTTCTACTACCTCGGAATAGACAAAACGGGGCTAGGAGTGCTGGCTACCCTGGGAGGGGTCACAGGCCTCCTATTCACTTTGCCCGCTGGCTACATAGTGGACAAGCGCGGGAGAGGTCCCTCCCTCACATGGGGGTACCTCCTCGGCACGATAAGCCTCCTTGTATTCGTCGCTACACCGCCCAGAGCGCCAACCGCTCTACCACTGCTAGCGCTGTCGTCCGTGATAGGGTCGCTAGGGGGCCCCCTCTACGGGTTAGCTTGGGGCTCGCTGCGCGCAGACCTCGTGCCTAAGGAGCACAGGGGGAGGATATACGCTCTCCTAGAAATACCGCCAACCATCGCGTGGAGCATCGGCGCGATGATAGGAGGCTGGATGTACAGCTCCCTTGGCCCCCAGACCCCCTTCACCGCAAGCCTCCTGCTGAGAGTCCTCTTGACCCCCCTGCTCCTGGCGCTCTTCAGGGAGATGACCCTCCGCGTTGACGCTCAGCTTAAAGGTAAGTAGCGATGATGCTTTTAAGCTATCCCTAGCTTCCTCCTGTGTTCGACCCACGCTTTGTCTTACTCCCTGCGGGTTTGGAGAAGGGTTGAGGGTGGATGTTCGAGCAACATCTATGCGACTCTCGACTCTTCTTAACATTCACAATATGTGTGAAGAATTATAACCACTCTCTTACATTTAACCGTGACGGTCAAGGTAGACAGAGAGGTCTGGATTGCGTCGCCAGGTGGCTAGAGGCGACGGGCCTCGTAAGGGTACTGTGGCGCTTCAGGCATCCTACACCCATCACTAAGGCCTCTGCCACGAGGAACATGAGGTACACCACCGGCGTTCTAAAGAGGTTGCGCGTAGCCGGCTTCGCGAAAAAGGTTGTGGGCAACTTGAGGTACCCCCACCTGACTGAGAGGGCACGGCCTTCAGTACCGCTCGGCCGCAGCGGCGGGAAGCTGGCGTGCAGCGAGCAGATGCTTAAGCTCATGGCGTGAAGCCTCAGTTGCCTCCGGACAGCATCATTGTAACGATGTGGCTGCTCATCTGGCCTTACGGACGTAGCCGTAGGCTGGAGAGGCAGTCGCACATGCATTTTCCATCACTTACCCAGACGTTGTACGACGGGCACGTGTCGCTAGCTTCTCGAGGTCCCTTACCAGCCGGTGCCCCGCTCTAAGCCCTCTCCATCCTTCTGGGAGGTGCTCGAGTGGCTCACCTTCAGCGTTCACGGCGAAAGGGAGATAAACTCCTAAAGCACCGCCTGTAACGGGTAGGGCTGTTGGCCGCTGCTGCCGGCGAGGCGTGGCGGCCGCCGGTTGCTCCTCCCCGGAGGCCCCGAGAGGGGCAGGCCCACTGGGCGATGCGCCGCCCCCGTGGGGCGACCCCGAGGCCGAGCAAGGATGACGACAAATTTAGGGGGCCAGTGGGGGCAGAAAAGGAGGAGCTTAAAGGTAGCGTATAGCTGGCTTGATCACCTTGGGTGGCTCGCGCTTGTGCGAGCTCTTCCTGTGCATCTCAACCACCCTCTCGACAATCTTCCTGTCCACCCCGGCGACTGAGCTAACCTCCTCGGGCTCCAGACCCACGTCGAAGAGCCAGTAGAGGACCTCGTCTAGGACCTCGTAGCTGAGCCCAAGCTCCTTCTCGGCCTCATGGCCCGGCCAGAGGCGCGGGCTACTCGGCTTGAGTGCTATGCTTTCGGGTAGCCCAAGGTGGAGGGCGAGCTGCCTGACGTAGGTCTTGTAGAGGCCACCTATAGGCAGGACATCCACGCCCCCGTCGCCGTACTTCGTGAAGTAGCCTATCAGGATCTCGCTTCTGTCCCCCGTGCCCACCACGAGGCTGTTGAGCCTGTAGGCCCGCTGATGAAGGATAGCCATCCTGACGCGCGCGGCTAGGTTCCCCCTCTCCACGTTGCTCATGCTCCCAAGCGCCTTGTCGAAGCAGGCCAGTATGGGCTCGATCTCTATCAGCTCGACATTCGAGTCCGGTATACCGGCTTTCTCAACGACCGTGAAAGCGTCCCTCACGTCAGCCTCCGGCGTTGAGGCGCTGGGCAGGATCAGGGCGTGAACGTTCTCGGGACCCAGGGCCTGCGAAGCCAGCACCGCGACCACGGCGCTGTCAACACCCCCGCTGACACCCACAACACCGCCCCTCTTCCCGGCCGTCTCGAGCACGTAGCTTCTGAGGCCCCTTACAATCGAGGCGCGCGCGAGCTCGAGGTCTATCTTGGGAAGCATACCGCTCAAATCCTTTAAATACGATCCACGCGATAAATGAGTTTCGAAGACGGATGCTGGTGAGCTTGGAGAAGCTGCTCTCTTTCACGCGTCGGAGCGGCTTGTACTCCATCGAGGAGAGCGGGGACAGGGTGACGATCACCTTCTCGTCCGTGGTGCTGGAGGAAGTGCTCGGCGAGAACGCGGAGATCGTCGTGTCTGGACGGGTGGTTGGGGGGAATCTAGACGTGGACCGCGTCGCCGTCGGGCGAGGAGGCGTCCGGGAGGAGGTGGACCCCAAGGTCCTGGAAGGCTGGCTGAAGTACATTGAATTGACGGAGCGTAGTAACACGAGTTAGCAAAAAACACAATATAACCGGCGATCACCCTTTACTGTGTATGAAGCTCATATACCTCGTTCTAGACGGTGTAGCCGACAACCCTGCTGACGGGGTTACGTCTCTCGAGGCCTCCAACCACCCGGCCCTAGACGAGCTTGCCAGGAAGTCCAGGGCGGGGCTGATGTACACTATAGGCAGGGGGGTGGCGCCCGAGAGCGACGCCGCGGTGATATCGATTCTAGGCTACAACCCCCACGAGGAGTACACTGGGCGCGGACCACTGGAGGCCATGGGGGCGGGCCTCAGCATAAGGGAGGGCTACGAGGTGGCGTTCCGCGCGAACTTCGCTACCGTCGACCCCGACACCTTGAGGATCATAGACAGGAGGTGCGGGCGGAACCTCACGAGCGAGGAGGCCCGCGAGCTGGCCAGGGCGCTCGACGGGGTCGAGCTCGGCGCCTACGACGCTTACGCCAGGGTCGTCGCCACGGTTGGCCACAGGGCTGTCGTCGTCATTGGGAGCAGGAGCTTCAAGCTGAGCGACGCTGTGGACAACACGGATCCAGCGTACTCAAAGCAGGGCTACGTCTCGGTGGCCAGGCGCGAGTTCGAGCCCTTCATAGCCAAAGCCAAGCCCCTCGAGCCCACGGAGGAGGCCAGGAGGACGGCCGAGCTCGTTGACGCGTTCACAAGGCTAGCCGTCTCGACCCTTCGCGACCACCCCGTCAACGTCAGGAGACAGAGGGAGGGCAAGCTACCGGCGAACGCCATCCTACTCCGCGACTCCGGCGGCAGGCTCCCCAGGCTGCAGCCGATAAGCGAGCGGTACGGCTTAAGGTTCGGGGCCGTCGCGGAGATGCCCGTGGAGATAGGGATAGCTCGAGTCCTCAAGATGGACGTCGAAGCCGTGCCTCCACCGACCGGCGACAAGAAGGCGGACTACAGGGCTAGGCTCGAGGCCACAAGGAGGCTCCTGGAGCGCAACGACGCCGTCTACGTTCACCTGAAGGGCCCCGACGAGCCGGGCCACGACGGCGACTTCAAAGCCAAGGTTGAGAGCATAGAGGCGATAGACGCCTACTACGTCTCCCCCCTCCTCGAGCTCGTCGAGGAGGAGCAAGCGGCTGTGATAGTCACCGCCGACCACGCGACACCGTACACGAGGAAGACACACACAGACGACCCCGTCCCGCTGATCCTCTACCACCACCGGCTAAGGCCCGACGGCCTGGAAAGGTTCACCGAGAAAGAGTGCTCGAAGGGTAGCCTGGGAGTGCTCCAGCACGGCTGGGAAATGCTACCCAGGATCCTGAAAGAGCTGAAAGAAAAGGCCTAGGCTTTCCTCTCAACCCGGATCTCGCAGAAGGGGTCGCCCCTTCGAATGCAGCGCGTCTCCCTCACGGCAACCTTCCCGTATGGAAGCCCCCAGACACCAGACATGAAACCCGCGATAAGCCCGCGCGTGGCGAACTCCGCCTCCACGTCGCTCCCCCGCAGAATGTTTGCTTCGAGTCCGTCGTAGACGTGGAAAACCGCCTCGTTCCCGAAGAAGCCCCTGAAGTCCAGCACGCCCCACCCGTGCAGCCTGAACACCTCAGCGAACAGCGCCACCTGGTCCTCGACTCTCCGGGCGAGCTTGCCGACCCACTCCTCGAACATGCCGCGACCCGTCATGTAGAATATATAGAAAAGCACACCCCCAAAGCCATCCCCAAGCTTGCCGAACCCCTCCATGAGGAGGCTCTTGAAGAAGTGCTCGTCCAGGATCACGGCCCTCGCACCTGCGAAGACCAGGGGGTGGCTCCACGCGTCCACGGCAACGCCGTTTAACAGCGGGGGAGCGTACCTGACCTCCACCACGCCCTCCACAGACTCCAGGTCCCTCACGATGCTCTTGACTAGGCTCTCAGCCGCGCTGAGATCCGCTGACACGAGGACTCTGACCTCCTCCCCCCTCGAGGGAGCGGAAACCCTCAGCGTCAGCACGTTTGTCCCATACGACTTGAAAACCGCGAGAATTCGATGCAGAAGCTCCGGGTTATCAAGCGCGTATGGCGAAAGCGTAACTTCGAAGAAGTAAGGCTTCCCCTTCTCCGTGAACACCATTCTGCCGAGGTTATACTGCCTGTAGAACTCCAACTTTTTCATCGTATGCCGTACTTGAGGAAGAAGGTCTAATAAACTTATCGTGAAACTAAAGTAATTACGAAAAAATAAAGAGACCGCACTCGATTTTATTCCTTTTTATGGAAAACACAAACGAGCACTACGAGCGCGGCTGCAAGGATGAAAATGGCGCCCGCGAGCTCGAGCATCGCGACGCTAGGCCATCCGACGACCATCTCTACCGCTTGGGCTAGGGGTATCGGGAGAGCCCCCAGGGCGAGAAGCGCCGCTCCGCACGAGGTTTTCCTCTCGAGAAGAAGGCCCAGGCCTAGCGCGCACATGCCAATGTAGCTCTGGATGTAGAACCAGAGCGGGATGAACGCGTGCGGTGGCGTCCCGCTGGGGTAAACTCCTATCAGTGCTAGAAACAAGCCGGCTGTGAAAAGCAGCCCTGAAGCGAACGAAGACACCTTAGATCCCGAGACCCCGAGGAGCCCAAGCGAGTACAGGCTGAAGAGCGCTCCGACAACGATTAAAGTCGTGTTGAATATCCAAGGCGCGCTGGCCCTCGGCCCGCCCAGGTCGCTGAAAGCATCTCTGAAGAAGTCCCACCAGGGGTTCGCCTGCGAGGCTAAGAATACACCTATAGTGAACACCACGAAGGCGAGAGGCCCGGCAAACAGCAGTGCGTGGAATACTCTCTCTGGCTTCATCGGCTAGATTAAGCTGTTTAACCTGTTAAACTTAACTTTCTTAAACAGCGGGAGCTTTCAAACCACGTGAGAAGCAAGCCCAGATCCCTCCAGCTGTCATTGGCGGCGATCAACGCCGCACTGTATGCGGTGACGGGCTATTTAACCTTCCTAGGGATATTCGCCCCCGCCATTGGAACAGTCAGGTTCTGGCCCAGCGTCTTCATTCCAGCGGTTTTCGCGGTCACTTTCTCGCCGCTCGTCGGCGGGCTCGGAGCCGCGATAGGCATCTTCATCAGCGACATGCTGATACACGGCAACGCCCTGCTGAGCCTCAGCGTGGGGGTCCCGGCGAACTTCCTCGGCTTCTACACCGTCGGCCTGACATACAGGAAGGTCAGGGACGCCAGGCTCGCACTAGCCCTGACCGCCGCAGAGATCCTGGTAGCATCCCTTCTCCTCGCACTCTCGGCGCAGAACAGCTTTGTCGATCAGGCTTTCCTGTACGCCGCCTCGGTAGCCATAGCCGCGACACTGGGGCTAACCCTGGCATTCGCCCTGATTTTTAAGGGCGAGTCCTTAAGAGTGGTGTTCGCGGGCTCAACAGGGCTACTCCTCGGCTCGGCGATCATCGGCGTCGGGGTGTGGCTCTTCAGCCAGTACTTCACGCTACCAAGCGGCCAGCAGGCCCTGCCGGCGTGGGCAGCCCTGGTTTGGTTCCTCTGGACCTACCTCACAGAGGTGCCCTTCATAGCACTCCTAGCTCCGCCTCTGGTCAAAGCGCTCAGGAGAGTGGGCCTCGCGTGGGGTGACCGGGACTGAGGTGCGCGAAGGCCTGGAGCCCAGCAGGCCTCTCGGCCCTCTTCGAGGCGTGCGTCGTTGAAGGCGACCCGCTGAAGTCCGGCGCCAGGGGGGCCGGCCTAGCTCTCGAGAAGGGGGTTACGGTCGAGGTTTGCACTTCAGAAGGGGGTGTGGAGACCCTCCTGAACGGCGTTAGGGGCGACTACGAGGTCGCCCGCAGAGCCGCCCTAGAGGTTGCGCGGCTAGCGGGCTACACCGGGGGCCTCACGGTTAGGCAGACAGTGGAGGTCCCCATCGGCGGGGGCCTCGGCACTAGCGGTGCAAGCGCCCTCGCAACGGTGCTGGCGACCGCCAGCCTTCTGGGCGTGAAGCTCAGCTACACCTCTCTCGCGAGGATAGCCCACAAGGTGGAGGTCGAGACCGGCACCGGGCTGGGGACAGTTTCAGGCCTAGCGGTGGGAGGAGCCTGCATAGTCGCGGAGCCCGGTCCCCCGGGCTCAGACAGGGTGGACAGAATACTCGTCGGCCAGGACCGCGTCGTCGTAGTCGGCTTCTTCGGGCCAATTCGGAAAAGCAGCGTTCTGAGGTCCACCAGCCTAGCGGAGGTAAACAGGAGGGGTCGCTTCTACGTGGAAGCCCTCCTCAGGGAGCCCACGATCGAGAACCTCCTAGCCTTCTCGAAGAGCTTCTCGCTCGAGACAGGCCTCGCGACCCCAAACGTGAGGAAGGCTTACGAGGAGCTCGAGATGAGAGGCTTCCCCCTAGCCGGGCAGGCCATGGTCGGCGACACCGTCTTCACCGTTGTCCCCGTCGAGGAGGCCGACGCGGTCTCAAGCGTTCTGAGGAACCTGGGGGCGCACGTCACCGTCACGGGAATATCGTGGAAGCCAGCTGTTCTGCTCCTCTAACCCAAACCCCACAGCCCCTTGAAGGCAAGGCCTCCTACTCGGCCTCAAACTTATCCACGTTCCTCTGCGCGGCTCTCTCGAGCTCACAGACCGAGCGCCGGGAAACCTCCCGCCGAGGATGCTTCATGATCTCGCTCGGAGAGGCGAGATGTTCTCTCTTCTCGCTTGCAACCTCAGTAAAAGAAGTGTACGGATGTTTGCCCGGGTATGAACAGTGGGGGGAGAGATGCTACAGCTAAAGTTTATACTTAAAATTGCGAGCAAAGTTATGGTGTGAGGATACCCAGACGGCTCAGGGAGAAACTCGGGAAGCGTGGAGTAGATGCTGCTGAAGTGCTTAGGAGAAGCTTCCTGGTAGGGGCTCGAAGACTCGAGCTGGAAGAGGTTGGGATGTAGCTGGATGCCATATGGGAGAGGTTAAGGGGTAAGGTAGAACCCTACGAGCTTGCGAGAATAGTCGATGAAGGGCGTAGGGAGAGGTGATACGAGCGTACGTCCTCGGCGAGACTGCAATATCGCATGAGCTGAATAAATGAGAGAATGACGGTCACAAAAGGCTCCACACGTTCAATCTCGGCAGGTATCTGTAAGCCAACCCCATCGGGGGAGTTAAAGATGAGAGAAGACCAAAAGTGGACACTTGAGATGGACGAGAAAGCCGTGTTCCAGGTGGTCGCCACGTTACGGGGTACCGCACCGCAACCGATAAATCTTCCCGTAGCGTGTTAAAGTGCTCGGTGTCGGGCGTGGCAAAGCTCGTAAGGGCGCACATCTACGTCTCAGGCCTCGTGCAGGGAGTCTTCTTCCGGGCGTCCATGCAGGAGGTCGCGAGGAGCCTCGGCGTCACGGGGTGGGTGAGGAACCTGCCCGACGGCAGGGTTGAGGCGGTTGTCGAGGGAGACGAGGACAAGGTCCGGAGGCTGATCGAGTGGGCCTGGCGCGGCCCCCCGCTCGCTAGGGTTGAGAACGTCGAGGTCAAGTGGGAGGAGTACAGGGGGGAGTTCCGCGACTTCCACATACGCAGGTGATAGCCCCGCCCCTCACCCAACCCTGGGTGCATCTCCTCCACCGTCTCGCTACCCCACCCGCTACCGGAGGATCAAGATGCGGGGGAGCCGTAGCTAAAGCCCAGCCCCCCGTAGGAGATGCGTCGCGCACGATAAGACGCGGGTAGGGACCCCATGCTCCGTGCCCGTAGCGAGGCGAAGAGTGGAAAAGTGCAGATGCTGGAGCCGCTGCTGGTTGAAAGTTATTTTCAACAGTGAAAAAATCTGAAATATTTAAAGTTTTTCCTGAGAAGACTGAAGTGGAACATAACCCTGTTATTTTATAACTCAAGTTTCATTAACGTCGCGAACATTTAAAATAGAGGGAGGGTTAGAAATCACAACCACGGGAAAAGTCACCCTGCAAAACGCGTGTTCGCACGAGAACAAGGAACAGGCTAAAAGGGAACGTTTAAATAACTCCTCCCACAACACTTAACAGCAGAAGTCAAGAGACAATTGAAAGTCTTTGCTAATCTTGGACGTGAAGTATTGAGGCAGGAGGAGAGCAGAAGTCAAGAGACAATTGAAAGCTCTCCAAGTTTAGTGTTCTAGCCCTCGAGGTGACGGAGAGCAGAAGTCAAGAGACAATTGAAAGCTCACCGCCCGCCATCACTCCACCACCTCGAAAACTGGTTTGGGTGCAGAAGTCAAGAGACAATTGAAAGGCATTGAGCTATTTCTTCGACAAGAAGACGTGTGTTTTCCTGCTACTGGGCAGAAGTCAAGAGACAATTGAAAGCCTCACCGAAAACTCTGAGTAGCCGCCCTTATCCTTCAAAGCAGAAGTCAAGAGACAATTGAAAGCTCTAAATACTAGGTGGGGGGAGATGAGGAAAGTAAAGCGCAGAAGTCAAGAGACAATTGAAAGCCCGACGTGATGCTGGTGGCATTGGGGTCGAAGTTGTCCTTATGGCAGAAGTCAAGAGACAATTGAAAGTACAGCTGTTAACGCGGATGGGAGAAAAAAGCTTTTCTATTTTTTAGCAGAAGTCAAGAGACAATTGAAAGTAGCCACTGGAGGCAGTTGTCTAAGCTGTCTCTCCGAGAGGCAGAAGTCAAGAGACAATTGAAAGAATCTTAGGCAACAGCTGTATGCTGAGCTTATTCCCCTCCGCAGAAGTCAAGAGACAATTGAAAGGCGCCCGAGTTGCTCGAGGAACTGGGCCCTGAGTTCTGGAGCAGAAGTCAAGAGACAATTGAAAGGCGCCCGAGTTGCTCGAGGAACTGGGCCCTGAGTTCTGGAGCAGAAGTCAAGAGACAATTGAAAGCCCGATGGGAGTGACTGGCTCCCGTAGGAGAAGCAGGAGAAAGAGGCAGAAGTCAAGAGACAATTGAAAGCCATCCTGCTCATCGCAGGCAAACAATGTGCCAGCATCGACACCGTGCAGAAGTCAAGAGACAATTGAAAGGTACCCAGTGGAGCTACAAGACGTGGCACTTCATCATAGGCAGAAGTCAAGAGACAATTGAAAGCAGAATGTCCCAGAGTGAGATGGGGACGGCGAAGGGTGCGTGCAGAAGTCAAGAGACAATTGAAAGTTGTAGACGGTTTCGTGACTCATCCCCGTTTCTAGCCCTATTTGGCGGGCAGAAGTCAAGAGACAATTGAAAGCAGCGTATGGTTCTGGCTCGAGGCTATGGTATTGATTCTCGGGCAGAAGTCAAGAGACAATTGAAAGCTCCTCCGGGTCGATGACGAAGAAACGAAAGCGTATGCCCTCCGGGGGCAGAAGTCAAGAGACAATTGAAAGTTGCTTTTGGAAGGCAACTACACGCTACGGGTGACCTTCTACTGCAGAAGTCAAGAGACAATTGAAAGTTTTCTACCCCGTTTGCATGTTTTAGCATTGTCTTTGCATGTGCAGAAGTCAAGAGACAATTGAAAGAAGCGCATCCCGAAGCTCCTCAAGCCCCATAATCCCACCCCTAATGCAGAAGTCAAGAGACAATTGAAAGTTCCTCAGCGAAACTGGTTTCGCCAGCCGGTTTCGCCGCAGAAGTCAAGAGACAATTGAAAGTGAGCGTTGAGGGCACGGAGAAGGTGCCTATGCTGTACACGCAGAAGTCAAGAGACAATTGAAAGCTATGTGCAGTATCAGACAGGAGCCTCGTATTTCGTGAAGGCAGAAGTCAAGAGACAATTGAAAGCTCTTAGTGGGTCAGATATTCTTCGGCATCATCGGCCAGCGCAGAAGTCAAGAGACAATTGAAAGCACGCGCTTAGCGTCGCCGTACATCCCCGAAGCCATGAGCAGGGGCAGAAGTCAAGAGACAATTGAAAGAAAAAGATGGTGGAGTTTTACGAGAAGGAGCTTGAGCAGAAGTCAAGAGACGATTGAAAGAAAACGCCGCGGATGGGATAACCAGACGTCAAGCTGTTGTACTAGAGAGCTCAGTTGATGATTGGAAGTGTTATTAGGTTTGGGCTGACATCGCATGTCAATGGTGTTGGAAAGGCTAACCCGGGCGGCCTCTGTGGAGCTGCTAGCAGTCGGCAAATCGGCGGAAACGGGTTGTGATTTGAGCGGCGCTCATGCCGGCTTCAGCAGGCCGTCTTCGATCAGTAGCTGCCTCGCGACGTTATTGTAGTGCTCCTTCGCTCTTTCATTCGCAAGGGACTTGTACGACCTTATTTCCTCTAAGTACATCTCTCTTTCGTCCCTATCCATCCTGTGCTTACGTCTCTCGTAGTGCTTGATGATGTCGCGCCACTCCCTCAACTCATCGCCTTTTAACCACTTCTCGACGTTGCGCCTGTCGGCGTCATAGCTGGTGTGAGCGTGCCTGTAATGGGCTATCATGAAAATTGTTTTGGCGGTGTCGATGTCTAATGTTTCATCAACGACCTCAGTGAGCGTGCGGGAGTCGCGTTGGGGGTACACCGTACGACCGCATCTGGGACAGTAGAAAGCCAGCTCTTCGAGCGCCTTCTTCCTTCTCCTGTACCTTCTCTGATAGTCTCTTCTTCTGGTTTTCTCCTCCTCGGAGTATCTAGGGAAAGACCTTATCGCCTCGAGGTTCTTTTCAATGTCCTGCACGCTTAGCAGTATGGCAGGGGCCGAGCGGCGGTGAGGGTTTTGAACGACTTTATGCCTGACGATGTTCTCTCTGATAGCAACATCGATTTGATTATCGGTTAGGCCGTATCTCTTCTTGGCTGTAGTTTTGTAGATCCATGCTCTCTCTGTACCCGTTTCCGACACCGTTACTCAAAATTTAGAGAACAAAATGAATTTAAATTGATATCCCCCCCCCACATCGAGCCGCGATGAGACGCGCTTGATCTTTACCGCCTACGGGGGAGAAGGCGTAAATTACTTTAACTGGCGTGGTGGAGAAGCTTGGGTCCTGCAGAAGCCTGAAGGCGTAGAGCCTCCCCGGCGCCGAGGCGACGTACCTGTCGCCCTCCGCGCCGGACACCCTGCTGATGGCCTTGAGCAGCCTAAGACGCTGAAGCATCCTCGACGGCCTGATCAACTTAACCCGTTGCCTCCTTCAGACACAGCGCTCGCCCTTACCGCTGCGGCTGAGCGCGGTAGGAGACTAGGGAAAAGCTAAAAAGCACCTTTGCAGGAACCGAAGCAAGGTTGACGGCTTTGAGGGAGTTGCACAGCGTTTCGGCGGTCCTGCGCGAGGTGCGGAGGTACCTTAAGCTCCCTGGAGAGGTGGAGGTGCCTGTTGGGGGCGCGCTGGGCTTGTACTCGGCGGAGACCGTTGTCTCGACCTTCAAGCTGCCCCCTAAGCCGAAGAGCGTGGTGGACGGCTACGCTGTCCGCGCCACGGACGTGGAGCCGGCGTCGCCCAGCTCCCCCGTCCCCCTGAAGCTCTCGGGGGGCGTTCTCAGGCCAACGGGTGAGGCTCCCGTCAGGCTGGCCCCCGGCGAGGCTGTGAAGATTGAAACCGGAGCCCTGCTGCCGGAGGGCGCGGACGCGGTCGTGCCGGTTGAGGACGCCTTCGAGGAGGATGGCAGGGTCTACGTGCTACGGCGAGTAGCGGTGTACGAGAACGTCTCCCTGCCGGGTGAGGAGTACGACGAGGGTTTAGTGGTTGTGAGGAGGGGGGAGAGGATCAGGCCCCAGTCGATCGCCGGCTTGATCTTGGAGGGCAGGGAAACGGTCAGGGTGTTTGACGCCACGGTCGGGATTCTGAACGTGGGGGACGAGATAGTCTCAGGGACCTTCTTCAAGCCCTTCACCCACGTGTTCGTCAAGGGCTGGTTCGAGCAGCACGGCTTCAGGGTTCAAGAGCTCTCGCTTGCCCGCGACGACATCGGGGAGATCGCGGGCTGGCTGAGCAGGAGCGGGGCGTACATGAGCGTCCTGCTGGGCGGGACGTCGATGGGCGGGCACGACTTCACCGTGAGGGCCGTGGAGGGCCTCAACCCCGAGTACATGGTGCACGGCTTTGCCGTGCAACCCGGGAAGACGGCCTGCCTCGCCGTAAAGGACGGGAAGCCCATCGTGGCCATGAGCGGGCTACCTGTGGCGGCGCTGTCGACGCTCGAGGTCGTGGTGAAGCCTATGCTCCGCGACCTAGGACTGGAGGTGCCGGACTACCCGAGGGTCAGGGCCGTGCTGACGAGGAGGATCACGGTGAAGATGGGCGTCGTGGGCTTCGCCAGGGTCAGGGTTTACCGGTGCTCTGAGGGACTGTGCGCTGAGCCGCTGATGGTCGGGGGCTCGGGCTCCCTCACGAGCCTGCTGCGCGGGAACGGCTTCGTTATCGTGCCAGAGGGGGTGGAGGGCTACGAGGAGGGTGAAGAGGTTGAGGTCCACCTCATAAGGGGTGTTGTCTAATGCCGGAGAGGAAAATCTACCGTAGCTTGGTCTCAGTCGACGACGTCCTTAAAATCCTCGAGTCGCACCGGAGGCTGGAGCCCCTCGGGGAGGAGGAGGTCCCCCTACCGGAAGCCGTGGGTAGAGTCCTGAGCAGGAACGTGTTCTCCCCCATGGACTACCCGCCCTACACCAGGGCACTCGTGGACGGCTTCGCGGTCATCAGCTCCGACCTCGTGGGCGTTTACGAGGACAGGCCGCGCGCGCTGAAGCTTGTCGACAAGCTGTCCACGGGCGAGACGAGGCTGATCAGGATAAGCAGGGGGGAGACCGTCGAGGTCTCTACGGGTGCCATCGTGCCCTACCCCGCGGACGCCGTCGTGCCGGTTGAGTACACGCACCAGTCCGAGGGGCAGGTCGTGTTCTACAGGAGCGTGGCCCACGGCGAGAACGTGGACGTGGCCGGCTCGGACATCGCGCTCGGGGAGATACTGGCTTGGAGAGGCGACGTCGTGACACCCCTCCTCGTCTCCCTTCTCGCTACCACCGGGGTTGACAGGGTCTGGGTCTACAGGCGGGTTAGGGTGGGGATAATACCCACGGGCAACGAGGTGAGGCCCCCGGGGCAACGCCTCGAGTACGGGCAGGTCTACGACTCGAACTCCTACATGGTGTACAGCTTCATGAAGCTCCTGGGGGCTCAGCCGAGGATCTATGAACGGGTCCCGGACGACTCCTCCCTGATAGAGGAGCTCATACACAGGGCGCTGGAGGAGAACGATGTCGTGGTCACTATCGGCGGCACGAGCGCGGGCCTCGAGGACTACACCTTCCGCGCTATGTCGAAGCTGAACCCCGGCATACTGGTCCACGGCGTGCGCGAGAAGCCAGGCCGTCCCCTCGTCGTCGCGCTCCACGGGGACAAGATCCTCCTCGGCCTCCCCGGCTTCCCCATGTCCTGCCTCTTGACGGTGTACCTCTACCTCATCCCCGTGGTCTCGAAGCTTCAAGGTCTCCGGACCCCACCCGTCAAAAGTCTGAGCGCCGAGGTTGCGCTCCCGCTGAGGGGGGAGCCGGGTATACGCGTCTTCGTTCCAGCGATCCTCACCAGCGACGGGGAGAGGCTGAGAGCCTTCCCCCTACCGGGACACAGCGGGCGCGTGTCCTCCATGGCTCTCTTCGACGGCTTCATAGTCGTCCGTGAGAGCGAGGAGTTCAAGCCCCAGGGCGCGGTCGCAGAGGTCATACCGAACCCCTTCGCCAGGCCCTACGCGGTGAACATCATAGGGAGCCATGACCCCCTGCTTCAGGATCTCGTTCGAGACGTCGTAGGTGAGGCCGCGAGGCTTGTGAACGTGGGCAGCACAGGCGGGCTCCAGGCGGTGAAGAGCGGCGTTGCCGACTTGGCTGGCACGCACCTCCTGGATCCCGAGACGGGCGAGTACAACGTACCGTACGTGAGGAGGTACGAGATCAGGGAAGCTGTCCTGCTGAGGGGTTACCTGAGAGAGCAGGGCTTCGTCTACAGAAAGGAGTTCGGGGAAGTGGCCTCGCTATCAGACGTAATCGATCGAGGCCTGAAGTTCGTCAACCGCAACCCGGGGAGCGGCACGCGGGTGCTCGTCGACAAGATGCTCGAGGACGAGGCGGCGAAGAGAGGAGTGCCGGTCGAGGAGCTCAAGTCCAAGCTCAACGGCTACACATTCGAGGTGAAAACGCACGAGGCCGTCGCCTACCTTGTAGCCAAGGGTGTCGCGGACGTCGGTGTCGCGCTGAGGCTGGTAGCCGAGAAGTACGGCTTAGGGTTCGTGAGTATCGCCTGGGAGAGGTACGACGTACTTTTGAGGAAAGACTCTCTCAGGAAGCCCGAGGTCGCGCGGCTAGTGGAGGCCCTGAAGAGCCTCTCGCAGAAGAGCCTCGACGCGTACCCCGGCTACAAGGTTGACGGCGAGACAGGTTTGATGATCAGCCTATAATCATAGCGATGGTATTTACCCGCTCTGCGATTGCTACGAGGTGGCCGGAACGCGAAGCGCCGCTTCCCGGGCTTCGAGGGTTAGCTTGTGTATCAGCTTGCGGTAGTGCTCCGCGTAGTGGCTACCTATAGCTCCCTCCCAGACGATCCTACCGGAGAAGAGCACCACCCCCCTGTCTGCCAGCCTCTCCGCCTGACCGGGGTCGTGCGTGACCAGGATCACCGTCACCTCCTCTTTCAGCTCCTTCACGACCTCCTCCACCTTACCGGCGCTCACGGGGTCGAGGCTGGCGGTGGGCTCGTCCAGCAGAAGGACCTTCGGCTTCAACGCGAGGGCCCTTGCGATGCACAGGCGTTGCTGCTGCCCGCCGCTAAGCCTGGAAGCCGGCTCGCGGAGACGATCCTTAACCTCGTCCCACAGCGCTGCCCTCTCGAGAGCCCACCTCACGAGCCGCTCGAGCTCCCTTCCCCTAGCGAGGCCATGGAGCCTCGGGCCGATGACGACGTTGTTGTAGATGCTGAGGTGTGGGAAGGGGTTCGGGGTCTGGAAGACCATCCCGGTCAGGCGTGCCAGCGTGTCGGGGCTAGTGGAGTTGTACACGTCGTGGCCCATTACCTCTACTTTGCCGCTGACCCGTGCTCCGTCTCTCAAGAGCACGAGCTTGTTGACAGTCCGAAGGAGAGTAGACTTCCCGCAACCAGAGGGCCCCATCACGGCAAAGATCGTCCTCTCGGGCACCTCTAGGTTCACGTTCCACAGGATGCGGGATTCCCCGTACCACACGTTCACGTTACTAAACCTTACAGCGGCACCGCTCATCAGAACTTCACCTCGCCCGCGAGCCTCCCAACAAGGTACGTAAGCGCGACGGAGGCGATGAGGAGGAGACCCGATGCGGCCCACGCCAGCGACCTGAGGTTCTCGTAGGGCATCATCGCGAAGCGGTAGACGACCAGGGATAGTGTGCTTGAGGGCCCCGTAAGGCCGTAGAAGCCGTAGAGCGCGAAGCCCGCGGTGAGCAGAACAGGCGCCGTCTCGCCTAGAGCCTTCGTGTAGCCCAGCAGGACGCCCGAGGCGATGCCGGTCCTGCACATGGGGACGAGCACGAGCCAGACTGTTTTCCAGCGGGGGAGGTCGAGCGCGTAGGCCGCCTCCCGGTACTCCTCCGGTATCGAGGTGACAGCCTCCTTGACCTGCTCGATTACGAAGGGAAGAACCGTTATGGCCAGGCTGACTGCGCCGGCGAGTAGCGAGTAGCTTTTCAGCGACAAGCAGATAGTTGCGAAAACGAAGAGCCCGATAATCACGGTAGGGATCTCCGCGAGCATCTGCACCGTAGCGGAAGCAATGCTAGCGAGCCTCGACATCCTCTCCTCGCCGAGGTACACCCCCACAGCCACCCCGACGGGTGCGGAAAAGGCTAGGGCTAGAGCCGTCATAATCGCCGTGTTCAGGATCACGGGGCCAAGTCCCCCGACACTCCCTCCGGGCTCGCCTGGAGGCAGGACGAAAAACCCTAAACCCTCGGCCACTAGGACGCGCGCCAGGCTCAGGATCGAGGAAAACGCTATGTGTAAGATTACCGCGAGGAGGGTAACGGCTGTAACCAGCGAGTAGACGAGGAAAGCCCTGTCGGCTACGGCTCTCCTCAACCTCATCGCCAACCACCAGCCTTCCTGGCAAGCCAGAGGCCAACAGCCACAAACAGCGCGTTTACCAGGAGCATTACTAGAGCGGCGCTGAAGAGGGTGCTCAGCATGTAGCTGTAGAGAGAGGCCTCCGTGACGTAGTTCACAATTAGGCTCGAAACCGTAATCCCCGGCTCGAGGGGGCAGAGGGGTATATTGAAAGAGTTACCCACTACCAAGCTCACGGCTGTTGTTTCGCCGACGCTCTTGCCGAACGTGAGGAGGAGGGCGCCCAGGAACGCTCCCTTAATGAGACCCCACAGGACTCTGAACCTCTCGTAGCCTGTGGCCCCCAGGCTGAATAGAGCCTCGCGGTAAGTGAATGGCACGAACCTGTACGCCTCGTAGAGGATCAAGGAGGCGAAGGGCGCGTTCATCAGGGCTAGCACCACGGCTCCAGTAAGGATCGACTGGCCTGTCGGCGAAGCGTTCTCGCACACCCCAGGTACTCTTAGACTGCGCAACAGCGGCGCCACGTAGTCGAGCCCCCACAACCCGAACACGACGGTTGGTAGCGCAGTTCCGTAGAACATCAAGCCACGCAGTAACCCCCGCAAGCTAGCCGGCGCATACTCCCAAGCTAAGGCCACAACTCCGGG
Source organism: Infirmifilum tikiterense (assembly GCF_054696565.1). The sequence goes on from NZ_CP182482.1 coordinate 1,798,074, forward strand.
TACAATCAGCGCGACCAGCCCCGTGGCCAAGGCGGAGACGTAAAGGGTTCCCAGCAGGGCTGGTAGAAGGCCGTACACTTCCTCACTGGGCGACCACCCAGAAGTTGTGATAAGGTTGAGGCCGTAGCGGAGTATCGCTGGGGCAGAGTTTACGGCCAGGGTGGCTACCAAGGCAGCTAAAGCGAGTAGGACGATGGCGACGAACGGGATCGACACCTTGATGAAGCTGTCTACGTGCAAATCATCACCCAGCGTTTGAAAACTATGTATCAATATAAATTTAACCTCAGCTGTATATAGAAAGAAGGCTATTTTAATAGTCTATTGACCCGAGAGCAGCTTCGCGACGCTCCTGCCTGCCTCGAGGAAGGTGCCTGCTACGGGTGCATAGCCCTCGGCGATGTACCTCTGGCCCTCTGTGAAAACCCACTCGAGGAAAAGCGAAAGCGCCTTAGCCTTCTCCCGAGGGTAGGCGCTCGGGCTCTTCACGATAAGGTAGCTGACGGAGACTATTGGGTACGCGCCGCTCGCCTTCACGTTCAGCGTTTGGTCGAGGAGGTTTAGCTTGCTCACGTCTGAGGCGGGATCCAGCTTCACGCTCACCCCTTCCAGCGCCTTCGCCACAGACTCAGGGGTGGGAATAATGTACTCGCCGAGAGCGTTTTCGAGCGCGACCACCCCGAGGTTTTTCGTGTACGCGAGCTCGACGTAACCGAGCGAGTACGGTGTATTCCTAACAGTCTGCGCTACGCCCTGGTTGCCCTGCGCGCCAACCCCCCTGCCTACAGAGTCTAGAGGCCACTGAACAGTGAGACCGGCTCCTACCCGCTCCCTCCACTCCTGGGATACCTTTGACAGGAAGGCCGTCACGACGTTGGTCGTTCCGCTGGCATCACTCCTGTGAACGAAGATTATCTTCTGGTGTGGTAGCTTTAATCCAGGGTTGAGGCTGGCAATGCTCGGGTCGTCCCAGTACTCTACCCTACCGAGAAGCACGTTCACCAGTACACTCTGGGAAAGCCTCAGGGTGGCGTTGCCCAGCTCCGGGATGTTGAACACGAACGCCACACCCCCTGCAACCCACGGGATCTGGTACACCGCGCCGTAAGCGCTTCTGGCTTTCTCCCAGTCAGCGGTCTTTAGCGGGACGTCGCTACAGGCGAAGTCGACGACGCCCTGAATGAAGTCTGACTGGCCTTTGCCGCTACCGCCGCCGGCGTACTCCACCTTGATCGTAGGGTACTTCTTGCTGAACTCCGAGACCCAGACGTTTATCTGGGCTTGCGGGAAGGTCGCGCCGCTCCCCGACAGCGTTGCGCTAGGGTAGTTGGGTTGCGCGGTTTGGCTTGTAACGGTGGGCCGGAGGAGCAGACCGAGCAACGCTAAGGCCACTGCCGCCAGCACGACCGATCCGATTGCTACCAGTTTTTTCATGCTGGTCGTGCCTACAACTAAATACCTCTATATAAATCTACCCCCTATCTACATAGAAATATATATGGAACGACGGGGCGGAAACCTTTTAGCTCTGCGTACCAACTTCTTCTTCGAAGAGCGTGGAGAGGCTCTCCACAGGCATCAAAGGGCTCGACGACATACTTGCCGGCGGTGTACCAGAGGGCTTCTTCGTGGCCTTGGTCGGCATGCCCGGAACAGGGAAGACGATCGCCTGCCTGCACTTCGTCAACGCCGGTCTCCTGCGCGGCGAGAAGGCGATCTACGTGACGACGGAGGAGAGCAGGGAGAGCATAATAAGGCAGGCATCCCAGTTCGGGATGGACTTCGACAAAGCCTACCGTGAGGGCAGGCTCATAATAATCGACGCGCTCATGCGGAGCACCAGCGACGAGTGGAACCTGAACCTCGTCACCGTCGAGGAGATGCTGGACAAGGTGATAGAGGCCAAGAAGAGGCTCGGCTCAAAGGCTAGAAGGCTGGTGATTGACTCGATGAGCGCCTTCTGGCTGAGGGCCCCTGTGAAGGCAAGGGAGGAGAGCTACACGGTGAAGAGGATCCTCGCCAAGTGGGATCTCACAGTCTACGCCACGTCCCAGTACGCCATAACCACGGGAGGCGCATTCGGCTGGGGCCTCGAGCACATCGCCGACGGCATCATACACTTCAAGCGCAGGGTGATCAACGGCGTTCTCACAAGGTACATCATTGTCGAGAAGATGCGGCAAACCCCCCACGACCTCCGAGCCTGGGAGATCGCCGTAATCGACGGCAAAGGCCTGGTTCTGCTGAACCCCCTGTCGCGCAGGATGGAGGACGAAGCCCTGCCTGAGAGCGTCTCCAAGAGGATCAAGAAGGTTTTAAGCGAGGAAGAGTGAGAAAAACCCCTCTCCCCGCAGTTATTACGCCTCTCAGTTTTCCCGCGCTCAATCTATGCTCCTGTTCCCACCGGGTTGGCGAGGTAATTGTGAGTCAGTGTTCGCCGTCTCCGCTAGCCCTCTCACCAGCCACTTCGAGCTCAAGCCGAAATCGGCACAGGCTACTTCTGGTAATGCACTGCTGGGATCGGGCGCGTCGCTTAAATAGCTCTGCGGGCAACCGTTCGCGTGGGCTCGGTAGTAATCACCGGGGGCGCTGGCTTCATTGGGCACAACCTTGGGCTTTTCCTTAAAGAGAGGGGGCACACAGTCACTCTCGTGGACACGCTCGAGAGAGCCTCACCGCTCGCCCTCGAGAGGCTTAGGCGCGCGGGCCTGCCCGTGATCCGTGCGGATGTGAGGAATAGGGCGGCCGTGGCCGATGTTGCGCGCGGCGCGGACCTCGTCGTCCACGCGGCGGCGTACGTGAGCGTGGAGGAGTCTGTCGAGAAACCTGAGCTATACATGGAGAACAACGTCCTCGGAGCGTTATCGGTAGCTAGGGCATGCCTCGAATCGGGCGTGCCCTTGCTCTACTTCAGCTCGGCCTCTGTGTACGGCGAGCCGCAGCGCCTACCCATCGACGAGAGCCACTCCACTAAGCCCCTCTCACCTTACGGGCTGAGCAAGCTGTTCGGCGAGCAAATACTCGAGCTCTACCGCGGGCAGGGTCTGAAGTACACCATCTTTAGGCTCTTCAACGTTTACGGCCCCGGCCAGACCAGCAGCTACGCTGGAGTGGTAACCAGGTTTATCGAAAGAGCGCTAGCGGGCGAAAAGCTCACCATATACGGGGACGGGACCCAGACACGGGACTTCGTGCACGTGACAGACGTGGCCAGGGCTGTGGAGCTGGTTCTCGAGAAGGGGGCGTCGGGTGAGGTTTTCAACATAGCTAGCGGTAAGCCGACCACGATCAACGAGCTAGCCCTCCTGGTCAGGAAGCTGGCTTGCCCCGATTGCGGCGTCGAGTACCAGCCGCCCAGGCCGGGAGACATCAAGCACAGCTACGCCGACATCAGCAAGGCGCGGAAAACGCTCGGCTTCGAACCGAAAATAGGGCTAGAGGATGGCCTGAGAGACCTGATACTCCTGGCCAGAGCAAAGCAATGGTAGCCGCGCGAAAACGTTCAAGTGACCCCTCGCACCTCTTCCACAAGCACGTATGGGCGGGAAACCTACCTTTGAGGATCTTCCGTCGGTGTGGCCAGGCCTCGAAGTACACCGCTTCGAGACTTGCTCCGCCTCCTCGCAGGACCTCGCGCGCGGCCTTCACCGCCCGGGCACCCCCTGCCTCGTGATCTGCGAGGAAATCCTGAACGCGCGCGGCAGGCTCGGGAGAAAGTGGTACGCTCCCAGAGGGGGCCTCTGGTTCACCCTGGCGCTAGGACCCCTCCGACTAGAGAACCCCTGGCTCCTGGCGCTTGCTGGGGGCCTCTCAGTAGCGAAGGCCTTAACGAAGCTCGCAGGGGTTGAGGCCAGGATTAAGTGGCCCAACGACGTTCTCGTGGGGGGAAAGAAGGTGGCCGGTGTGCTTCTCGAGGCATCCCAGCTCGGGGAGGGGCTTGAGCTACTCCTGGGTGTGGGGGTCAACGTCAGCAACCCGTTGCCCAGCGAGCTGCGCGCGACCGCTACCACCCTCCTCGAGGAGACTGGTAAGGCCTTTGACCCTCAAGCACTACTCGTGGAGATCCTACGGGAGCTCAGAGGGTATCTTGGCTTCCTAGCTGAGGCGCGGAGCGAAGGCATCATCAGTGAGGTGAGGGCGCTGTCCGCTACCATCGGGCGAAGAGTCAGGGTGGCGTTGCCTGGAGGAGGGGAGGTGAAGGGCTATGCTGTCGATGTCGACAGCCTCGGGCGCTTAATCGTGAAAACCGAGGACGAGAGAGTGGTGGTGCTGGAGGCGGGGGACGTCGAGCACCTCTTCCATGACGCAAAGTAGAAATCCGATGGAACCGATACAGGCACAATGCTGAAGATAACGGTTCTCGTGGACGACTCCGCCTTCGGAAGCAGGGGCCTGCTCGCGGAGCACGGCTTCTCGATGCTCGTGTACTACAAGGGCAACCTAGTTCTCCTCGACACGGGGCAGACCGGAATGCCTCTCCTGCTAAACGCGCAGCAACTCGGAGCAGACCTGGCGCGCCTCACCGCCGTGGTGCTCTCGCACGGGCACTACGACCACACAGGCGGCATCTACGCTTTAACCCGTGTGCTGAAGACAAAACCGCTCCTGGTAGCACACCCGCTCGCGTTAAAGCCCGCAGTAAAGCTCGAGGAGGGCTCGAGGAGGTACATCGGCATCCCCTACTCTCAGAGCTTCCTGGAGGAGCACTTCAGCCTGATGCTTGAGAAGGGGGTCCTGGAAGTGTCGCCGGGCGTATTCTTCCTTGGGGAGGTTCCCAGGTACTACCCGGAGCTGACCAGCCACCTCCCTGACACCTACGTGCTGGAAGGCGGTAGGCTCGCGCCCCACACCTTCACCGATGACACGGCGTTGGCGGTGGATCTCGGTGAGGAGCTGCTGGTGGCGACGGGGTGCGGCCACAGCGGCTTGGTAAACGTTACTCTGCACGCCGAGAAGGCTCTGGGTAAGCCGGTGACAGCAGTTCTCGGCGGCTTCCACCTCGCGGGGAAGCCATTAGACTACCTCAGGGTCGTCGAGGAAAAGCTACGCGAGCTGGGCGTTGTCAGAGTTTACCCGGGTCACTGCACCGGGCGCGTGGCGGCGACGAGGCTGCTGGAGGCGTTCCAGGGGGAGGAGCTGCGGGTGGGCTTCATGCTCGAGGTCGATCATTAATAACTTAAGTTACTAAGCAAATGTTTTGGATTTACAGTTTTTCCAGATCTCTGTGGAAAGCTATGATTCCCGTTGATCTACCGGGTGGTGTTCTCCATGAGGCCTTGTCCGTGCTGTCGGGGGCGTTTTCACCCCTCAACCTGCCTAAGTCGAGCGCCATGGTTCTCGCTCTGCTCTACACCTTGGGGAAGCCCCTCGACTGCGTCGAGATCCAGCGCGTCACAGGCTACAGCAAGTCAGCGGTTTCGGCGGCTCTACGCGTCCTCGAGAGCCACAGGCTGGTCCACAGGTTTAGAAGCGGGCGGAGGAACTTCTACGCTCCCTCGATCCCGCTCGGGAGGCTTGTGGCTGAGGCGCATATAAGGATGCTTAAGACAGCCAGGGAGAGGCTCAGGGAGATATCGGCTCGCGCCCCAGAGCTCGGGGAGCGCGTTGCGCTCCTCGACTCGGAGCTCTTTAAAGCTATACGCTCACTCGAGGCTGGTCTCCATGGAGGTAAGAGTGAGAGTAGCATCTAAGAGCGAGGCGGTAGAGGCGGTCAACGCGGCCATCAAGAACAGGGCTAAAAGGCTTGTGCTCGAGGTAGTCGCCCAAAGCCCTGCAGAGGCCGCCGAGGTCGTGAGGGAGGCGCTGGGCGAAATCATACCCTTCACGGTTGAGGTGAGGGTGGTTAGGAGTGCTTGACGTCGTAATAACCACCGACCGCTCCATGATGACGAACCACCACAGGAAGGAGTTCATCGGCTTCTTCACGACCGCTCCCCCCGTCGGGTTGCCGGAGTGGGCTTGGATGTGGCTCAGCGCTCCGAGGCCAAAGGTCGACAAGTTCGGTAGGCCGCTGGAGGCGCCCTACGGTCTGCGGAAGGTTGAGGCGAAGCTCCTGGAGGAGGGCTTCAACGCGGCCGTAGTGGACCCGGACTACATCGACCGCTACCTGAAGAGCGCGAAAGTGCTCATGGTGGGGCACCACGACTACTTCGCCATGAACTCCCCCAGCGTCGAGTGGTGGGCAATAACCGGGCAGGAGCCTGTGAACAGCAGGAGCTTCAAGAGGCTCATGCGCAGGCCAAGCATACGAGAGGCTAAGAGCAGGGGGCTTAAGATCATAGCAGGCGGGCCGGCGGCTTGGCAGTGGCTCTGGAGGACCGAGTACTGGAGGGAGTTCGGCGTGGACACAGTTATCGACGTTGAGGCTGAGAGGGTTATAGGCGATATCGTGCGCAAGGCGCTGGAAGGCGAGGAGCTCCCGGCCTACGTTTACGTCGGCCCAGAGGACGCCCCCAGCCTCGACGAGATACCCGAGATTAGAGGCGCGAGCATCAACGGTCTAGTTGAGGTGATGAGGGGGTGCCCCAGGAGGTGCAGGTTCTGCCCCGTGACCCTGAGGCCAGTGAGGTACTACCCGCTGGAGAAGATAGAGAGGGAGCTACAGGTCAACGTGAAGGCAGGCATAAGGTCCGGGGTCATTCACTCTGAGGACATCCTCCTCTACGGCGCTAGGGGCATCGAACCAAACCCGGATGCGCTCCTAAAGCTTCACAGCCTCGTAAAAAGGTACTACAGGGCGATGGCGTGGAGCCACGTGACGCTGGCTGGAGTGAAGTACGCGGAGGAGAAGTACAGGCTGATATCGAAGCTAACAGATATCATCTACGACGACTACCAGGACTGGCTCGGCGTGCAAGTTGGCCTCGAGACGGGCTCCAGGAGGCTCGCCAGGATCATAATGCCAGGGAAAGCCGCCCCCTACCCGCTCGACAGGTGGCACGAGGTGGTGGAGGACGCGCTGGCGATAATGCACGACCACCGCATTGTCCCAGCGCTCACGCTGATCCTCGGCGTGCCTGGCGAGACCGAGGATGACCTCATGGAGACAGCCGAGCTCCTTGACAAAATAAAGGGCTACAGGAGCCTCGTAGTGCCCATGTTCTTCGTGCCCATGGGCTACTTCAAGGACCAGCAGGGCTTCATCAGGGAGAGGATCACAGAAGCCCATGTCGAAGTGATGTGGCGCGCGCTTCAGCACTCCCTGCATTGGGGTGAGGACATAGCCTTCAAGATGTACCTCAGGTCGCCGAAGCACCTGCCGTTGAGACTGCTCTTCGAAGCGTTCCTGCTCTACGTGAAGTCAAAGACCAGGGAGATCGAAAGAATAATGCGCGAAGCAGGTCCCTCAGCCCTTCTCGCGCAGGGGCAGGTCGCTGAAGCTAAAGTAGCAAATTTATAACTCCTTTCCCGCTATTCTTCCTCAGATGATGATAGCAATGGCGCTTTTTAAATTTTTCCCTAGTTTCTTCCCGTGTTCGACCTGCATCTTCCCTCGCTTCCGGTGGAGTTTGAGAGGGCTGGGAGCAGAGATTTTCGATCACCGCTTGCAAAGCTCAGGCTCTTAGCCGGCACAGCATGTGTGAGCGCTTATAACCCTATCCCCGCCCGTTGCTGTGATGGTCGAAGTAGACAGGGAGGTCTGGGGCTGCGTCGCGAGTGGCTCGAGCTTACCGGCCTTGTAAGGACGCTGTGGCGCCTAAGGCAGCCGAGACCCGTCACCAAAGCCTTCGGCACAAGGAATTCGAGGTACATCGCCTCGGCGCTGGAGAGGCTCCGCTCAGCGGGCTTCGTCAAAGAAGTTGTGGTCGGCGACACGCGCTACGTCTACCTGGCGGAGCGTGCCTGCGGCCTCCTCTTGCTGCTCGGCTACAGCCCTGAGGAGCTGATGTGCGGCGAGGCCGCCTTGAGGCTCATTTGGCGCAGAGCCTGAGCTGCCTCGGGTGTAGCATGACCGTCGCTATGTGCGTGTATATCCTCGCCCTCCTCACGTAGCCGTAGGCCCTGAAGAGGCAGTCGCACCTATATTTTCCATCGCTTATCCAGACGTTGTACCAGGGGTAGGTGTCGCCCAACTCGGGCAGCCCCTTCACGAGCCAGTGCTCCACGCTAACTTTCTCCATCCTCCCAGCCAAAGCCTGTACGTGGCCCTGTAGAATCACTTAGCAGGCTTATCCGGGAAAGAGGAGTGGAGCTCGCCTAGAGCCTCCAGGAGGTCCCCGCGCTCCTCGACTACCCTGTCACCGCAGTAGCCGTAGAAGGCGCACCTCACCAGCGCCAAAGCCAGCCTGCCCTCCTCCCTCCTAGCCCTCAAACGAGAGCACCCAGAGAGCCTTCTCAGTGAGAGAAACGGTTACAGCCGCACTGAGCCAGCATAACTACTTCCTTGTTTCATGCGTTTTCACTTTCGGCGTTTATTTTCGGCGCAGGGATATAAGGCCGCGTAGCGCAGTGGAGTGTGGGGCTGAAGCGCAGGGAGGGCTCGGGGCGCAGCGAGCCAGGCTCCCTGGAGGTGGGAGCGTGAGCAGAGGGAATGGTGAGGATGGCGGGAAGCGCAAGGAGCCGATTGACGCCTACAGGGTCTGGGAGGTAAAGGCGAGCAGGGAGCTGAGGCTTCGGCTCCGAAAGCTCTACTCCGACATCACCCTTGCCGTTGAGCGGGCCAGCGAGGAGCTCGAGAGGATGTACGGCGACGCGTTCAGAAAGAAGCCGGAGAGGTTCGGCAGAGAGCTGATAGAAGAGGCCTCAAAGACGTCTGGGCTACCGAAGGGGCTGTTCTGGTACGCCGCGGAGTGGTGCAAGATACTCGCGGAGGCTAGGGAGAAGTCGAAGCTTCGCAGCAGGTTCACTCCGCCGCCGGTGCCGCTGATCGTCAAGGTGGTCAAGGACGGCGAGGTGCTCCACGGCAACACCGCTGCCGTTGCGGTGCTTGACGCCTCCAGGGGCAGGCTACGCATTAGTAGCGCAGGCGTTGCAATAAGGCTGAAGCCGTCCTTGATCAGAGCAGTGCTTGAGGACATACAGTGCTTCGAGGACGTTAAGCTGACGCTGCAGCTCACCGCAAAGGGTAGGCTGAGGCTGGTGGCTCACCGCAAGGTGAAGCAGGCGTGGTGGGACGGAGAGGGCAGGCTGGCTGTCATAGCGGTGGACGTGAACAGCTCGCACGGGCTCTACCTGATGGTCTTCGCCTTCGACAGCGAAGCCAAGCTGGTAGCTCAGCGCGTCTTTAAGCCTCCCAACACCACAATGCTACGGCTCCTGGCAGCAATCATGACCAGCTACTCCGAGGTTAAGAGCTGGGAGCGAGCCGTAGAGAGGTTCAAGCTGAGGAGGAACGTCAGGAGGCTGCAGAGAGAAGGGAGAGGCTCCGCTGTGGAGAAGGCACTGAGGCTCGCCGAGAGGCTGAGAGTGAAGATGAACCTAACGCCGGAGAGGGCTGAGAGAGTAGCGGGGCAGGCGTCGAGGAAAGTGAGGAAGCTCAACAACGACTGGGTCAGGGGCGTGCTCAGGGAGCTGAGAGAGCTTGTGAGAAAGCTGCGGGACTGGGGCTACACCGTCGTACTCGTTGCGGATGTGCCCCGGGCCGAGTCCCTGAGGGGAACGAAGCTACAGAGAACGCTGCTCAGAGTGGCGGAGAGGCTTGAGAACATGGCCTGGTACGAGGGCGCCAAGTGGTTCCAGCCGGAGAACAACGTCAGCGGGAAGCAGTGCCCCCTCTGCGGCTCGCGGGGAGTAGAGCTGAGGAAGCGCTACTACCGTTGCCCTAAATGTGGCTTGGAGTGGACCAGGGACTGGGCAGCAAGCTACAACGCCGCGAAGTTCTTCCTAAAAGCATGCAGAGCAGAAAAGCACCTCCAGGCTCTGAGCGCGTGGCTCAGCCAGCACCCCAGAGCCTCGACCCACGGCACCAGAGAAAGGCCAGCAGGCCTCAGTTCCCGGCACGGCCACACGGCCGCCCGCCGGGTGCCGCGCGCGGCGCGATGAGGCGAAGAGGCGCCGAGGCAGGGCCCCGCCGCACAGCCCAAGCTGGCGGGGTTGGCCGAAGGCGCGGAGCCCATGAAAACCCTTAAAGGGGGCCCCGGATCAGTGAAGGGGTAAATGTGCCAGGCGCGGCCGAAAAGGTGAAGAATGGTGACAAGTCTGATTTCCCTACGGTGTAACGATAATCGGCCTCCCCTCGACTAAGGCCTGAACCAGCTTCTTCCTGGCAGCCTCGACGATCCGCCAGAGTGTTCCACGCGAAACCCCCATTTTCACCGCAGCTTCATCCTGGGTGAGGTCCTCCAAGTACACGAGCCGGAGAGCCTCCACCTCATCCGGCGTGAGCACGATGGGCTCCCCCCGTACCTCCACTCCGTTCTCGTCAACGGGTATGAAGGTGAGCTTTGGGACTGGCCCCCAGATCCACCTGCTTTTCGGCGGCCTGCCCCTCCGGCAACCCCTCCTCCAGATCCACGGTGGTCCATGCACAGGCCCTCTGCCTCTCGAATTACATAAATAACTACATAAAGCGTTCGCTTCAGCCCTCACTCGAACTCGATCGTTGCCGGCGGCTTGTGGGTGACGTCGTAGAGGACCCTATTCACCCCCTCGACCTCGTTCACCAGCCTCTCGGCAAGCCTCTCGAGGAAGTCCCATGGCAACTTCGCGAAGCTCGCCGTCATGGCGTCCTCGCTTTCAACAACCCTGAGGGCTAAAGCATACTCGTAGCTCCTCTCATCGCCCTTAACTCCAACCGTCTTGACCGAGAGCAGCACAGGGAATGCCTGCCACACCTTCTCGTACAGGCCCGCCTTCCTGAACTCCTCCTCAACGATCCCCGTCGCCTTGCGGAGTATCCTCAGCTTCTCCTCCGTGACCTCCCCCACAATCCTGACTGCGAGGCCGGGACCCGGGAAGGGGTGCTGGGTGATGACCTCCTCCGGCAGTCCTAGGCTCCTCGCGATCCTCCTAACCTCGTCCTTGTAGAACTCCGCCAGCGGCTCGACTATCTCCAGCCCCGGGATAGCCTCCATGACGACGTTGTGGTGGCTCTTTATCTTCGCGGTAGCCTTCCCCGTCGCACCGCTCTCAACCCTGTCAGGGTAAATGGTGCCTTGAACCAGGTACCTGAACCCGCCGACCTCCCTGTTCAGCTCAAGAGCCTTCTCCGCGAAGACGTCTGCAAAGGTCTTAGCGACCACCCTCCTCTTCTCCTCTGGGTCTGTCACACCCCTCAGCCGGTCGAGGAAAAGGCTGCTCGCGTCCACGTAAAACAAGTTCTTGAACCCCATCCTCCTCAAAACCTCGAGTGTTCTCTCGCTCTCCCCCTCGCGGAGCAGCCCCGTGTTAACGTGGATCACGTAGATGTTATCGCTGCCCACAGCCTTCTGCACCATAACAGCGGCTGTCAAGGAGTCGACGCCCCCGCTTACGGCCGTCAGGGCCTTCCCACGAAGCTCCTTTTTCAGGCGCGAGATCACCTCAGCGGCCACGTCCTCGACGAACCAGTTGGGCTCTAGCCCAGCCACCCTTTTCAGGAAGTTCTCGAGGATCGCTCTCCCATACTCGGTGTGCCGGACCTCCGGGTGGAACTGGACGCCGTAGATGGGCAGCGATCTGTGCCTGAAAGCCGCCACCTCAGAGTACTCTGTGGAGGCCAGGGTCACGAACTCCTCTGGGAGCCAATCGACAGCGTCCCGGTGAGACATCCACACAACCTGTGTCTCAGGGGTTCCGCTGAAGAGAGGGTCGTCCCTTAAGACCCTTAGAACACTAAGGCCGTACTCGGCCTTCTCCTTACGCGAAACGCGCCCGCCGAGCAAGCTGGCGATGAGCTGGTGCCCGTAGCATATCCCTAGTAAGGGTATCCTGCTTCGAACAATGTAGTTGAACACCTCTACTTCTGGCTTAGGACTGTTCTCGACGTATATGCTAGAAGGCCCGCCCGAGAATATGACGGCGGTCGGGTTCAAGCGCAGAAACTCCTCGAGGGAAACGCTGTGAGGCACAAGAACGGAGTAGAAGTTCAGCTCCCTAACCCTCCTGGCGATGAGGTGGGTGTACTGCCCGCCGAAGTCGAATACTAACACGCTCCGCCTAGACTCCATACTTCTCGAACGCCAGCCTCACAGCCTCCTCTTTAAACCTTTCAACGTCCCTTTTGCCCAGGCCCATCTGAACAACAGTGCCCTCATCCATCACGAGTTTGCCATCGATGAAGACAGCCCTAGCCTCAGCCTCCCCAGCGATGACTTTCTCGAGGCTCCGGTCGAAGGCTACGAGGTCGCCCGAGCCCCTCATGCCGAAAACCGCGTATCCTCCCACAGTCGCTTTCTCAAGGAGGCGTACGCTCGGGCCGTGCACCGCGACGGCATCCCTGTAGGTGCGGAGCACTGTGCCCGTGACTAGAGGCCAGTCGCTCCCAAGCGAGTCGAAGAACTCAAGCCCCCGCAGGGTTCTGCCGTAGAGGTAGAGGTTTGAGGTCGGGCAGTGGACAACCCTGAGCCCCATCCGCTTGCACTTCTCAGCTCCCTCGATGCAGTGCACCGCTATGACGTTCCTCGGAGCATCCCCTAGAAGCTCGACGAGTGTCTCGCTCTCGTCGATGCCCTCGGAGAGGTGTAGGGCGAAGGGCACGCCGAGCTTAGACGCGGTCTTGTAGGATGCCAACAGGTAGGACTGCCCGGCTTTCCTGAGAGAGTGCACGAAGAACCCCATGTTAAAGAAGCCATCCCACTTCGCTAGGTTGCGCACGTACTCCGCGAAGACGCGCTCAGGCGTGCTCCACCCCTCTGCCTCCATAACCGTAGGGAGCAGCACGACGCGCGGTGAAACAGGTAGGGTGAGTAGCGCGGAGACATTCCCCTCAAGGCTGCCGGTCAGTGCGAGGAGAGTAACGCCGTCTACGAGAGACCGCAGTATCGTCGCCTTAGCCAGCATGGACGAAAGCTCCTTGTCCCTCCTCAAGCCCGCCTCGTCGACCCTCAGCCTCCTCCCTTCAAGCCACTCGTAAGAGTGTCTCCACATCCTCCGCTCGCCGACGTCCACGACTTGCGGGTGCGCGTGGGCGTCGGCGAGACCCGGGGACACGGCGCTCTCGAAGTAAAAGTCCTCAGACCCCTCATAGCGGATCTTAACCCTTCTCCTGACCACGCCGTGGTCCAGAAGCTCCCCTATTTCGATAACGCCCATCAGTACCTCACCTCGTAAAGCCCCCTGGGCCCGCTCTCCCTCACGCCGGCTCCGGTTAGCCTAACGAAGACGCTCTTCTCCCTCAGCTCCGCCAGGCTCCTAGCCCCGACGTAGCCCATCCCCTGCTTTATTCCGCCCACAATCCACTCAACCACCTTTGAAACGCTACCACGACACTCAACGAGCCCCTCAACCCCCTCAGGCACCCTCTTGAATTCCCCGTACCGCGCGGACCCACTAGCCAGAGCCCCCCGGCTACCCATCCCGCGGTAGACTTTAAAGCACCTTCCATCGCGCAAGACGAGTGCGCCAGGGGCCTCATCGGTACCCGCCAGCAGGTACCCCAGCATTACCGCGTCGGCTCCAGCGGCCAGCGCCTTAACTGCGTCGGCTGGCTTCTCGATACCGCCGTCCGCAACCACTGATACGCCGTAGCTTCTCGCAGTGTCCGCCACAGCGGCCACAGCAGTTAGCTGGGGGCACCCGACGCCCGCGACTTCGCGCGTGGTGCAGGCGTGTCCAGGCCCCACGCCGACCCTGAGCGAGGACGCACCGGCTGCGATCAAAGCCTCAGCCGCCTCCCCCGTGACGATGTTCCCGGCCATCACCTCAGCCCCCATCGAGGCAAACCTCTTCGTCGCCTCGATAACGTTCTTGCTGTGACCATGCGCCGTGTCAATTACGATTAGAGAGGCCCCGGCACTAACGAGCTTGCTCACTCTCTCATCGTCGAAAGGCCCCACAGCCACGCCGACCGGGATTTTCGCCTCGACTGCCTCACGCACGACTGCTATCGCTTCGTCCAGGGGCATGTTTCTGGGAAGAACGCCCAAGCCGCCGAGCTTTCCAAGCGCGTGGACCATCTCTCTGCCCGTGACGGTGTCCATGGGAGAGCTCACGATTGGTATTTTAAGCGTCAGGCGGGGGCTCAGCCGCGTGGAGATGTCGACCTCCTCTATCCTCACGTCTGAGTACCTGGGAAGTATCAGGACGTCGTCGAAGCTCAGCGCGAGCTCAGAGCTCCTTAGCTTCTCTAGGAACGACCCCATATCAAAGCTACGCGGCGCTTAGCCTATATGTGTAATCTCTATACAAAAATTATTTATTCAAGCATGTATATACATGCTATGTATGAGTCAGGCTAGGAGGCTCGTGAGGCTCGGGAAGAGTAGCTTGTCCGTGACCCTGCCTAGAAGGTGGGTTGAGAAGAACAACCTGAAGGAGGGGGACACCGTCTTTGTCGAGGACTACGACACCCACCTTCTTATAACCCCTGCTCGTCCGCGCGAGGAGTTCCGGGAAGAGGTAAAGGTGCTGGAGGCCACTCATGGTGACGAGGACTCCGTTGAGAGGATGATCATCGCGCTGTACCAGGCAGGCTACGCTTCGATAAAAGTCGTCTCGAGGTCTGGGAGAGTGACACCGGAGTTGCGCGAAACCATACGCAGGACGCTGAAGAGGCTCGTGGGCCTGGAGGTCTTCGAGGAGGGCTCCGACTACATACTCCTACAGATGATCGCAGACGCATCAACGGTTGAGATCCCGAAGGTGCTAAGCAGGATGGAGGTGCTCATCCTCAACAGCATCAAGGATCTAGAGGAGTTCGCCGCTACCGGTGACACCTCCTATCTGAAGGACATTATCGAGAGAGACGAAGAGATAGACAAGTTCTACTTCCTCCTTAGCCGCCAGGTAGCCCTCTCTATCATGTACAGCTGGTACTCCTCTAAGGTCGGTGTTCAGGACAGAACCCTGCTCATGCCCCTCTTCAACTACGGGAAAACCCTTGAGCGCGTGGGGGACGTGATCGCCAGCCTCGCTAGAATAGCGCACCTCGTCGACATAACCAAGGAGCACGTGCAGCTTATCAGAACATCCTTCGAGAACGCGGTAAGAGCATTTAAAACCGGAGACCAAGAGGCCAAAATGGAGATAACGAAAACATACAGAGAGTACTTCGACCGCTTCGACCCCTCGAGCCTCCTCGACCACCTACTAGGGAACATCTTGTCGCTAGCGCTAGACATGCTGGAGTCAAGAGTAGAGCTGGAGGTTTTCAAAGAATTCTCCTCTAGGTCCCTCCACCGCCTCGATGCAACCTCGCCCCAAAAATAAACTTATTTTAAACCGATCTGCCTTAGCTTGCGGGATTGAGTTCATGCATGCGGAAAACAGGGTAGTCATAGTTTTCGAGAGCCTCGACGACGTCGTGAACCTCCAGCCCTTGACGCTCACGCGCCCAGTTTTCCTCCTCAAGGTCGGCCCGAGGACAATACTTGAGGAGATAGAGGCGGCTGTCGGCGCTCCCAGAGCCCTCTACACGAGGGCGTACCTCGCTGAGCACGTCCAGTCACTGACAGGTATCCCTGTGAACCCGAAGGGCCTGTACAAGAACGTCCTCGTGGTCAACGCTAGCTACCTCCCGCAACAGAGTGTAGCGTGCGGCAACGACGAGGCGTACTTCCACAGGGGCAAGCTGGTCTACGCGTGCCTGAGGGAGCTCAGCGTCGGCGACCCGCTCTCACTCGCGGAGACTGTTGAGAAGGTTGCAGCGGGCCTAGGAAGGCAGGAACTCAGCAACGCTCTGACTGTAGGCAGGCTCTGGGACCTCTCTAAGCTCCCCCACGTCACGATACCCCGGGAAGCCGCCAGGGTCACGTGGGCGAGCGCTCCTCCCCACGGCGTTAACGTGATCGGCGAACCCTCGCGGCTGCTCTTGCACCCCGAGAGCAGGGTAATACCACCTGTCACCGTAGACACCACCAAGGGCCCCGTTATAGTCGAGGCGAGAGCGGTTGTAGGCCCCTTCACATACATCGAGGGACCAGCCTACATAGGCCCCGAGACAAGGGTCAGGGTTTCAACAGTCATCAGAGCCGGCTCCAGCATCGGAGAGGCCTGCAGGGTAGGCGGAGAAGTCTCAGAGAGCATCATCCACGGGTACAGCAACAAGGCCCACGACGGCTTCCTGGGAAACTCCTACGTGGGAGAGTGGGTGAACATCGCCGCTGGCGCGATAACCGGGAACCTGCGTAACGACTACGGGGAGATAGTGGTTTACACACCCAGGGGACCTACTAAAACCGGCGAGACAAAGGTCGGCTCCTTCATAGGCGACCACGCGCGGGTAAGCATCGGCACCATGCTGAACGCCGGGACGATTGTCGGCGTCGCCGCAAACGTCGTAGCGCCCGAGATGGCGCCCAAGTACATCCCAAGCTTCACGCGCCTCCACAGGATGAAGCTCGAGGAGATCCCGCTGAAGGAGGCGCTCAGCGCCATAGACAGGATGATGGGGAGGAGGGGGAGAAAGCTCACCAGCGGCGAGGTTGCTATCCTGCGCCACGTTTACGAGGCCACAGCTGAGGAGCGGAGCTACTACGCGAAGTTCTACTCCGACCGCTACGGCAGGCGATAGCTTTATAAACATCGTGAATGAGAAGGCAAAACCTGAGCACGCTTTGGTTAAAGTCAGGATAGCGGGGGAGCTTCACAAGCGGGTCCGCGCCGGGAGGAAGGTCTACCGGGGCTTCTTCGTCCTAATGGCTGACGGCAAGATGCTGCTAAACCTCGGGAAGAGGAACAGCAGAGGGGGCTTCGACGGGGAAAGGGAGATAACATTCGAGAGAACACTCGCAATAGTGGCGAAATCCGGCCCCAGTGGGCTCGAGGGAAGCCTCCCAGACGGGGGCAGGTGGTTCGTACTGCACCTCGCCCCCTCGAGCATGGAGAGGAGAGTGGTTTTGAAGCTGCCGATCGTGGGGGAAGAGTCCTTAAAGCTAGAAGTCAGGGGGGCGTTCGACATCAAAGAACTAGAGCTCTGCAGGAACTGCGATTACAGAGAGCTCATCGAACTTCAACCCACTTGACGGCCGCGAGCCTCGAGAGGCTTACATTCACAACGGGAACCACTTCCGAGATGTGCCTCTCGACCCCACCATCTACAAACACGTGGCGAGTGGTTTTCGGGGGAAAGAGCTCCCCCTTAACAGCCCTCCTTAAGACTTCCCGTTTGTCAAACTCAACTCCGTTCCTCCAGCTCTTCACGACGATCCTCGGATCCCAGTAGTCCACCAGAACCGCTGGTATAACCTTCAGCCGAAGCCTCCTGAAAGCCTCGAAACGGTGGTGGCCGTCAAGAAGAACGAGCTTTTCCCGCTCGACAACTACGGGTTTAACCAGGACCTCTCTACTCTTCAAGTCCTCGAGAATAAGCCTCACGTGGTCTTCCATGTACATTTCATGTGGTTTTATCGATGAAATGTCCACTAAAGTAACTTTTAGATCATTCATGCACATAAAATGCTAATACGGACGCATATATACTTTTCCAGGGGGCGGGTTACCATAACTCGACGGATACCCCTCCCCTGAATGAACGGTGGGAAATACGAACTATAGTGGTTCCGCTTTAACGCTGGTCACGTGGTATCCACACACAGAAGGAACTGTAATGTCATTTCACTTTCAGTATAGGGCAGAATACACGTGCACCTCCACGTAATCAAACTAAGGGCATAACAAAGAACCCGATGTACTACCTTAGCGGGACCAAAAGCCACTTACTAAGCGGAAAAGATGGTGTCTCGCCAGGAGCAGTTGAAAGAGCCACACACTGGAAAAAGGAGAGGAGAAGCAAAACCCCGAGAGTTTTTTGGGAACACTTAGGTTCAGATGTCGTGCAGGTCTATCGTCGCTTCAAGGATGTCGGAGCTGTAGTCAGCTATACGCCTGTAGCTCCCAATAATCATCCTGAGCGTGGTGAGGAGGAGGGCATCGCTCATAGTGTACACCGTTGAAAGCCTCTTTTCGATCTCCTTCAATTCTTCAACCTTGCCGTCGAGTAGGTCGTTGGCGAGCTTCTTGTTTCTCTCGAGGAACGTTTTAACGCTTTCCTCAAACATCTCAGATACTCTTTCACCGTAGGATACCATCTCCTCAAAGCCAGGGAACTCGCTGGTGATCTTCATAGCCTGTGTAGCGATGCTGGCCGCGTGGTCCCCGATGCGCTCCAGGTTCTTCAAAACCATCCCGTACGACAAAACCTCCTCAGGCCTTGAGAGCCCGATCTCGTCTAAGCCGATGTAGCCCTTGAGTGCAGTGTTCAGCTGTCTGAGACCGTAGAGGTACAGCTTGTCAACGATGTCGTCGCGGGCGAAAATCTCTTCGGTGCTCAGCGAGCTGGAGGCCCCTTTCCTTAGAGCATCGATCGTGTCGTAAAGCGTGCTCTTGTTCGTGTCTTTCATCTTGAGGATTATATTCGAGATAGGTAGATCCTCAACGTTGACGAGAACCTGTATCGTCATCTCGTGAGAGCTCTCGTGCAGAACCTCGGCACCTATCAGCTTCCTGACGGCAACCTCCTTTAGCTTCCTCCTAAGCTCCGGGTCATCGTGGGAGAACTTCAGGTGGATGGTTTTATACCCCACGAGGTACTTCGACATGACTTCGCGCAAAACAGCGCCGTGAGAGGCGTTCTTCGCCACCACAACTTCTGCCGAAGTAATTGCCTGAGGCTTCTTAACGCTGGGTATAACGCGGATCGTACCGTCATGTTCCAAAGTGAGCGTCACGAGGCTACCCTTGGTTATTCCAACGCTCGCAGCCCACTCCTTGGGTATAGAGACTATAAACGTGGAGCCGCCTGTAAGCTGAACCCTCCTGACGAGCTTCATCATGCTCATTTTCTATCAATCTTCTTTCGCAAAACGTGAATATATAGTTTATGATAAGTCTCTGTATCCTATAGCTAACTAGATTACACTTTGAAACTCATCAACGACTGGAAAACCGGTGAGTCTCTCTTTGTCCAATATATGGTTTTTGCTAGCTCTGGATACCCCATCTGACTTATGTAAAGAGAAAGCTAAAAAATTAATAACCGTGATGTTTAATGAAGCTTGATATGTAGTTTTTACGATAAGTAAATTGTGCGACTATATGATAAGCGGTGTAAGGCGTAGAAGTCTGTGGCTTTACCACTTCAATTCAGGAGGTTGCAACGGTTGTGACATAGAGTTCGTCGCCTCCCTAACCCCGCGCTACGACCTCGAAAGGCTAGGCGTCCAATTAGTCCCAAGCCCAAGGCACGCTGACGTCCTGGTAGTGACAGGGCCCGTAACCGCACTCTCAGCCAGCTCCCTCAAAACCGTGTACGATCAGAGGCCTGAGCCGAAAATCGTCATAGCGCTCGGGACCTGTGCGTGCACGGGCGGCATTTTCTCGAGCTGCTACAACGTCATTGGTGGCGCCGACAAGGTCGTTCCCGTAGACGTCAAGATCCCCGGGTGCCCAGCCAACCCTGGTACACTTCTCTCTTACTTGTCGAGGCTCCGAGGGGTGAGCACGAGTGGGAAGCGCTAAACTGCAGGAAAAGCACAGGGTAACGCCAAACGAGCTCAGCCAGAGACTCAGGGATTTCATGGCTCACGGCTACACTCACCTGATAGCTATAACAGCTGTCGACAGGGGGAACTACATCGAAGCCCTGTACCATCTTGGAGATCTGTCTGGGAGAGTTGAGCACCTCTCAGTTGAGTTGCCCAAGGCTAACCCCGTCCTACCTGACATCTCGCCCTTAGTCCCAGGAGCGGCTTTCTACGAGCGAGAAGTCTCCGATCTCTTCGGAGTAAGGTTCGAGGGTCTAGGCGAGCAGGGCAGGTTCATACTGCCAGACTGCTACCCACGAGAGGCTCCGCCACCCCTCCTCAAGGACACGAAGCCAGAGACTGTAAAAGAGTACCTGTCGAAGGCGACCACATGCGAGGTTCAAGCCGTTACAATGCAGGCACCTCTATCCCCCGAAAGCGTCGTCGTCCCTTTTGGGCCCTACCACCCTGCCCTGAAGGAGCCAGAGCACCTCAGCCTGGTAGTTGAGGGAGAAGTGATAAAGAAGGCTTTCGTCAGGATAGGCTTCGTACACAGGGGCATCGAAAAGGCGGCAGAGTCGAGAACATTCCTCAGGGACGTCTTCTTACTTGAACGCGTCTGCGGGATCTGTAGCACCCACCACGCTTGGACTTTCGTTGAGGCTGTTGAGAGGCTTCTCGGGATCGACCCCCCCAAGAGAGCGCACTACCTCCGCACACTTGTAGCCGAGCTCGAGAGGATGCACTCTCACTCCCTGTGGCTCGGTCTAGTGGGTTACTGGATGGGCTTCGAGTCGATGTTCATGTGGGTTTGGGGGATGCGTGAGACAATAATGGACATACTGGAAGAGCTGACCGGTAACAGAGTGCACAAGTCTTTCGTCACAATCGGTGGGGTGAGGAGGGATGTCGGCGACGAGAAGCTGAAAAGCGTCGCTCAGAGGGTCGCGGAGTTCGAGAAATCGGTGAGCAGGGTGCTTGAAGAGATTGTGAGCATCGACGAGTTTATCGAACGGACGAGGAATGTGGGCTCCTACAATATAGACCAGGCCAGGAGCTACGTGACCGTCGGCCCTGTTAGGCGCGCGGCAGGTGACCCTTACGATATAAGGAGGATTGAGCCCTACGGAGCATACGGAGAGCTGGACTTCGAGGTTGTAACGAGCAACAAGGGTGATGTCTTCAACCTAGTTCTCGTAAGGCTCAAAGAGCTAGAAGAGTCAGCCAGGCTAGTCGGGCAAATCGTGGCCAAGATGCCCTCCGGAAACCCTGTACCACAGAGGTACTTCATGGGGACTGTTCCAGAAGGCGAGGCTTACGCCAGAACAGAGCCTCCCAGAGGAGAGCTCTTCTACTATGTCAACTCGAACAACACGCACTCACCATACAGGGTTAAGATTAGAACACCCACGCTTCCCAACATCCAGCTAGCGGCGAGCATACTGGAAGGGGCAACTCTTTCGGACCTACCCCTAATCGTGACGAGCATAGACCCATGCTTCAGCTGTATGGACCGAGTTCAGGTATATGACACGGGTGATGGAGCTCCGCGCGTTTTAACGCTAGACGATCTTGTTCGGAAAACTAGAGGAAGAAGGGTGATGGTATGAAGGCAAACAGCTCTCTGAAGGTTGTAGTGATGTCGCTTAGGAGCCTCCTCGGGAAACCCGTAACTTTAGACTTAGCACGCGCGGCTCGAAACGGGGCAACACGCGGCTACCCTAAGGTAAACCCAGAGAAGTGTCTCGGGTGCGGCCTGTGTGCGCGCTCATGCCCGCCAGG
Source organism: Infirmifilum tikiterense (assembly GCF_054696565.1). The sequence goes on from NZ_CP182482.1 coordinate 1,819,394, forward strand.
GGCAATAATGATGAGGAGCATCGGAAAGAGGGTTGTCGGCGGAAAGGAGGTTGACAAGCAAGCCCCAGAGTTCGACTACTACAAGTGCATATACTGTGGCCTCTGCGCGGACGTTTGCCCGGCGAAAGCGATTGAGATGGCTAAAGGCTCCCCTCTAGAAGTGTTGCCCGCACTAGCTCTAGCCACAACCCCGCTTGACCCCCGCGTAGGAGCAGTGGTAGCCTTCCTCTCAATCTTCCTTGTCGCGTTAGCGGTATACGCTATAGCCGGCGCTCTGGCACCGCGGGGTGTGCACTCCGAGAAGGCGCGGGAGCCCTTCACAGGCGGTGTGCCTGTAGCCCCCCCCGCTGGGAAAAATACTACGTTCCCAGCATCTTCGCTTTCATACTCTTCTTCTTGGTCGTTGAGTCTGTAGCCTTCATGCTTGTGTTGAAGCCCCAGCCGCAGGTAGCCCTACTCGCGATCACCGTCCTACTCGCGATCCTCGTGGAGGGCCTTAACCTACTCCGAGAGGGGTGATCAGCCGTGCTGGAGGCGTTGCTTCAGGCGTTGGTGTTCCCTGGGCTCTTTTTCTCAGTGACCATGGCTTTCTGGTTCGAGTACATTGAGAGGAAAATCACAGCAAGAGTGCAGACGCGCGTAGGCCCCCTTTACGCTGGGCCGAAGGGGCTCCTGCAGCCCGTGTACGACTTCCTGAAACTCCTTGGAAAAGAGGAGCTTATCCCGCGTAACGCAGACCCGTTGCTGTTCCAGCTGGCCCCGGTCATAGCGGTTACAATTCCCGTATTCGGAATGACGTACATCCCCGTAGCCTCGACGTCCATGCCGCTGAGCTTCCAGGGAGACGTCCTCCTCGTCCTCCTGCTTTTAGCGCTGTCGGCGTTCACGATAGCGCTAGCCGGATACAGCGCGACTACCCCATACACCTCCCTGGGCGTCGGGAGACTCCTCATACAGTACTCCATGTACGAGAGCGTTTTCGCCCTATGCATCGCAGCGGCAGCGGTTCAGGCCTCGGCTCTAAGCCTCGAAGGCATAGTGACCTACCAGGCCCTTCACGGCCCCCTCGCGCTGTACCAGCCTATAGGCTTCGCGGTGGCCCTAATAGCCCTCCTGGCTAAACTGGAGAAGAGGCCCTTCGACCTCCCTCACGCCAAGCAGGAGATCGCAGCAGGGTGGCAAACGGAGTTCTCCGGAAGAAGCCTCGCGTACCTCAGGCTGTACAGCGACTTAAGCATGACTTGGGGCATCTCGCTCGTCACAACATTTTACCTAGGCGGGCCGCTCGGGCCGGGGTACCCGGAGTTAGGCCCTGATGCAGGCTTCCTGTGGTTCGGCCTGAAAGCCCTCCTGGTGAGCATTGCAATCACCCTGGTCAGCGCCTCGAGCGGCCGTATAAGGGCAGTGGGGCTTGCCAGGCGCTTTTGGGGTAGGCTGTTCCCCCTCACTCTTATCCAGCTGGTTCTCGCTCTTCTCCTAAGGTGGTTTGCATGCTAGTAGAGGTTTTCTGCCTACTGGGCCTTGCCCTTGTGCTCTGGGGGCTCTTCTCTAGGAGAACTACGTTCAGCCTGCTTTCGCTTTCAGCCGGGAGCATAATGGTGGCCTTCGCCATCTCAGAGCTGGCGGGATGGGTCCCCGCAATGCTGGTGGCATCGCTGTACGCTGGTGCTCTCGTTGCGCTGATGACTGTCTGGGTTATAGTAGTCGCAGGGGAGAAGGCAAGGATAGACACGATCTACACGCTCGCGCTAGTGTTCATGTTCCTCATAGTGCTCGCAGTGCTGCTCCTCGTTTCCAGCAATCAGGCTAGCCTCGCTGGGAGAGCTGTCTTGAGGGAAGCCGACTACCGCGACTTCTCACTTCTCACAATCCTGTTGCTGGTTGCGCTTCTCGGGGGTGTTCACACAGTCCGAGGTGGTGGAGAATGAGTGGTGAGCTCGTGATCGTGGGTACGGCTCTCACACTGGTAACAGCGGGCCTCGCGGCTATAGCCGCCACGAGAAACATGGTGAAGGTGATAATGGGGCTCCAGTCCATGGTCCTCGGCTCGCTCCTCATCCTGAGCCTTGCCTGCGCGAACTCCGGGGCTACGGCTCAGGACATTTTCCTTCTCGTCGCAACAGCAGCCGCGGCAACCGAAGCCCTCGCCATGGCCATCATCATACTCGTCTGGGAGCGCTTCAAGACTATCGATCCGCAGGAGGTCTCCGAGCTGAGGTGGTGAGCATGCTCGCGGACTCCCTGGTATTTGAGCTGTTTGCGGCGTCAGCGCTCGTGACCATTCTAGGTAGGAGCAGGAAGGCGGTGGAAGCACTCAGCGTAGCCTCTTCGCTCGCCGCGGCCGCGCTGTCGGTTCTGTACGTGTTTTCCTCCGATCAGCCTTCACTGCTTGGGCTCCAGCTCTACAATGACCCTCTGTCGAAGCTGATGCTGTGCGTGGTAAACATCCTTGGGTCGCTGATCATCGTGTACAGCCTCGGCTACATGGAGCACGACCCAGGGTTCGTGAGGTACTACTCCCTGATGCTCTTCTTTATAGCATCGATGAGCCTACTGGTGCTCTCAACCGACCTCATTATCCTCTACATGTCCTGGGAGCTCGTCGGCGTGTGCAGCGCGCTCCTGATCTCGTTCTGGTGGGAGAAGCCCGAGGCCAGGAGGGCTGGCCTAAAAGCCTTCACGGTCACGAGGATCGGGGACATCGGCTTCATAGTGGCCGCGGCGATCATCCTCTCAACTCTAGGTACAACGCAGATTCCATCCATCCTGTCGTCCTCCACGAGGCTCGGCGGGCAGACCACACTGGTTGCACTCCTGCTCCTCCTCGCCGCTGTAGGCAAATCGGCCCAGTTCCCGCTCTTCGTGTGGCTTCCCGACGCGATGGAGGGGCCAACCTCCGTCAGCGCGCTCATACACGCTGCAACAATGGTTAAAGCCGGAGTCTACCTGATCTCCAGGTTCTACCCGCTCATCGCCTCAAGCGAAGTAGCGCTCTCGATGATCGTGTGGCTCTCAACGATCACCGCCTTGCTGTCTGCCCTGTCCGCTCTAGGAGCATCCGACGTGAAGAAAGTCCTGGCTTACAGCACCATTAACCACCTTGCACTCATGTTCCTCGCTCTCGGCCTAGGAGCGTGGACAGCCGCCCAGCTCCACCTGGTCTCCCACTCGCTATTCAAGGCCCTGCTCTTCCTCTGCGCAGGCCTCATAATACACGAAGTCGGAACACGTGACTTGGACAAAGTGTGGGGCTTGTGGGACAGCGGGATGAAAATAACGGGGGTGGCCTTCCTCATCGGAGCGCTCAGCCTCGCAGGTGTCCCACCCTTACCTGGCTTCTTCACAAAAGAGCTCATATTCACGGCTCTCGAGGAGAAGTACCCAGGCTTACCGGGAGATCTGCTAGTCTTCACGTTTTCACTTCTCTCAGCCATGTACATCTTCAGGCTGTTCTTCAGGCTGTTCTCCGGTTGCTGCGGTGCCCGAAGGATTCACGAGCACAACCTGCCTATGTTGCTACCTATAGTGCTTCTGGCCTCCTTAACGCTCGGCGGGTACCTCGTTCTCGTCGAGGCCTCTAAGCTACTCAGGGCTGAGCCGGAGTTCTACGATATAAACCCCCTCGCGCTCCTAGCGCTCGTCGCGGGCCTGCTGCTGTCCTATGCCGTCTGGGACAGGGCGAAGGGATGGAGTCTCAGGAAAGCGATGTTGCCGATTGCACGCATAGCCGATAGGGGCTTCTACGTTGACGCCGCCTACACAGCTATCGCCTCCTGGTTGACTGGAACCCTCTCCAGTATCTCTGTTAAGCTTCAGAGAGGCATCCCATCGGTCAACACCCTGTGGCTTATGGGCTTGCTCCTAGTTCTTCTGATGGTTGTCCTGGGGGTGACGTAGATGACGCTTGAAGAAACTGTTATTATCACTACTCTCGCAGGGGAGCTATCGCTGATCTTGACCAGAGTTATCAGCGGGGAGGCTCGACGAGTAGCATCGACAATAGCTGCCGCCAGCGTGCTGGCCTACCTTCTTCTCTGCTCCGCCTTTGAAAGATCGCTGGCGGGCTTCATCGGCTTAACCTCAACGGCGATAGGGCTGGTTGCAGTCCTGGCGGCCTATAGCCTGCTCAGCGAGGATGTTTCAGCCCACAACGCGTTAACAGTGGCTCTCTGCTCCTCCGCCACACTGCTCGCGGCTTCGACGGACCTCATAAGGCTCTTCATCGCCTGGGAGATTCTCAGCGTCTCCGTCGTTGCCCTCACCGCCTACCATAGGGACAAGGAGGGTGCCGAAGCCGCCCTGAAGTACATAATGCTGTGCGGAGCTGGAACAGCGCTAGCGCTGGCGGGAATCGCGCTTACAGTGGTGGAGACAGGCAACACGTCGATCGAGGCAACCCGATCCGCAAGCCCGCTGGCGAAAACGCTCTTGCTTGCAGGCTTCGGCGTCGAAGCCGCGCTCTTCCCCCTGCACTTCTGGCTCCCAGATGCGCACATGACTGCACCCAGCACCGCGAGCGCAGTCCTGTCAGGCATAGCTATAGAGTCGGCGGCTGTCCTCGTTTACAGGCTTGTGGGCGGAGACCAGCTCATGAGGACCATTATCGCGCCCCGCGCGCTGGCGGGGGCGCTGGTAGGGAACATGTCGGCCCTCAGGCAGGACGACCTAAAAAGGCTCCTAGCCTACAGTAGCGTGGCGAACGTGAACTACATCCTGCTCGCGTGGTCCACAGGGAACGCGCTCGCCACAAGATACGCTTTCCTCCACATACTAGCCCACGGCCTCCTGAAGGCCTCGCTTTTCATCGTTGCAGGGGTTCTCTTAGCCGTCTACGGCACGAGGTCGCTCTCAAGGCTGTCGGGCGCAGCCTCGAGGGACAATGTCTTGAAGTTCACAGTGGTGCTGGCGGCAGTGGGCCTAACCGGAGCCCCACCACTCCCGACTTTCTGGAGCGAGCTTTACATGGGTGTCGGGCTGTTCCAGAGTAGTCCCGCTCTCGGGCTAGGCTTCCTAGCCTCCGTCGTGATCTCCTTCGCGTACTACCTCAGAGTCGTGTACACCCTAGCTGCTGGAAGCAGAGAACCTCTACACGGGAAGCGTTTACCCTCTACTCTAGCACTGAGCCTGGTGTCAGCGAGCATCCTCGTTTTCCTCCTCTACGCCAAGGTGCTTGAGAATTTTTTACCATCTCTTTAACTTTGTAAAGACAATCCTGATACATGTAAAAGAAAGGTGTTCTGAGTTCATTGTCTAACTTAAAAAGTGTATATATGTCTAGTAACTTAAGGTTTATATACGCGGCGCGGGAGTATGAAGGGAGCCTCATGCCTAGCCCCGCTACGACGCTATTCCTCGTCACGTCGGTAGGTCTCCTTGCGGGCGCGTTAGTTGTACTGCTGGCGTTGATCCTCGAGAGGGGTCCAGAGGGCAGGTTCAAGCGCGTCAGGTACGAGGCAGGCAACCCGCCCTCCGGGGAGGCCAAGACCAGGTTGCCTTTCCAGTACTACGGTTACGTGATCCTGTACCTCGGGTTCGAGCCCCTGGTCGTGCTTCTCTACTTGCTCCCCTTCTCCAGCTCCAAGGCTTCTCTCATCCCCGTAGCCTCGGTCCTGGCTCTGCTCCTCCCCGTCGTCGCCTGGGGTGTCGCCATGTCTGACAAGATCGAGGATTGGAGGATTTAGCCGAGGATGAGCTTATGTCGTGTCCCTTCGGGTTCGTGCTTGTGGGGAACATCGAGGAGTCCGCCAGGAAGGCCACAAAGTGGCTCGTGGAGAAAACCCCGATCAGGTCCCTACGCGACTGGGCTATAGCGTTCAGCCTCTGGCCCGTCCACTTCACCACTTCCTGCTGCGGAGCCGAGTTCGCCGCGGCTAGCGCGCCACGCTTCGACGCGGAGCGCTTCGGATTCCTACCCTTCAACTCCCCAAGGCAGACCAACCTGCTCGTGATCGAGGGAACGCTCACGAGGAAGATGGGCGAAGCCGCGAAGATAGTCTACGACCAGATGCCTTGGCCCAAGTTCGTGATAGCCATGGGCGCGTGCGCCATAGACGGGGGGCTGTTCTACAACAGCTACAACATCGTGAAGCCCAAGGACATTCTACCCGTCGAGTACTTCATACCCGGTTGCCCGCCCAGGCCTGAAGCAGTCGCCCGTGCGATTTTGATGCTCCAGGAGAAGGTGAGGAAGGGTGAGTGGAGCAGAACCCGTTAGCCTGGTTGAGCAGAAGCTGAGGGAAAAGGGGTTCGAGGCAGCCGCTGCGCGCGGAGTAGTCAAGGTGAGAGCGACCCCTGATAGGCTGCGCGAGCTCGCGGAGGAGACAGTTAACCTGGGCTTCGACCACCTCGCCTCCGTTGAGGGTGTAGACTGGCCTCAGGAGGGGCTCGTAGAGGTCGTCTACCACGCTGAAAGCTACCGCGAGGACCTGAGAGGCGTGCTCGTCGAGATAAGGGTGCGCGTTCCCCGCGACGACCCGAAGCTCCCGAGCCTCATCGACGTTTGGCCAAACGCCATACTCCTGGAGAGGGAGACGTGGGAGATGCTCGGGGTGGTTTTCGAGGGGAACCCGGACCTGCGCAGGCTACTACTACCCCCAGACTGGTCCGGGCCCCCGCCGCTAAGGAAGGATTTCAAGGTGGTGGAGGAGGGTACCTATGTTGAGGTCGAGTGAGGCAGGCGGAGTGGTTTACAGCAGGCTCATTGCTAAGGAGGGAGACGAGTCAACGTACGAGCTCTTCATAGGTCCTCAGCACCCCGCTTCAGGGCATATGCGCTTCATAGTACGCCTTGAGGGGGACATCATAGTGAGCGTGGACCCGGACATAGGCTACGTCCACCGCACCATGGAGAAGCTGGCCGAGGGCCGCGAGGTCATTAAGTCCATACCGCTCCTCGAGAGGATGACGATAATCGACAGCCACAACGTGACGTTAGGCCTGGTACGCGCGCTCGAGAAGCTGCTGGACGTGGAGCCGCCCCCACGAGCCAGGTACCTGCGCACCCTGCTCAGCGAGATCAACAGGATCGCCAGCCACCTCTACGGGATGGGGATAGCCGGGATCATGCTCAACCACTCAACAATGTTCATGTGGGCTTTCGGGGACAGAGAGGTGTGGATACAGCTAGCGGAGGATCTGACCGGCTCGAGGCTAACCCACACATACAGCGTGCCCGGCGGGGTGAGGCGCGACCTACCCCAGGGCTTCGCGGATAAAGCTGAGAAGGCGATAAGGTACATGGAGAAGAGGCTCAGAGACTACATGGCGATATTCCTCGACAACCCCCAGGTTCGGGCGAGGTACGAGGGTGTTGGTGTTCTGAGGAAGAGCGAGGCCAGCAGGCTCGGGATAGTCGGGCCGAACCTGAGGGCCAGCGGCATCAAATACGACGCGAGGCTGGCCGAGGACTACGCCGCCTACAGCGAGCTGGAGTTCGAGGTGCCGGTACGCGAGGAGGGCGACGCCCTCGCCAGGATGCTCGTGAGGGTCGAGGAGATAAAGCAGAGCATGAGCATCATACGACAGGTTTTGAGGAAGATCCCCGACGGCCCCTTCTTCTCGGAAAAGTACCTGCGCCTCCTCCCGCCTCCTCTCCGCGAGCAGGTTGCGAAGACCGGGAGGGTGAAGTTCCCCGGAGTGTTCGCTTCACTCAAGCTGCCGGAGGGTGACGCGGTTAGCCGGGTGGAGATGGGCCACGGGGAGATATTCTATCACGTGACCGGGAACGGCTCCACGAAGCCCTACAGGCTCCGCGTCGTAACCCCCTCCTTCCGCAACGTCATACTCTTCAGGTACCTGATGCCCGGGCACAGGTTTATGGACTTCCCGGCGATTTACGGTAGCCTAGACTACTTCCCGCCTGAGGCGGACAGGTGATCGGCATGGGTTGGGGAGACGCATTATCCTGGCTTTTGAGGCTCCTCCTCAGCCCGCAGGTTTTCGCGCCCCTGGTATTCCCGGGCTTGCTGACAGCGCTCATCGTCCTGCTCACGGTGATCTGGGCTGAGAGGAAGATAGCGGCACGCGTGCAGATGCGCGTGGGGCCGCTGTACGTGACAAGGAGGCTCGGTGGCGTGCTGCAGATGCTGGCTGACGGCACGCGCTACATGTTCCAGGAGTTCATAATCCCCGCCACCGCTGACAGGCTACCTTTCCTGTTTGCACCGGTCCTGGCGTTAACCCTTGCCATAGTGCCCTTCGCCTTCATCCCAGCTGCGCCAGGCTTCTCGCCCATAAAATCACCCTACTCCCTGCCAGCCGCCCTGGCGGCGATCTCGGCTGTACCGCTCTCAGTCCTGCTCATGGGGTGGTCTTCCAACAACAAGTTCGCCATCCAGGGTGCCGTCAGGGAGGCGTTCATGGGTCTGGCCTACGAGGCCGTCGTCTTCATCAGCGCTCTCTCCATGGGCGTGCTCTACGGGACGCTGGACCTCGAGGAAGCCGTTTCCAGGCAGTGGCTCCCCGGCCTTCTCCTGAACCCCGTGGCCGCCTTCGCGTTCTTCGTGGGCATGGTCATGAGCGCGGGCAAGCTGCCCTTCGACATCGTTGAGGGCGAGCAGGAGATAGTGGCTGGTCCCTACGTGGAGTACAGCGGGATAATATTCGGCATAGGGATGGGCCTAGCGTACCTCAAGCTCTACTCCTTCACCCTCATCTACACCCTTCTCTTCCTCTCCGGCTGGGAGCCCGTGGTTGCCCCGCTCTACAGCCTCTACCCCGGCCTCGGAGGTGTCCTCCTGTTCGCCAAGGCCTACCTCCTAATGCTCTTCATCGTCTTCCTAAGGTCGGTTTACGGCAGGTACCGCCTTGACCAGGCGCTCAGAGCGGGGTGGAGGATTTACCTGCCGCTCTCTCTAATCTCCCTTTTAATATCCATACTCCTAAGGGTGGTGGGTGTTGTCTAAACCCGTATCCTCATTCAAGCTGCACTTGAGAGCGGTTGCAACAGGGCTGAAGTACCTGCTCTTCCCCAACAGGATCACGGTCTACTACCCCGAGGAGTATGTCGAGCCCCCGGAGGGCTACAGGGGGCTGATCCGCTACTACCCTGAGAGGTGCATACAGTGCGGCCTCTGCGCGATGATATGCCCGGCCTCTGCAATGAAGATGTATAGGACCAAGGCCGACAGGAAGGGGAGGCCGGGCGTCAACTACCAGAGGTGCATCTTCTGCGGCTTCTGCGTGGACATATGCCCCCAGAACGCCCTTGAGATGACCAAGGTCCACGACGTAGCCTACGAGTCCCTAAACGAGCTCGTAGTGCCGCCGGAGAGGTTCTCGCAGGAGCCCGTCTCACCCGCGGTGGCGGGCGGGGCTAGGAGGCTTAAAACGGTTTTTGACGAGGAGAGGGGGTTGAGGCATGAGCTGGCTTAATCTGTTTGATGTATACCTGGCCCTAGCGTCGCTCGCGGCAGTGGTGGCCGCGGGCCTTGCCGTGAAATCGCGCGAGGACTTCTACTCCGCTGTCATGCTCGGGCTGGCCGGCCTCGCAACCGCGTCCTTGATCGCGCTCCTGGGCTACGGATTCGTAGGAGTTTTCCACGCGCTGGTCTACGTCGGCGCGACGGTCATGTTTGTGGTGTTTGGGGTCGTGCTGATAGGCCGCACAGGTGGGTTTGAGAGGAAGTCCCTCGCCCCCGCAGCCCTCGCGTCGCTCCTGCTGACGCTGGCGCTCTACCTGTTCCTCACAGGCATCTCGCAGGGCACCACACCTGTCGCCGCGCTCAACCCCTCGAGGGTGCAGGAGATCCTCTTCGAGGAGCACCCGCTCGCCGTTTTCTACCTTGGGGCCTCCCTGGCCGTGTTGGTCATCGCAGGGGTCATGCTCGCGTCCGGAGGCTCCTCGGATGCACGAGAGGTGGTGTAGATGGAGTCGCCTGTACTGCTTGTTGTCCCCGCGGTTCTCATGGGGTTAGGCGCCCTAGGCGCCATCACGAGCAGGAGTGCGGTAAAAGCGCTGATATCGCTCGAGGTGATGTTCAACGGCGCCCTTCTGGCTCTCCTCATGCTGGCCTCCAGAGTACCTGACGAGGCCTCATCGCTCGCCCTGCTCGCGATCTCTCTCAGCGGTGTTGAAGTAGGTGTTCTGATATCGATATTCGTCCTCCTCCTCAGGAGGACTAGGAGTGTTGATGTTTATGAGGTTCCGGGTTTAAGAGGTGGTGAAAATGAGTAGTGTCCCGTTTTTATGGCTGGCCGTGCTAGCGCCGCTAGCTTCAGCCGTCCTAACAGTGTTCCTGGGAAACAGGAAGAAAGCCGCTGGAGCAATCAACTCCCTCGCGCTATTTACTTCGGCAGCATCCCTGCTGGCAGCTTACGCGCTCCACGCGTCCAGCAAGCCGTGGGCAGACCCCTTAAGCTTCACAGTTGACGGGCTCGGAACATTCGGCCTACTGCTCGACGCCCCCTCCTTCCTTGTTGCGTTCTCGATAGCCATCACCACAGCGCTGATCGCTCTCTACAGCATCCCGTACATGGAGCACCGCTTCGAGGAGATGGAGCATGAGGGCGTCAGGCCGCCGGGCTGGGGGTCCTACTACTTCCTGTACACGCTCTTCTCGCAGGCCATGATCGGGGCAGTCCTGTCCACGAACATTATCGAGTTCTACGTGTTCCTGGAGCTCACGCTAATCCCGAGCTTCCTCCTTATAGCCTTCTACGGCTACGGCGACAGGATCAGAATAGCGATAATGTACCTCCTCTGGACCCACGTCGGCGCCCTGCTGTTCCTTATCGGCGCCCTGACCGTGGGCTTCCAGAGGGGCTTCGACTTCATTGACGTTGCGGGCGGCTACAGGCTCGCGGCGGGCGAGGGGGTAGCGCTAGCGCAGTACGCCTTCTGGCTCATGATCCTGGGCCTCTCCGTCAAGCTGGCGGTCTTAGGCGTCCACATGTGGCTACCCTACGCCCACGCCGAGGCTCCAACCCCGATCTCAGCCCTCCTGAGCCCCAACCTCATCGGCCTGGGAGGAGCCATGATGTTCAGGATCGTCTACGTCCTCTTCCCCAGCACCTTCGCCGCCAACAGCCCCATCCTCACGGTGTGGGCCCTAGCCACGATCATCTACGGGGGCCTCATGGCCCTGAGCCAGACCGACTTCAAGAGGCTCCTAGCCTACAGCAGCATCTCCCAGATGGGCTACCTGCTACTAGGCCTCTCAACAGTGACGGCCTACGGGGTTGCAGGCACGTTCCTGCACTACATGGTCCACGCCTTCGGCAAAGCAGTCCTCTTCGGCGTCGCGGGAGCACTGATAGCGACCTACCACGGGCTGCGGGACATAACCAAGATGGGAGGACTCGCCGAGAAGATGCCCTACACGGCGGCACTCGCCCTGCTCGGCTTCATGCACATCACGGGCATACCCCCCACGGCCGGCATCTGGAGCGAGTACCTGATAGTTAGGGGCGCGGTCGAGCGGACGCTGCAGGCTGGCCCCGCGTGGTACACGGGCACAGCGCTGGCACTCCTGGTGGGCATAGGGCTCTCAACAGCCTACGCCTTCCTCACGATGCGGAGGATATTCTACGGCCCACTGCGCTTGAGCGAGGCGCACGAGGCGAAGAGCCAGCTCCTACTGCCCCTAGCCCTCCTAGCGGCAATGGGCATCGCCTCCTTCCTGCTCGCATCCCCCCTAATAGACCCCCTAGTGACTCAGCTATCGCAGGTGATCCGCGGCTAAAAGGGTGAAGGACGTTGCAGGAAGCGCTACTACTAGCCTGGCTCGCACCCTACCTCGCGACCGCAACCGTAATGGTGCTCAGCAAGTCGTCCTGGCGAGCCAAGTCACTGGTCTCCATCACCGCGCTCCTACTCTCAGCCCTAGCCTCGACCGTCGGCCTCCTAGAGGTGGCTCAGGGCCACGAGGTCCAAGCGCACTACCAGTGGGTCAAAACCCTGGGCGTCAACATCGGCGTGCTCTTCGACGGCCTCTCCTCGATCATGGCGGCCGTGGTCTCCTGGCTCAGCTTCCTCATAGCGGTCTACAGCTACGAGTACATGCGCGGAGAAGGGGGAGAGACGAGGTACTGGCTCTTCTTCACGTTCTTCGTCGGCAGCATGATGCTCCTCATCCTCTCAGACAACCTCCTCACCATGTTCATAGGTTGGGAGGGCACAGGCCTTGCGAGCTACGCGCTGATCGGCCACTGGTTCACAGACGAGGAAGAGAGGTGGGTCGGAGACCCAGGCCGCAGGGCGCTAGGCGTGCCCATGTGGTTCGAGCCCAGCCACTCAGGGCTCAGAGCCCTAGTCTTCACGAGGCTAGGCGACGTCGGCATGGTATTCGGGGTCGCGACGCTGCACACGCTCCTCGGGACAACGCTCCTGAGCGAGGTCGCGCGGGGCACGTGGGCCGCAAGCCTGCTCACTAGGGGTGTCCTGCCCGCTTTCCTCTGGCTGCTCTTCCTCGGCGCCATGGCCAAGAGCGCCCAGTTCCCCTTCCACGAGTGGCTCGTCACCGCGATGACCGGCCCAACCTCTGTCAGTGCTCTGATCCACGCCGCTACGATGGTCAAGGCGGGCGTGTACTTCCTTCTCCGCTTCGCCCCGATCCTCGTGGCCGCCCACGCGGCGCTGGCAGCCGCTGGCGCGCCGCAAGCCATACCCTCTTTCCTCGAGAGCCTCGCCCTTATCGGCGCCTTCACGGCGTTCATGATGGCTACGATGGCGCTCGTCAGCAGGGAGCTGAAGCTCATCCTAGCGTTCTCTACGGCGAGCCAGCTGGGATACATGTTCATGGGCGTAGCCGTGGGCACCCTGGCCCTTGGGTCGATAGGCGGCCTCACAGCGGGTCTAGCCCACCTGATGAGCCACGCGGTTTTCAAGGCGGCGCTCTTCCTGGCGGCCGGAGCGGTGATACACGCGGTGCACAGCCGCTTCATAGACGACATGGGTGGCCTAGCCTCATCCATGAAGCTCACAGCAGCGGCGTTCCTCCTCGCGGCGCTGAGCCTCTCCGGGATACCTCCCTTCGCGGGCTTCTGGACCAAGGACGAGATAATCCACCTGTCAGCCGAGGCGGGACTGCTGGTCCCCACGATGCTGGCCGTCGTAACCGCTGGGCTCACGGCCACCTACACGGCCCGCGTCTTCGCCAGGGTGTTCGCGGGAACGCCGCGCGAGCACCACGCCCACGAGCCCGGCCCGGCGATGCTGGCGCCCTACCTCACGCTGGGCCTGCTCAGCCTGGGGCTCGGAATAGCTTGGCCCTTCGTGAGCAAGGGCTTCGAGTCCACGCTTGAGCACACACTAGGAGTCACCCAGAGCGCCCCGCTGTCCGAGGCGACGCCCATAGCAGGGGCCACAGAGGCCACCTTAGCGTTAGCGCTCCTAGGCTTCCTAGCAACCCTGTACCTGTACGCCTTCAGGGCATGGAACCCCTACGCGAGGGTTAGGGAGAGCGGGCTCCTGAGGGGAATCCACAGCTTCCTCTACGACAGGTGGCTCATAAACCCAGTCTACTACAGGGTGATCGTCGCGGGCTTCAGGAAGCTTTCAGAGCTAACGTACAGGTTCGTGGACTCGGGCCTCGTGGACGCGCTCTACCACAGGGCCCTGCCAGCCGCGTTCACAGGCCTTTCGAGGATAGCGTACAGGCTCATCGAACCCGGCTACGACGCGCTCCTCCACACCCACCTCGTGAACCTCTTCAAGGCCCTATGGTCAAGCCTCAGGAGGATGCAGACAGGCCGAGCCCCACACTACCTGATCTACCTCTGGCTCGGCGCCTCAATCCTCCTGCTACTCGTGCTGGCGGGGTGGTTCAGGTGATGGGAGCAGTCTACGCTAGCCTGGGCGTCGCGTCGGTAGCCATCGTTGCCCTGCTCTTCGCAGGTAAGCGGGGAGTCCTGGCCCACGCCACAGCCGTGGCGGCGCTAGCGTTGCTCCTAGCCCTAACGCTCTACAGCTTAACCCTCACCCCGATCCAGGACCGCGAGGTCGCGGCAGACTGGTTCTCCCTTGCGGTGGCGGTCATAGCCCTGCTCGACGCCTTGATCAGCGTCTCGGGCTTCTGGGGGCCGGCGGGCGAGTACAGGTACGAGAACGGGGCCTACATCCTCGCGATCGCGGGCGTGACGGGCCTACTGGGGGTAGCGTGGTCGGGTAGCATACCGGTTCTCTTCACCTCGTGGACGCTATTCTCCGTCTCGAGCTACGCGCTGATAGCCATACCCCGCGACGCATACTCCGCCTCGGGAGCCGCGAAGTACGGCCTCATGAGCCTAGCCGCCTCAAACCTCCTGCTGCTCTCGCTCGGGGTAGTAGCCGTCGCAACGGGGAGCCTGCAGCTGAGCCCCCCTGCCTCAATGTCGCTCGCGGCCGGCTTGGGCGCCACGGCGCTCCTGCTAGCGGCAGTCGGCTTCAAGATAGGCGTATTCCCCTTCCAAGCTTGGCTATCCGACACCTACGGCTACTCAGACCCCCTCCCCGTCTCAGCCGTGGCCCCGCTCTCCAAGGCAGCTACAATACTCGCGCTCTACAAGCTCTCATCGATCCTAATACCCCAGGCCCAGGAGAAGTGGCTGCTGCTCGTAGGCGCTCTAGCCGTCCTGACCATGACGTACGGCAACGTGACAGCGCTGCTTCAGAGAGGGCTCCAGAGCCTACTTGCGTACAGCAGCATAGCCCAAGCAGGCTACCTGCTGGTGGGCCTAGCGGCCCTCGCCGTCCCCGAGGCGAGGAGGATAGCCCTCTACGGCCTCGCGCTCCAGCTACTAGCCTACTCGCTCGCGAAGACAGGCCTCTTCCTGCTCGCCAGGACGGTGCGCAGGCACGGCGACAAGCCCCCAGCACTCGACGAGCTGAGAGGGCTCTCCCAGGCAGACCCGGCCCTTGCGGCCTCGGCGGCGATACTCGCCCTGAGCCTGATGGGGCTGCCGCCGCTCGCGGGCTTCTGGGGCAAGCTGTACCTCTTCCTGGCCCCCGTGTACGCGGCCCCGTGGCTGACAGCCCTAGCGCTCATCAACACGGGCATTGCGGCCGCGTACTACGCCAGGCTCCTGAAAGCCATATACTTCGAGCCGGGGAGTGTGAGGTTGCAGGGCTACAGGGCGACGGTCGCGGCGGTGGAGGCCTGCGCCGCTATTACGGTTGTAGCCGCGCTGATCCCGCTGTTCATACAGCCGTAAAGCTGGAGGCTCGGAATTTTTTACAGCTTTTCACCCGTAAAGCTTTTCAAACCTTCCCTCAGTAGGCGTATATGCGGGTAGCAGAGGCCTTTGAGCGAGAGGCCCTTGAAAGGCTTGCCCTCCACGGCGACGTGAAGTACTTCTCCGTCGTCTTCCAGGACCTGGACGGGAGGATCCACGAGAGGGTGCTCAAGGCCAAGAACCCCGAAGCGCTCGCCGGGGGCTTCCGGGTGGACGGCTACTCAGTAGGCCTAGCCAGCATCGAAGACTCAGACCTCACAGTCATACCCGACCCCTCCACCCTGAGGCTGGTCAACTCACCCCTAGGCAGAACAGCCATCCTCGTCGGAGACCTCTACTACGGGTCAAAGCCCCTCCCCACCTACCCCCGCCACATCCTCAGGGAAGTTGCCGAGAACCTGGGCTTCGACCCCCTCGTGGGCCTCGAGGTCGAGTTCTACCTCACCAGCGGGTACAAGCCTGCGGACAACGGCTACTACTGGTCACCCCTCAGCAGCACAGCCTCCTCCTTTCTAGCCGGGGTGATAGAGGAGCTTGAGAACGCTGGCATAGGTGTGCACTCGGCGCACCACGAGGTTGGGCCGGGCCAGTACGAGCTACTCCCAGAGCCCATGAGCCCCCTAGCGGCGGCCGACGCCCTGCTCCTCATCAAGAAGGTTGTCTGGCACAAGGCCGCCCAGCAGGGCCTAAGCGCGACGTTCATGCCCAAGCCCTTCACAGGCCTACCCGGAAGCGGCCTCCACCTGCACCTCAGCGCCCACAGGAACGGGTCGAACATCCTCGTAGAGGACGGCCAGCTCACCGATCAGGGGCTCAGCTTCATAGCAGGCCTCCTCGCCCACGCCAGGGCCAACGCTCTGCTCACAAACCCCACCGTCAACTCCTACAAGCGCCTCATCCCGGGCTTCGAGGCCCCCGTCCTCGTCGCGTGGGGTGTGGGGAACAGGTCCGTCCTCGTCCGGGTACCGAGGGGCCCAAGAGGCGCCTCGGGGACCGTCGAGTACAGGCTACCGGACTCCTCAGGGAACGTGTACCTCGCGCTGGCAGCCGTGCTCTCAGCGGGCGCCGACGGGCTGAGGAGGAGCCTCAAGCCCCCGCCCCCATGTAGCGAGAACGCCTACAAGCTGGCAGGCCTCGAAGCCGTCCCGCGTACCCTCCACGAAGCCGCGAGCCTTGCTAGTAGCGCAACCCTCCCTGAAGGCGGTGGCAGGAAGGCCATAGAGCTGCTCGCCGCCTCCAAGCTGGAGGAGTGGGAGAGCTACATCAGCTCCACGGGCGCAACCCCTTCTCAGACGGAGGTTACGGAGTGGGAGCTGAGGAGGTACTTCGACAGGTAGCCTTAGAGCGGCTTCAGCCTCTCGAGGTACTTCTCCAGGAACCTCCTGTTCGCCTCGTCCCCGCCGGGCACGTTGGAGCTCATCCACACCTCGGGCTCGACGCCCCTCTCCAGGAGTATCTCCACAGCCCTAGCCACGATGGACTGCAGTATGAAGGCGCACACAATGGTAGAAACGGGCGCGACCCTCTGCGGGAAGCCCTCCAGCTTCAGCACGGCGTCACCCGCCGGCACCTTGTTGTCGATCACGACGTCCGCCAGCTCGTATAACCTCTTGCCGAGGGGGTTCGAGGCCGGGACGCTCCTGCTGTACTCGACGCTCGTCACAGCTATCACCTTCAGACCCCTCCTCCTCGCCTCGTCGGCCATCTCAACAGGCACCGCGTTCTTACCCGAGTTCGACACGATAATTAAGACGGAGTTCGGGTACACGGGGACCGAGTCGAGGATAGCCTTAGCGTAGCCCAGCGTGCGCTCGAGGAAAGTGCTCCTCAAAGCCCCACCGAGGCCCGAGAGGCTGAGGTCGAAGAGCGGGTAAACCCTGACGAGCCCACCAGCCCTGTAGAACATCTCAAGCGCCATGATCATCGAGTGGCCAGTCCCGAAGACGTAGACGAACCCGCCCCTAGCCAGCGACTCCGCGACGAGCCCAGCGGCTTTCTCGAGGTTCCCCTCCTCCGAGAAGAAAACCTGGCCCAGGAGCTCCGTGACAGCCACATAGAACTTCTCGAGAGCAGTACCCGGCACCGCTCACACCTCATACGCAAACCGCGCCCCGCCTATTTAAAGAATCGCCCGACCAAAGGGGGGATCACAGGTAGTGAAAAGTAGCATGGTACTAGCGTATGGCCTAAATAAGCCCAGACTCACTTTTCCTCACCAGAGTAATGCCGAAAAGGACATTATCTTTATTATGGAAAGTGCTTTCCTCACAAAAATGAAAAGATAGGAATATAAGGAACCCTGACACATTTTACGCGATATGCATGCAACGGGGTTGGGGGCGGAATTTTTACCCTTCCATAGCGGGTGGATCGTAGTCATCCCTGGAGGCAGGCCCCACGCCTTCAGGGTAGACTTCGCGCCCGAGGCTCTGACGGCTAGGGGAGTTCTGGCGAGGATCTCTGAGTGTTTCGCGAGCAACGACACGCCCATCCTGAGCTTGCACGTAAGCGGGAGCCCGGGCGAACCCTTCTGGGCTTTCATAGCCTGCGAGCCGCCCGACAGCAAGGCAGTCGAGAGGATCAGGGAGTGCCTGGCCAGGGCGCCCTACGTGAAAGGAGTCGAGTACTCCCCGCCGGTGGCCGAGGGAGTTGCCGTCGACGCCTGGGGCTTCCCGCCGCTACTGGGGGTATCCGCGCCGTTATGCTTCAGGAGCCGCCCCTCCGAGGGTTCCTACTCTACGGCTGGAGGCATATGGGCACGGGCTTCGGCTACATCCTCTACCACACGTTCTTCGACTCTGGCGCCGCGATGCACCGCGAGTTCTACTCGAGGCTCGCTAGGAGGCGCGAGGATCAGGCGAGGCTACTCGAGCATGTGTTCAGGCTTACGGGCTACGGCGTCCTCGAGGTCGCCGAGTTCACGGACTGGAAGTTCGTGGCGAGGGTGTACGACAGTGTCGAGTGCAAGCACCTCGGCGAGATAGAGGAGGCGGAGAGCATGATGATACGCGGCCTGCTCGCTGGCTTCGTGGCTGCTAGCTGGGGCGTGGGCAGGGAGGGCGTCGAGCCCCGCGAGACGAAGTGCATAAAGAGGGGAGACCCCTACTGCGAGTTCGTGATCACGAGGAGAGTGTGAGGAGCCGGCCTCTCTAGGCTTGATCTCCGAGGAAGGCCTTGAGGTAGGCCGCGCCTGGCCTCATCTGCCCCCTTCACCTTTCTGAGGGCCCCCTAGGGTCATGGGTCGCCCCTTTTCGGGGCGGGCCGCATCCTAGCGGCCTTCAGCCCGCGTCGCCGCGGGCACATCCCCTCCTCGCGCCGCGCGCGGCACCCGGCAAGCGGCCGTGGGGCCGTGCCGGGAACTGGGGCCGGGGCCTGGCGCCTCGCTGGGCTACTTCGCTATGTTTCTAGGCGCTCCGTGGACCAGCGCCTTGGAGGTGCGTAGCCAGCTACTCAGAGCTTCTAGCTGCTTCTCTGCATCGCAGGCCTTTAGGAAGAGCTTCGCCGCGTTGGCGCAGGCCGCCCAGTCCCTGCCGTAGGTTACGTTGCACCTGGGGCATCGGTAGTAGCGCTTCCCCAGCTCCACCCCATGCGAGCCGCACACTGGGCAACGCTTCCCGCTGACGTTGTTCTCCGGATCGAACCACCTCGCCCCCTCGTATGTCGCCAGGTTCTCCAGCCTCTCCGCTACCCTCAGCAGCGTCCTCTGTAGCCCCGAGCCTTTGAGAGACTCGGCCCGGGGCACATCCGCAACGAGTACGACGGTGTAGCCTTGGTCCCTGAGCTTTCTGATCAGGCTCCTCACCTCCTTGAGCGTGCTACGGATCCAGTCCTCGTTCACCCTCTTCATCTTCCTCGACGCCTGCCTCGCAACCCTCTCGGCGCGCTCCGGCGTCAGGTTTAGCCTCGCCCTTAGGCGCTCAGCGAGCCTCAGCGCCCCCTCCACCGCGGAGCCCCTTCCTCCCCTCTGCAACTCCTCGACGTCCCTCCTCTCCCTGAACCTCTCGACAGCTTCACCCCAGCTCTTAACCTTAGAGTAGCTGCGCATAACAGCAGCGAGAAGCCTCAGCATGGTGGTGTTGGGGGGCTTAAACACGCGCTGCGCCATTAGCCTCACCTCGCTGTCGAACGTGAAGGCCATCAAGTACAGCCCGTGGTTAGAGTTCACGTCCACCGCTACGATGGCCAGCTTTGTGTTGCCGCTCCACCACGCCGGCTTGGTCTCGCGGTGCGCAGCCAGCCTCAGCCTGCCCCTCGCTGTTAGTTGCAAAGTCAGCTTAACGTCCCTGAACCTCTGGACGTCCTCCAGCACCGCTCTAATCGAGGACGGCTTCATTTTTATTACAATGCCAGCGCTGGGGATGCGCAGCTCTTTCTTGGAGGCGTCGAGCACCGTAGCGGCGCCGCCTTTGCCGTGCAGCCTCCTACTACCTTCAATTATTTTTACTGACAGGGGCACCGGCGGCGGGGTGAACCTGACGCGCTTCTTCGACTCCCTCCTCGCCTCCCTGACCACTCTGCACCACTCTGCGGCGTAGTTGAGGATGTTCTTCGGCAACCCTGAAATCCTCGAAGCCTCTTCAACCAGCTCGTTACCGAACTTCTCCGGCTCCCCCCTGAACGCGTCGCCATACCTCTCTTCGAGGACCCTGCACGCCTGCCTGACTGCGCTCGAAAGCCTCACGTACAGCCGCTGAAGCCTCAGCCTCTCCTCCCTGCTGGTCTTGACACGCCAAACCCTGTAGCTATCGACAAGCCCCTTGTTGTTTTTACCCTCCCTGTTCCCGTTTCTCTTACTCTCACCACTCATACTCCCACCCCTTTCTTTCGGGGAGCCGGGCAAGCGCCGCGGCCCCCGTCCGCCCCCACGCCCGGAGGCGTGAGGTGCGGGGGAGCCGCAGCCAAAGCCCAGCCCCCCGCAGGGGCGCCGCGCAGCGTCTCACACACTGTGAGCTACGCTAGCATTAGCAGAGCTACGAGTAGCGGCGAGCAGTGACCGAGCTCAGCGCGAAGCTTAGAGCAAGTTAGCGTTCATCGTGCTAGGTGTGTTGCCGTCAACGCCACATGCAACGCACTCTCACATCCTGTGAAGCCCCAGCCTGCCGCGCGCGGCCCCAGGCGCGTGGGCGGCTTTGCGGCCCTCCCGCCGAGGCCAGCCCAGGCCCGGCGGCGCCAACGCTTCGCTAGCGGCCCGTCCACCCCCGAGGGCAGGGGGCCGGCTGCCAGGGGGCGGGGAGCAGCCGGAGAGCCGCCGAAAACAGCCCCTCGCCCTAGCCCGCGCCCAGGCCCCTGCGAGCGGAGCGGGGCGCGGGCCTCGGGCAGCCGGCTTGCGGGCGGGCACTACCGGCCCAGAGCCGGGCCCCTACGAGCGGAGCGCGGCCCCGAATGCCGGCACTTTCACGCCTCAGCGGCCGCGCTGGGAGCCCGCGTGGGGATCCCTGGGGGCGCGGCGCCTCACGGACGTAGCCCGCCGCCCCCTTGCGGGGGTCCGGCCTCCCCCTCTAACCCGCTCCCACCACGTCCCTGAGGAGCGTGGAATGGTGGGTTAGAGGGGGAGAAAAAGGGGTTGTTTTTCGGCGGCCCCGGCCCTTCGCCTCCGCCGCCACTCCCCCCTGAGCGCTAGTGCATTGGGGTCGGCGTAGCCTAGGTGCCCGGGGCCGGCGTCTGCATGCTAGTCGCTTAACGCCTCCCGCCCACTATCTTTTCCCCGAGAGTGCAGGCGCCCCCTGTGCGGCGCCAGTTTTCTCGGGGAAGCACCCTGTAGCCCGTGCCGCTAAAGCCGGATCACCCTTCACCGGCCACGCGTGCGGCAGCGGGCTTCATGTTTCCCTGTGCGGAGGGGGTTAATATTCATTCCGATGATTACGCCGAAAGTATAACAATGTTACACTTTGTTGGAGGCTTACTGCTTCTCCAGGGCTTACGGCTACGTGAGGAAGGCAAAAATATGCACGCACATCGCTACGGTCATGCTGCACCGGAGGCAGCTGAGGCTCCACGCCTGATAAGCCTCAAAGCGGCATCGCCGCAGGCCAGCTCCTCGATGCTGCAGCCGAGCGGCACGGGGCCGCAGGCCCTCTCCGTCAGGTAGACGCAACGAGTGTCGCCGATCACCGCCTCCCTGACGAGGCGGCTGAGCGGAGCCTCTCCAGCGCCGAGGTGATGTGCCTCGTGTTCCTCGCGGCGAAGGCCTTGTTGAGGGGCCTGGGCTGCCTGAGCCTCCAAAGCGTCGCCGTCAAGCCGGTCAGCTCGAGCCACCTGGCGACGCTCTCCCAGACCTCCCTGTCTACCTCGACCATCACCGCTAAGCGTGAGAGGAGGGTTATAAGCGTTCACATATGCTGTGCTCGCCGGGGCTATGCCAATGCGTCGCGCTCGAGCGCTCGGAGACTATCTGCGTCCGCATGACGCCGGCAGAGAAGGAGAGGCTGAGGAGGGAGGCCGCGGAGAGGGGCCTGAGCCTTTCTGAGTACCTCCGCATCAAGCTCCTAGGCTGAAAACAGCAAAGCCTTTTTCTCCCCTCCCCTTCTACCCCAGCGAGCATGCCGGCTGGAGCCTCTCACAGCCACTGTGACTGCACAGCTCCAGAGCCCGCACTCGAACACTCTCCTCAATCCCCTCTCAAGCCTGCGGGGGAGCAAGAGAAAGCGCGGGTCGAACACGGGAAGAATTCAGGGAAAGCTAAAAAGCACCATTGCTACTCAAAGGGGATACAGTGCTTCTGCAACATTGTTTTATTCTAGTATAAGATTGTTATTTTTGAAAGTCACATTGTTATACTGCAGTAAAATAATGTTATGTTGAAAAATAATGATGTTATTGCTGGGATTCCTGCTTCTGCTCCTGCTCGAGCTTCTTGAGCTCTTCCTCGATCTCCTTCTCGATCTCCTCTATGGGCTTGGGTGGGGGGGTGGTTGCGAGGGTGTAGCCGATCCAGGCTAGGATGCCGAAGACGCCGGCCACGGCTAGGAAGAGGGTTATCTGCACGACGAGCCGGCTCCAGGGTGTGAGGAAGACGAGCCACGCGTAGGCGAGGATCACGGCTATCGACGCTACGAGCAGGATTGCCCCGACGAGCTGGTCTCTGGACATACGCTTACTCAGCGATTGCACAATTTATATTTTTGTCGCCTATCCAGGAAAAATTTATCTTGAGGGGAGCCGCTCTCCACTCGTATGCTCAAGGCTGTTATCCTGGCGGGCGGGCTCGGCAAGAGGCTGAGGCCCTTGACGAACGACAGGCCTAAGCCGCTCGTGGAGGTTGCCGGCAGGCCTATCGTCGTATGGCAGGTTGAGTGGCTGAGGAGGCAGGGTGTCTCGACCTTCATCATGTGCGTTGGGCACCTTAAGGAGAAGTTCCTCGAGATCGTGGGGAACGGGTCCAGGCTCGGCGTGAAGGTGTACTACTCCGTGGAGGAAGAGCCCCTCGGCACCGGCGGCGCGCTCAAGAACGCTGAACCCCTGCTGAAAGGGGAGGACGTCTTCGTGGTGGTGAACGGCGACGTCCTGACGAACCTCGACGTCTCCAGGCTCGTGGAGAAGGCTAGGGGCGCTGTGGGCAGCATCGCCCTCGTGCCCCTCCCAAGCCCCTACGGCGTCGTGGAGACAGATGGTGAGGTTGCGAGGAGCTTCGTGGAGAAGCCCCTGCTGAGGGAGTACTGGATCAACGCCGGGGTGTACGCCTTCACGCCGAGGGTCTTCGAGTACCTGCCGGAGAGGGGGGACATCGAGAGGGAGGCTTTCCCGAGGGTGGCTAGGGAGGGGCTTCTCAGAGCCGTGAAGTACGACAGCGTAGCGTGGAAGAGCATCGACACTCACAAGGACATCGAGGAGGCTGAGAAAAGCGTGATACCCTACCTCAAGGCAGCTTCACCGCACACTAGCTCCTCGGCGCCGTAGCCGAGCAGCAAGAGGGGCTACAGGCCCTCTCGGTGAAGTAGAGGTAGCGGACGTTGCCGGCGACGGCCTCCCTCACGAGGCCAGCTGAGCGGAGCCTCTCTAGGGCGTTTGCTGTTACCTCGTGTTACTCGTGCCGAAGGCCCTGCTGGGCGGTTTAGACTACCTCAGGCGCCACAGCGTCCTAGCGAGGCCGGTCAGCCCGAGCCACCTAGCGACGCAGTCCCAGACCTCCCCGCTGACCTCGACCATCACAACTACGGGCGGGGATGGAGGTTATGAGCGCTCACACAGCTGTGCCGGCTAAGAGCTTGAGCTTTGCAAGCGGTGATCGAATATCTCCGCCTCAACCCCGCCAACTCCACTGGAATCGAGGGAAGACACGAGTCGAACACGGGAAGAAAACAGGGAAAAACTAAAAAGTAGCATTGCTACTTCAGAGTGCTGAGGTTCAGTGCGATGCTACCCAAAGAGCTCAAAGATTTCATCGAGCGAGTCTACCAGCCCAAGGCCTCGCTGAGGTTCTGGCGGAGGCTGCTCGGCCTCAACGGCGAGGAGCTGGAGGAGGCTTGGAGGGCTGTTCCGTGGGCTTACAGGGACGCGTTCGGCAAGGTCGTGTAGCCGAGGGTGCCGAAGAGGAAAAGCTACATAAGGTTCCCGTTGCTGTCGTGGACGCTGAGGCAACAGGGAGCAGACCTTCGGGAAAATGAGCTGGTCGTCAGGGTTTACAGGAGAACCTGCA
Source organism: Infirmifilum tikiterense (assembly GCF_054696565.1). The sequence goes on from NZ_CP182482.1 coordinate 1,843,179, forward strand.
GTATTCCTCTGCCCGAGCGCGGCTTGGAGTGGCTTCACAGGCAGGAGGAGGCCTGCCGTGACAGCGGCGGCAGGCTGACTAGGTACGTCACCATCAAGGGAGATGGAGAGATAAACGTCGTGCTCCACTGCTCGCACAGCCTGAGCGTGGAGGAGCTGCTCGAAAACCTCGAAGTGATCGCTGCAGTCGACGTGAACAGCAGCCACGGCTTCCTTCTCTTTGTGTACGACCTCAGCGACGGTGGCTTCAGGATCCGCAGGTTCAAGGTGCCTGAGGTGAACTGGAGGAGGATCAAGGAGCTCCAGCGAGCCGCGGCTAAGTCCAGGAGCCCCGGCGCCTGGGCCACTGCCCGTTGCGCGCTGAAAAAAGCACACAGGCGCCGCAGGGCCGCAGTGCTCAGAGCTGTGGCGGAGGTGGCTAAGGAGCTCAGGGGAAAGAGGGCGATAGTGTTCATCGACGTCCCATTCGACGAGTCGCTCCGCAACAACGGCTTACAGCGAACACTGAGGAGCTTCGCGGGGAGGCTGGAGAACGCCTTGGGATTCCACGGCATCCCAGTAATCGAGAGAACACTACCTTCGAAGCGCTGCCCGCTCTGCGGGAGCAAGCTGGAGGAGGCAGAGAAGAGGGGCAGGACGAGGGTGATGCGCTGCACGGGCTGCGGCAGGGCCTTTGAGAGGGACAGCGTTCCAGCCCTGCACGCGCTGAAGCTGTTCATAGGGGAAAGCGAGGTCGAGGAGCTGGCAGGGAAGCTGGCGAAGCGCTACGGCCTCCAGCGACCACAGGGCGGCTAGAGGCCCCGGCCCGCGGTTGGCCGCCGCGCATCGCGGCGGCCGCCGGACGCTCCTCCCCGGAAGCCCCGCTAGGGGCAGGCCCGAAGAGGGCGATGCGACGCCCCCGTGGGGCGACCCCGAGGCTGAAGAAGGATGACGACGACTTCAAGGGGGCCAGCAGGGGGCGATAAGGAGGAGCCAAGTCTCCGCACCCTCGCGTACCTCCCGACTATTCTGTACTTCCCCAGCTTCAGCCTCCTACCCCTGGCCACCCTCACCTTACCCTCAATCAGCAACTCGAGGATGTGCTCGCTCAAGCTCACCTTTACACCCTTTCCGCTCAAACCACCGGTACCCATGCTGCAATTTAGCCCGCAAGCCTTATTATCAATTTTGCTAGAATCACTCACCAAAACTCCCATAACGCGTTAGCTATGCTAGTTCAAGCTAGCGCCCTACAGCATGACAGCGGTACTGGGAAATACCACGATGTTCAACGCACTCGGGAATATTCAGGACCTTTCTTATGAGATCGATTTATGCGCGGTCAATCGTAAAGTGTATATACACTTAGGCCCGGATGTATACACGGTGATAAACGTGGGGAAGAGAGGCCTCTACGTTAGGGTCGACGAGGAGCTACTCAGAAGGTTTGCGGAAAAGGCTCGAAGACTAGGCATGACAACGAGCGAAGCCCTACGCAGAGCCATGGAGTCTTTCGCAACCCCTCATGGGCCCTCCATGACCTCACGGATGAGAGGGCTCGTAAAGAGCAGGCTCTCCTACGAGGAGCTGGAAGAAGCATACTCGGTGTTTAAAGGTTGAAGATTTTCCTAGATTCATCCGTGTTCCTCAAGCTGCTACTCGACGAGCCAGGCGCCGAGGAGGCCCAGGAGATACTGGAAGCGGTTGAATCCGGCGGGCTTAAGGCCTACATCACGCCGCTAGTGCTAGAGGAGGTTTCCTTTAAACTCCTCCTTGCTCAGGCTAGCTACCTTCTAGGCACCGCGAACGTTTGGAGGATCAGGCAAGCCCTCAGGGAGGACGAAGCTCTAAGAGCGAAGTGCTTCACTGTCCTGGAAGAGCTATCGAGGTACATCGAGAAGCTGTCAGAAGGAGGTTTAAGAGTGGAGCCTATCCTACACACCGACTGGCTTGTTAGCACACGCTACGTGGAAAAGTACGGCCTGCTACCGGCAGATGCGATGCACGTTGCCGTAGCATCCCGGCTCAGCGTGTCTACCATAGCAACATTCGACGAAGACTTCAAGCACGTAAAAGGCATTAAAGTAATCCCATAGCACTGCTACAAGAAGCGTTAAGTAGACGGGGCGAGGCCTTTACCCGGGTCGAGCCTGGAGCCGCCTGAGCAACCCGAGGAAGCCCCTCAGATCCTCGATGCCCACGGGGAGGATGCCGACCCTAAGCGCCTCCACCGCCCTGTACGCGTCGCTAACCACCCTGACGGGGTAGAAGCCCATCCTCAGCGCCGTCACGCAGTTGTACAGGTCATCGTCCAGCACCACCACGGGCCCACGCCACCCCAGCTCCTCCACGCAGGCCCTGAACATCTCGGACTTAAACGGCCCGTAGCCGCTGTCCCGGCCGTAGAGCCTGACGCCGCCCAGGTGCCTCCTCAGCACGGAGACGGGCTGCATGCTGGCGACGCAGAGCTCAAGTCCCTCTAGGTCCCCGCCGCCCAGCAGGCGCTCCGCCGGTGCCCTCTCCTCGAAGCTCTGCAGTAGACGCGACGCCTCCTCGAACCTACTCCTGTCCTCCATCCAGAGCCTCCGCAGCATCCCCGTCACGCTCTCCCAGGGCCTCCTGAAGCCGCGCCCCTCCAGCGCCCTGTAAGCTCGCCTCCAGTCGACACCAAGCCTCACGATCACCCCGTCGAAATCGAGGATTATGAGCGGCCTCCCGGCATCCGCGAGGCGCCCGTAGAATCGCCTCAGCTTGGCGTAGTCCCTCTCAAGGGAGCGCAGCCAGTCCTCCCGCTCCGCCCCGAGCCTCCCCACAGCCACAGCCAGCTGGGCCGCGACCCTAGCCGGATCCGAGAAGCTCACGTCGCTCCGCCTAGCCCTCAAGGCCATGCGGAGCCACGTCCCGGGCAGCTTGGCCGCGTACCTGAAACCGTCCAGAACCCAGTAGAACTCACCAGCCCCGACCCTCAGCCCCCTCGCGAACGCCCGAGCCGAGTCAACCCCCTCCAGCGCCGCCTTCACCAGAACCGCCGGGAAGTGATAGCCGAGCGAGACAGGGAGGTCCAGGCTACCCCAGAACTTCGGGTTCAGCTCCACCACTAAGTACCTCTCCTCGGCGGGCACCCACTTGACCTCAACCATCAGCGGCCCGGTCCAACGGAGCCTCGATAGCACTGTCCTGCCGACCTCGTAGAGCCTAGGGTCCAGGACAGGCCCCCTTGCCCCCAGGCTCGCACCGCCCCCGGGATCGTACTCGACAACCCTCTCATGCGTGAACTCGAGCAGAGGCTCCCCCTCAAAGGCGACCGCCTCGTACCCCCTCCCCCTCCCCGGCACGTACTCCTGAACCAGGCACGGGGCCCTCGCCGCCGCTGCCTCCACGGCCCCCTCCACGTCCGGGAAGAACTCCGGGCTAGCCGCGTCGCTCAAGCCCTTCACCACGAGCGGCGGCCTAAGCCTGTAGGTAGCCCCAGCCCCCGAGCCGTCCCCGACGACCACCGAAGCGGGCACGAGGCTCTCTCCCAGTAGCTCCGCGAGCCCCGCCTTGCTCGACGCGGCCACGACCTGCCCGTAGTCCGGAGCGATAACAGCGACCCGCCCGCGCCCCTTAACCCGCGAGAGCGAGAGGACGTCCAGGAAGTCCACAGGCACCACCGCGTCGCCCCCAACCCCCTCAGCAGCCTCGAGCACCGCAAGCCCCCACTCAGCCCCGCCACGCGACGCGCCCTCCAGCACCACAACCCTGTCGAAAAGCCGCGAGTAGGCGAAGGGGTGCCTCCTGTGGGACACACCCACAACCTCAGCCCCAAGAGCCGCCCTCAGGGACCGCGCGATCGCGAGCGCCTTACGCGAGGCAATCGATGCGACGACAACCCTGTAGCCCATCAAGACCAAGCCTGACTCCAAACCCTACCAAGATAAAGTTAACCGCACCACACTCCGGGTCGCCAACAACGCCCGATCCGCGCTCTAGGTGCCTGGATGCCCAAGCCCTGAAAGGGAGGATCTGGGAGATCTTCGCAGAGTTCGTGAGCTTCACAGCTTCTCACTGCAACAAAGTATGAGCTGAAGAATGCCTGCAAGGTCGAGCTGCCAGGGGTTGAAGCAGGTAAGTGTAACTGACTGGGCATGTTCGAACCTAGCGCGAGAGCTCTTGAATCCCTCGCAAGCAGTTATATCTCAGGGAAATAAAGCTAACACGGGGAGAAAGGTAAGGTGCGCAAGGGTATAAATACTTTAAACGCGAATAGCTGGTAGGAGAGCCGTGGATATCCTCAGCGTGCTCTCGGCCATCGGAGGGGTAGGAGGGCTCGCGACGATCATCGCCCTAGCCTACTGGCTGGGAGGCAAATTCCGGGAAATAGATCTGAAGTTCGCCAATATCGAGAAAAGATTCGAGCAAATAGACGAGAGGTTCACCGATGTAGACCGAAGGTTTGAGGCCGTCGAAAAACGGCTCGACGGCGTCGAGAGGGAGCTGAAGAGGCTTGATGAGAAGCTCGACAGTAGAACCTCAGAGCTCGCCGAGAGGATCTCGGGGCTCGAAGCAATGGTGGGCAGGAAGCTCGAGAGGCTGGCCGACGCCTTCGTGAGCTACCAGGAGTTCCTCGCATCCTACTTCGTCTCCGAGGGCGTGCTGAAGCCCGAGGCCGCCCGCGTAGCCTTGGTCGAGGCGAGGAACCTGATGAGGCTCGCCGTCTCGAACCCCTTCACCCGGGAGGAGTGGAAGAGGCTCGCCGACCTCCTAGACAAGAGCGAGAAGGAGGAGCTGAGCCTCGAGGAAGCCCAGGAGCTGCTGGAGCTGGCCAGGAAGGCCGTGAGGGAGTACGGGGAGCACCCCGAAGCCTGGAAGCTGCACATATACGCCTCGATGATGCTCGGCCTAGCCTACAAGAGGATGAAGGAGCAGAGGCAGCAGAAGTGAAGCTCGAAGCACGAAAAGAGGCACCGGAGCCCGGCTCAAGCCTACGGGTGTTTCCCGGCGTCAGATCTCGCCCGAGGCAACCATCCTGTATGCAGTCGCCATGTCCACGAGCTCGTACCTCGACAGCGCCTCAAGCACCCACGGGTACGCGAGCTCACCTCGGCAGGATTGCGTTCACCCTGACAGTAGCCGGCGGATCATTCACGTGCCTCCGCAAGCCCCTCTTGAAGCGCGAGACCAACCTCTTCGAAGTCAAAGACCACGAATAGCTTTTAGTTCTCGCCTCATTGAAGTTTGTTGCTCCTGCTTTGTCATCACTCGTAAAGCATAGGGAACCTCAAACCATAGCCTCGTGGCAGACAGCCGCAGATTGCGAGCAACAGAAAGTGCTTTCATTTGTTTCCTCAAAACCGCGATTCGAGTGAATCTGCTTTTCAAATTTCAGGCCTCCGTTAATTCATCTGCTGCATTTAGATGCGTTTATTTTCAGAGCGAGAATCTGTCGGAGAAGATGAGTTTCGATAAAGGTCTAATTACCGGTTTTAGAGACTCTGGAGTGCTGTCCAAAAGCACGTATGGAAGCTTATAAAGTCTTAGCTTGATGAAAAGCTGTCCCTTCCTCGAAAGGGGGATGAAATAACGTGGAACAAGCTTCTTTTCAAAGCCGACATTCATTTTAAACCTCCCTAGATCTCCGCTCTGCATCCTGCCATATACTATTCTTTTTAAGGGTGTGCGGGAGCAGTACCTTACAGCCTCAGCTACAAGCGCGTAATTCGGCGTCTTATCCCTGTGCTTAACGTAGCTCAGGATCTGATTCATTAGCCAATACTTATCTGTCATAACTAGATGTACAAACCCTATCAGCTCACCCCGCCAATACGCACCTATATAGACATTCCTTTCATCCAGCCACCTCTTGTAGCCCTCAAGAACCTCTCTAAAAGTTACGCCGTAGTGCCGAAAGTACTTGCCCTGCCGAATAGGCGTTTCGTTATAGATGCGCGTGACTCCCAGGAAGAAATCGCGATCAGGTTTCACGACTCTGACCTCAACGCCCCTCTTCTCAGCCTTCCTGACAGTATTCCTGGTTTTCTTGCCTACCTTCTTCCACCAGTCGTCAAAGCTTTCAAACTCGCACACAGCCATATTATCCCAGACCATGGGGTACCTGTAGCGGGGCACGACGTCCGGGTACCTCTGCCACCAAGTAAAGACATCGCCGTCCACCCAAGCTAGGTATTCCTCAGAGAAGTTGAAGTCCTCAAGCCACTCATTAGGCGCGCGGATCACTCTAACTTTGAGCATGCTTCATCACCCAATCAATGTATCTCATGCAAAAGCTGCTGTACTCGCTGAGGAAGAGCTCGTACACACGTGTAAGCTTGCGCAACCCAAGCAAGGTCATAGCAAGCTTCGCGGCCTTAGCGTAAACACCGGAACCCTGCACCCCAACAGACCGCACAAACCACTCCGGGTGCGTCAAAACTGAAGCATAACCATCGACATTAAGTCTCCTCTCTAAGTCACTCTTGAAAAACCTGTACCCTTTCTCAACCCCGTAGCGTTTGATGTAGTGCAAGTCGAGGCTGAGGTGCGTGTTAATAACCAATGTCTTCACCGTGCTAGGAGGGTCCCCGTACCCCTCCATGTACCTTAAGCCAAGCCTATCCATAACAAGCCAGTTCACAGGAGGATTGTTCCAACCGATAACCGCTCCATGAGGAGTCACGCCGTTGACAACCAACCCGTGTTCACGCAGCACGCTCAACTCCCACTCCGGGGGAGGGAGGCTCTCCCTGCCGTCGGTGTTATCCAGATGCAACCCTATTTCCCACCCAGAGCCCTGAAGCTCCAAAAGCATCCTCCAGTCCGACTCGCTTTTCGGAACCCTAGCCCTCACAAAAAAGGTGCTTCGAACGTCGAACCTGTCCTCTAGCCTCGAAACTATGGGCACACCCTTTCGTAACCCCCAAATGGTGTCGACGTCATGCCTTAGCAAGATCATGTGCAGGCTAGATGAGCATTATTTCTGAAACCTTTTTAAGCTTTCCTTTATTGCGGTAGAGGGGTAACGTGAGCTGCCACAATAAAAGCATCAAGCTCGTGGTAGTAGCAGGTCCTGTCGGAACAACGCCTAGAGAAATGTCGCGAGCGTTTATATTTGATGAAGCATTCATGCTTGCAAAGAAAGGCTTAACAGTCCATGTAGTGAGATCATCGCTCTTCGACCATAGCTATGAAGTATCCTATGGCATTCATTTTCATAATCTCGGTGGTTACATCTCGTTAGATGCCTTTAGGATGGTTATTAAAAACTTGCCTAAATATCCAGCACCCTCTCTACTCAGGAAAATTTACTTAATCTACTGGGAGAATTTGTATGCATCTCGTGTTACAACTATTATCCGGAGAACTAACGCTACGATTATACATGCGCACTTTGCTTATCCCGAAGGTTTTGTCGGCTTGCTAGCTAAAAGAGAGACAAAAAGGCCCTTAGTTATCTCAGTATGGGGGCGTGATGTACAAGCAGATCCTGATAGTGGCTATGGTGCACTTACGTCGCGACGGACAGCCGATCTAGTTCGGGAAGCACTTTCTAATGCAGATGCGATAATTGCAAGCGCTTTAAACCATTATTGGACTGTGATAAAACTTATCGGTGATCATGAGAGGCAGAAAGTATTTTATTTACCACCTGGAATCGATACTTCCCGTTTCCATCCTAGCATTAACGGTAGCGTTGTGAGGCGTGTACTCGGTATACAAGAGGATCAAAATATTGTCTTATTTCCAAAACACCTTCACCGAATTTACGGAGTAGAATTACTCATAAGGGCCGCCTCTAAGGTAGTTAAGGAACATCCCAACACTATATTCCTAATCTTAGGTGACGGTCCTCTCCTGTCTTATTTAAAGAGTCTAACAAATAATCTCGGCATAGAAAGAAACGTGAGATTCGTGGGTCAAGTGCCCAGGAGCCTGATGCCCTTTTTCTATGCCGCTAGTGATATTGTGGTAGATCCGACTATTTTCGGGCAAGGTTATGCTGCACTCGAGGCTATGGCTTGCGGTAAACCGGTGATAGGATTTCGCACTGGTCAGGTTAAGATTGCAGATAAGCTCTCTGGGTACCTAGTTGAGCCATACGATATTGAGGCGTTAGCAGACAATATAGCTTTACTGTTAGGCGACCCGGAATTAAGGAGGCAGATGGGAAAAAATGCTCGCATGTATGTTGAAAGGAATTTCAGCCTCGAACGCAGAATAAACATGTTGATCAACATATACGATCGTATACTAGGGCAACTCTAGAGCGCCAATAATAATTATATCGCCCACAGTATTTTCCTGAAAAAAGTGAGAAAATGAGCGGAAAGAGCAACGTAAAAGCTAGGTTCGTGGGTGCTGGAACGATAATATTGGGAAATGTCGAGATCGGAGAGAATAGTTGGATTGGATATTATTGTCTGCTGGAAGGCTTAAATGCTCCAATAGTGATCGGTAAAAACTCCGTCGTCGCTAGCTTCGCGGCTATTTATACGCACAACACGATGTTGAGAGATATCGGGATCGGTGAAAAAATAGTTTCAAAAGTTGTGATAGGAGAGAATGTACACATTGGACATGGGGCAGTAATAGTTCCTAAAAGAAACGGAGAAATTATAATAGGTGATCACTCAATCATACAAGCATATGCAGTTGTGTCGCAGAGTGTACCTGCGTGGAGTATTTACAGAAGGGATGGAAAATGTGTTCCGATAAGGAAAAATACTTAGTCGACCAAACGATTTTGGTTACAGGAGGAGCGGGCTTCATCGGTAGTAACCTAGTTAAAAAATTGATCGAACATAGCTGTAAAAAAATTATAATAGTTGATAATCTCATCCTAAAGAAAATGGGTGGAAACCAGTGGGGATTAGAGATACTGAAAAGCCTTCCAGCCGAAAGATACAAGTTGATAATAGCTGATGCTTCAGATTACGCAAAAATGGCAGAAATAATAAGGAGTGAACATATCGATTTAGTTTTTAACCTAGCGATATTACCACTTCCAGTATCGCTTAAACAACCCAAACTTGTATACGACACAAATGTGCGGATAGCATCAGTGTTCGCAGAGTTGCTGAGAAGGGACTACTACAGTACACTAATTCATTTCTCTTCGTCGGAAGTTTACGGCTCAGCAAAATACGTTCCGATGGATGAAAACCACCCTCTGGAGCCTTCTACAGCCTATGGTGCAAGTAAAGCATCCCAGGATCTACTGCTTTTATCATACTACATGACTTATGGCATCGATGTGAGAATAATTCGACCTTTTAACAATGTGGGACCTGCACAAAACGATTTTTCCTACTCAGCTGTAATTCCTAGGACTATAAGGAGAATTCTGGAAGGCAAGCCACCAGAAATCTATGGCGATGGGTTGCAGACACGCGATTTCATACATGTTGAAGATACATGCGAAGCCGCAATATCCATTGCGAAATGTGATAGGCTGAAAGGAGAGGCTATAAACATCGCTTCGGGGAGAGAAACTCGTATTAAAGACCTTATTTACATGATAGCTAAACTATTAGGCTACACGGGAAAAATAATTCACAAACCGCCTCGTCCCGGAGATGTACGGAGGCACTGCGCGGATATTGGCAAAGCGAGAAGGCTCTTAGGCTTTCAACCGAAGAGAAGTTTGGAGGACGCTATTAAAGACGCTATAAGATTTTATAAGGAAGTGTACAATGTCACGTAGGTGTTTAATCCTATGATAAAATACCCTCTAATCAAACCAGAATTGGGTGAAGAAGAGTTACTGGAGGTAAGAAAGGTTTTCAAGTCTGGATGGCTAACTCAAGGTCCCTACGTTGAATTATTCGAGCGTGAATTCGCTAAATACGTTGGAGCCAGATATGCTGTTGCTGTCACGTCATGTACAACTGCTTTATATTTGTCATTAAAGGCTCTCAAATTGCGCAATAAAATTCTTGTCCCTGATTTTACCTTTCCCGCTACCGCTAATGCTGCGATAGAGGCTGGGCTAGAACCCGTATTGGTAGACGTTGATCCCAAAAACTACGGGATAGACTTCAATCTAGTGAAGGAAAACCTCCCCCAAAATACTAGTGGTATAATAGTTGTTCATCCATTTGGATACCCACTTGATTTGCAGACATTTCTAGATTTTGTGAAAGAGAAAGACCTATACTTAATTGAAGATGCAGCAACAGCCCTTGGAAGCTTGCGCAAGCAAAGGCATGCAGGCACATTCGGGCATGTAGGGTGTTATAGCTTCCATCCTCGAAAGCTTCTGACTACGGGAGAAGGAGGCATGATCGTTACTAATGACGAAGAATTATATGAGAAGTTACTTATATTAAGAGATCACGGGCGAGATAAATCTGGAAGGTTTGTCGAACACTCACTTAATTTCAGGATGCCAGATATCTTGGCAGCAATAGGTTTAATTCAGCTACGAAAAATAGAAGAAATTATCGAGAAACGCAGAAAAATAGCAAAGATATATATTAAAATTTTAAAAGACTTAATGCCTTTTCTACATATTATTGAAGAGGACAACGATAGTAGATGCACTTACCAATCCTTCGTTGTCAAACTTCCCAGAAAGTACGCCTCTTACCAGCATCACATTATGCGAAGCTTGAGGGAGGAGTATGGGATTGAATCCCAAATTGGAACATATGCTCTCCACTTGGAGCCAAGCTTTAGCAATTACAGCAATCTAGGTTCACTTAAGGTATCGGAGGAACTAAGAACTACAACGCTAACGCTTCCTCTCTACTCCGATTTGGAATATTCCGATTTTGAATATATAGCAAATGCCTTAAAAACCACGCTGAGGAAGATCGGATGAAGCGATTGTGTGGAGTGGTTATACCTGCTCGTGATGAGGAGAAATACATCGAGAACACATTGGTAAGCTTAGTGAATCAGACTTCCCCTCCCTTCATCGTCGTGGTGAATGATGGTAGCGTTGACGCAACGGGTGAACTAGCCTCAAAACATGCTGACGTCGTGGTTAACCTGCCTAGGCATGAAGATAGTTGGGTCGGTAGGCCAGAGCTTGCTAAGGTTATCAATGCTGGGTTCGATATCTTAAGGAATGTGAGCGTGGAGTACGTGATGGTTAGTGGTAGTGAAGCCGTTTACCCCCCGCACTACATCGAGGAGATAACGCGCAGGATGAAGCGTGAAGGCGTAGTGATGGCGTCTGGAGTCGCTGAGGGGGAAAGGGCTAGGTCGTTTTCACCTCGAGGGTCTGGCAGGGTTATCGACTCTGAATGGTTTAGATCTATCGGTTTCAAGTACCCGGAAAACTACGGTTTTGAGGCATATGTGGTGTTTAAGGCGCTCTCTCAGGGCAAGACGGTTGCGGTTTATCCCGACGTGAGGTTCAAGCTACAACGAAGGACGCAATTTTCTTCAAGAAAAGCCTACTACTGGGGGAAAGGTATGAGAGCGCTTAACTATGATCCTTTGTATGTTCTGGGTAGAGTTGCCTTACTCTCTTTGCGTTCACCTCGCATTGGTTTCGCTATGCTAAAAGGTTACTTGTCTTCAGATGTGGAGAAATACCACGATCTTAGCAAGTTTGTCTCTACATTTCAGAGAAGGTACATCCTCTTCATGTTAAGAGAACTAGTAAAAAATCCGTGAAATAGGCGTGTGCAATTTACGCTGTAAAGTAATACTGCCAGAGTGATTGACTAAGAATAACGTCCATAGCTTCCTAGAGAGTTTTCCCCACGAAGAGTGCCTAAAACCTTAAGCTGAGTTAGTCTTTAAAAGTGCCAAAGAGAAAGTTTTGGGCTGGTCATCGGATTCAGTGCTTAGCGGAAGGATCATGCACATGGACTCAGAGGGTCAGTTAAAACGTGTACTTCCCCATTCTGCTTACACGGTTACAAGCCCCTATTAAATAGCTGTCTCCGGCTAAAACTTGTAAGTAAGCTCTGTATCAGCAACAAATACTCCTGAAATGGCATCTTCCAATCAATTGATATTTTTGAAAACTTGCTCGACAAGCATATTCCGTATTGTAACAAGTCACTAGGGCTAAGTAAAGGCAGTGATTTCTCTGCATCTCATTTGTCCCCTCCGAAGCTCAGCACCATTGAAGACAATGGTCCTAAGCATCCCATGCGCGACTATAACAGGCGGCGGTTGTGGAGCCACTCAGCGACGCCGCAAGTCCTCGTGAAGCCGAGGAGACGTAGGGGCTCGCGCGGGAACACATCAGGAGCCTACGAGAGGGTGCTCGTGAGGTACACGTTGGGCATCACGCATCCAACGGTACCTCAAAATGTACTCAATTAGCCCTGTAGCCTAACGCTCAGTAGTATGCTTCTAAAATCCCGCTGACTTCCACCCCGCGGCTAAACCCCTCCCCTGCAGGTAGACGTCTAAGGAGCAGGACGCCCAGCCCACTCCTCAAAGGCTTTAAACTGCCTCACTGACACGCATGGACCCTGATACGAAGCTCTCAAAGGGGTCATTTTGGGCGTTGCCGAACTGCTTTCTCGATCCTCTCCGTCAGCCTGTACTCCATTCGCTTGAGGTAGAGGGACACTATCGCGAGAAGCATCGAGACGAAGCCCACGCTCACGAGTTGGAGCGAGATGATCGCCCAGACGAAGTGCTCGACCCTCCGGAAGACGTACTCGTAGAACACCCAGAGGAGTATCGGAACCCCCGGCAGCAGCGGCACGGAGCCCAGGGCGAAGACGACGACTGTCGGGTTGTAGCGCCAGGCGAGCCTCACCGCGTCGAGCATGATCTGGAGCCCGTGGCGCATGCCCAGCTTAGGCTTTCCTTTGCGCTTCCGGTAGCGGACTGGGACCTCTGTGATCCTGCGGGACGTGCTGGCGACGTGAGCGGCGACCTCGACCTCGATGCTGAAGCTCCTCCCCTCGAACCAGACCTCCCTGAGCACGTCCGCCCGCACGAGGTACATGCCCGAGCATACGTCTGACAGCCTCGTGCCGAACAGGATGTTGAAGGTTTTCGTGATAACCCAGTTCCCGAAGCGGTTGAGGAGGGGTATGTTCTCCCTGCCTATCAGCCTCGCCCCTATAACCTCGTCGTAGCCCTCCGCGGCGCTGAGCATCGCACCGAGGTAGGACGCGTCGTAGGTGTGGTCCCCGTCTATCACTAGCACCCAGGGGGTCTCGACGAACCTCAAACCCGTCTTGACCGCGAGGGCCTTCCCCCTGCCCTCCTGCATCACAACCCTAGCCCCCTTCGAGGACGCTATCTCTCGCGTCCTGTCCCTCGAGCCCCCGTCCACGACGACTATCTTATCGACGCCGTTGGCCCTGAGCTCGTCTATTACGAGCCCGATGCCCTCCTCCTCATCGAGCGTCGGCACAATCGCTGTGACATCGACGCTGGACGGCATCTCGACTCTCGACCAATAAACTACTTCTGCCTCAATTTATTTTTACGCTTGACGAGCTCTGCCTCGAGCCGAACAACAACCGACTTCCTGTAGGCGGCGAGCACGCCGACCGAAGCTGTGAACGCATAGAGGGTGAGGGCTACAGGCGTCAGCCTTATCCCCCACGGGGTGTAGTTCAGCAGCAGCCCCAGCAGGGGCACCACGGCCAGCGAGAGACCGATGGACAGGGCGAGGCGCTCCAACGGGCTGAGCTCGCGCTCCGACGGGTAGAGGGCCTCGACGAGCACGTAACCAGGCAGGTAGAGGACGAAGAGCGAGCCGAAAACGTACCTGAGAACGGTGAGCGCGGGGTGGGCCCAGCTGAAGTACACTAGAAGCAGTGTCGCGGAGGAGAGCGTCAAGGTTGACCAGAACCACAGGCTGTAGTCGAGCCTAGCCAGGTACCCCGCCAGGCCCAGCGGCGGGGAGGGGTCCACGAGCTCCACGGCCCCCCGGGAGACCTCCTCGTAGACCTCCCTGAGCACCCTGTAACTCAGCTTCCCGCGAGACCTGGAAGACGCGTACTCCTCGAGCGTAGCCACGCTAAACACCCGGCCTGACGACATCCACGTAGAGGTGAGTCCACCTGCCCGTGTACACCCAACCGCCCTCAGTCGCGTTGTACACCCAAAGCTCGAAGATCAGGGCCGCCCTGCTCCCGTTGAAGCCCTGGGGCACGGCCACGGACACTCTGAAGGTAGCGTTCTCGCCGTGGGCAAGCGCGCCCCTCCACTCGGCGATGGGCAGCTCAGGGGAGGGCGTCGAGTTAGAGGGGATGGTTCCGTTGGTCCCCACCCTGAAGACGACCTTGTAGTAGATCGGCCTGCCCTCGTGGTTGTACACGAAGACGCAGAGGTCTGTGGGCTGGCCCGGGATAACCCTCCTGGGATAGTCCCCTATCCTGCACTGGGCGTCGAGCAGCCCCAGCGCCGTGAAGGGCTCCTGAACCTCCGGGCGCAGAAGCTGGGCCGCGGCGAAAACCGAGGCCACCGTAACGACGGCCAGTATCACGGCGAAGACCTCCTCGTCCAGTATCACTCCCCACCACCCCTCCTCTTCTCGACAAGCCAGCCGCGGTGGAGCATGAACCAAACGTACACGTACACCCGCGGGATCGCGAGGTAGGCGACGAGGGGGAGGGAGAGCACGAGCGCTGCCAGCGAGTACCTGGCCACGGCCTTACTGAGGTACACCTCCTCCGCGGCGGCCTTCAGGGACTGCACCTCAGACGAGATGTTGTCGAGGAGGCTCATAGCCTCGCTCGTCCGGTTCGCCTCGTAGAGCTTAATCGCCGCGTCGAGGCCCCTCGTCAAGTTCGAGACGTCAACCCCCCTGCTGCTAAGGTACTCGAGATCCTTGATGATGGGTGAAACCCTGTCATCCAGAGGGTCGCAGAATGCCGGCGCTACGGAGATTACGAGTAGCATGAAGGTAAGCCAGAGAGCGCCGCGCAAGGTAAACACACCCACTCGGTTAAAAACCAGTCTAATATTTCTTTACTGCCTCCCTATCAACAATCCTGCCATCTAGAAGCATAAGGTCTCTGTCCGACGGGAAGCTCGTAACAAGGTCGGTTGTAGTCATGAGCACGGCCACCCCGATTTCGGCTGAGAGTCTTCTAAACAGCGAAACCACCAGTGCCTCTGAGTAGTTATCGAGGTTGGATGTGGGCTCATCCGCGACGAGTAGCAAAGGCCTCTTAGCGATGGCTCTCGCCACGGCAACTCTCTGCCTCTGCCCCCCGCTGAGCTCGCTAGGCAGGGAGTCCGACAGGCTCTCGATCCCCAGGAGCCTTAAAGAGTTTTCTACGCGTACGCGCCTCTCACCCGGAGGTAAGCCCATGATCCTCAAAGGAAGCTCCACGTTCTCGTAGACCGTATAGGAGTCTATGAGCGAGAAGTACTGGTCAACGTAGCCGATATAGCTCAGCCTGACTCTAGAAAGCCTCCCATCATCAAAACCTGTAACATCGACACCGTTAAACACCACGCGCCCTGAGTCCGGCTTAAGGATGAGGGCCGCTATCCGTGCAAGAGTGGATTTTCCCACCCCGCTTCGCCCCCTGACGACGACAAACTCCCCTGCTTTGACGCTCAGGCTGGCCCCGTCGAGCACTCTGGTATTGCCAAGAGACTTCGAAACGTTCTCTAAGCCAAGCACGATCCTAGCCTCCCGCAACGACAAACACCTCATCTGAGTCAAAGAGCCTGCTAAACCTGGGCAGTGAAGAGAGGAAAGGTTCCACAGGGTAAACACTCAAACCACTCACATAGCCTTTGGAAAAGTAATCCCTCAGGACCACTGATGGGACCCCGGTCGGGAGTGCTCTACCTGCGTAAGAGTAAGCTAGAACACTGCCGGTATCAACTCTCAAGACGCTTGTGCAGAAGTAGCTAACCTTATCGTCGCCGCCCAGGACACCACCCTTCACAAGCCCCAACACCCCCTTGAGGCTTTCAACTTCTGCTTCACTGTAACGCCAGTAGAAGGCGGGGCCGTCCCCGAAGCTTGAGAGCGTGACAAGGCTGAAGGCTGAGAGAGCTAGTAGAAGCAGCGAGAGAGCCACACTAACCCTGATAACTCGCCTCCCGGCACTGGACAGCACGCATGCGAGCAACCCTGCCGGGAGAGAGAAGTAGTTCAAAAACCTGTGAAGCACGGAAGCAAGCTCGGGCTTGGCGAATAGCACGTAGAGGGAGAAAACGCTCGGCGGAAGGGAGAGAGCATACACCGCCGCCAGCAGCTCTCTGCGCGGGAGCTTCCTCGAAACCAGGAAAAGGAAGGGAGCGAAAGCAGGCGCCACATAGGGTAACAGCTCCCCGTAGTTTACACTGAGCCCTACAACAGCGGGCGTCCGCGATGAGAACAGTAAAAGTAGAAGCACCAACACGCCAACAAGCCCCTCGACGTAGCCAACCCTCGAGAACCTCAAGTACACTACAACGCCCAGCGTGAGGTAGCAGGCGTATAGAGCGAGCATAGCTGCGTCTGCGAACCCCAGCCTCAACCGTAACCCTGCACCACCGTAAGCCGTGTAGTACAGAAGGAAAAACCCCCCTGTTAAAAGCCCCAGCACAATGCTCCTAACCGGTCTAATAGGACACGGCTTCCTGTAGTAGCCAATAGCTTTCAAGCCTGTGCAAACTGCAGCTAAGCTCAAAAACAGCGAGAAAGCCATAATCGAAGCCAGGTGATGGCTCAGAACCAGAGCCCCTATGAGCACCGTAGCCACCAGCACGTCCCGGCGCGAGCCGCGAGTGGTAAGGAGGAGCAAAGCGAAGAGAAACGGGTAGGCGTAAACCTCCTTGAGTAGAGAGGACGCGAAAACAGCGACTGACGGGTAAAACAGCCAAACCGCAGGCAAAGCCTCAGCAAGGCCATCCCGCCCGGTGATGCGCTTAGCGAAAGCACCTAGCATCAGGGAAGACGACAAAAGCGAAGCCACAAGGAGGGAGAAGCTGTAGGTTAGCTCGACGCCAACACCTGAAACCAGCGAGAACGTAGCAGATGCTAGTATAACGCCAGGCCACCTGTTACTGTAACCATCGAAAGCGCGATCATCCCATATTCTCAAGCTCGAGTTCGAAGCAATTCTCTCACTCGCCCTAATCAGCGGCCAAACGTCAGTCGAGAAGGGCTCACCCGTAAGAAGGTAGGGGAGCAGATGGAGTAGCAGGCCCGCGCAGAGAATCAATCCCAGAGCTCCGTGATGCAGCTTACTCAAACACCTCCCCCTCCCAAAACGCCTGCAGAGGCGAAGCCCCAGACAAGTACCACGCCCGCGGCCAGGACCATCGGTGAGGGAGCAGGCCTCACCACGAACCCGAAGAGCCTGAGACCCAAAGGCGCATAGCACAGGATAAGGCCCGCCAGAACCCCGCCTAGTGCCGCGTAGGCAAGTAGCACTGCGACCAAGCTGGCCTTCAAGGACCTCGAGGATACACCAGAGTACCTTAACACGGCAAACTCCCTAGCCCGCGCCGCGAGCACAAACCCTCCAAGCATCAAGGCAGACACAGCCAGCGTCGCGCACACAGCCACAACCAGAGCTTGGAAAACCTCCACCGGGACTCCAAGCCTGTCAAGCGCCTCACCGGCGTAAGCCGAGTAAAGTTTCGCGCTGAAGTTGCCACCTGCACTCCTAACCGCCAGGACTACCCTCTCCCCGACGCCCTTCCCGTAGGGACCGGAACCGAGCGCCTCCAGCACTGCAGCGGCCCCCCTCTCAGAGCGGATTACGGCAACCGAAGCCTGAGACGACCCAAACCCGCGGATAAAACGGGCAGTCGTAAGGTCTGAGACGAGCATCCACGAGTAGGGCCACCCACTGGCGAGGCCACAGACCCGGAGAACGTAAGGAAGGGAAGTGTAAGGCGAGTAAACAAGAACCTCTACCCCCTCGCGCACGCCGAGCTCGCGTGCTAAATCCTCCCCTATCAGCAAGCAGCCTTGTCGCGCGGAGCTGGCCGATGAGGAAACACTCTTGAGGGCCTCCTCCCCTAGACCCACTAAGATTACCGTCGAGTTCCTTAGCCTAACCAGCGCGTAGACTCTCTCCTCGATCTCAACGCCGGGAACGCTCCTGAGCCTTTCCCTTAACTGGCCAACGTTGACAACGGAGGCGAAAGGTGCCAAAGAGATGCTCGTCACAACAACAGCCCCGGGGCTCCCGGCATCCACGATACTATCGTAGAACCCGTAGACCCCAAATAGAAGCGAGCCTGAGGCGATGACTGCGAGCTCCATTAGCAGGATTTGGAGAAACACCAAAACGTGTAGCCTGAAACCCCAGACGCGGGCAACCTCAGCAAGCACTCTCACTCCTACCCACCTTGAAGCGTGTGACCAGGAAGCCTGAAAGAATAGTTATCACGACGTGCATGGTGAATGGCGCCAGCACTGTAGGCGGGGGGAGAGGCCTGGAGAACACGGTAAACCCGAAGAACCTCAAAGCCCAGAGAGCACCATGGGCGATCACGACGCCAGCGGCGACACCGTAGGCGGATGAGACGAGGATTACGCTCGCGAGAGACAGAAATACAGCGGACTCAAGCTCACCGAGCCCTAAACCCTGACCCCTCAGCACGGAGATCTCCCGGGAGATAGACTCGACAGCCCTCGAGAAGGCTAGAGGGGAGGCCACCGCGAAGGGGAGGAGTGACAGGAGTGCCAGAAGAAGCATGAGTCTCGAGAAGCCGGCTCCGAGGTCACCGACCACCTCCAGCTGGGTCAAAGGCTGAGGGCAAAGCCTCAGCCCTCCCTCGCCCACGGTGAAGTTCACGACGGCAAAGCTCCCTCCAAGGTACCTGCATTCAACGAAGCCCACAACGCCCACACTGTAAACCCCTAGGGGTGTTGAAAAGCGTATATCGCGACCAGCAAAGCTCTTCCAGGCTTCGACGCTTAGAAGAGCGCCGCTGGCGCCCCCAACAGCGTACGCGGCCTTGCAACCGTACATGCTGAGGAAGTCACCGGTATTCCCGACGAGATAAACAGGTACGAGGCCTTCACCCCCGATCTGCGCGTAGGCAATCCTAGCCCAGATGCAACCAGGCCTCTGCTGAGCCGGGCCGAGAGTCGTTGTAGCTATCGTTGCGGCCTCTTGTGTCACAGCAACTGAGCCGACGAGGTAGATGGAGGACAGCGTAAGCGGCAGGGAAACAACCAGCAGGGCAACCCTGAGGACCTCCCCCCTCGTGCACACCCCGATCAGGATCACCCAAGCTCTAACAATTCTGGCCAAATCAGCCATCCACAGAACTTCCCCCAACCCTCCCACGAGCCCTCTCCCTTTAAACGTTACCTCACACACTCTGCTGAAAAGCCCGATGGACGCCAGCTTCCACTTGCACCTTAACCCAGCCAAGCAAACTGTGACGCGCCGCACATAAGCATCACTAGCTGCAGCAAAACACTTGTACCCCCGGAGTGCGCGCTGAAAGAGTCTCATGCGGAAGTTTTAACAACCAGCATGCCCGGAGCCCCTTCCCCGCAGAGAAGAACACGGGCACCTGTCGAGGAAAGTTTTCCAAGGATTCTTCGAAAGCTGGCTTTTACTACCCCGGCCACCGCCTCGCTACGGGCATCCAGCCACGGCTCAGCCGGCATAACGAGGGTCAAAGTCCCGCCTTGCGTGGAGACGCTGGAGGCGAGATCTAAAACCTCGCTAGTATTGTGGAGGAGTGCAGTAGCATACACGATGTTCCCGTGCGACAGAACCTTCGCCAGGCTAC
The DNA here is from genome assembly GCF_054696565.1 of Infirmifilum tikiterense. The sequence continues at coordinate 1,862,771 of NZ_CP182482.1, forward strand.
TGCATTCAAACCGTAGGCTTAAGCCCGCTATTTCCTTCAAAACCCTGCGTAGCTCGTAAAACGTCGGGGGTTCAATAAACTCATACAGGTCCAGCTCGTCCGCGACCTTAGACTCCAAGACTCTGTTGACAATGTACGCGAGAACCCCGTGAGGGGAGCTGAAAGCCAGTAGCCGTCCCGATTCGACATCGTAAACACCCGAGGCACCCACACCCTGCGCTGCAAGCCCCACAGCCAGCGAGAGCACAGCCGAAGCCACAGCGTCGCAGGTGTACGGCCCGAGGCACCGTGTGTCGAAGGTCAACATAGGTTGGGAGCCAGCCCCCTCTCGAAACTCCTTGACGAACAGCTTCTGCCTCCTAGCTGTAGCCTTCCAGTCAATAAACTTCAAGTTATCGCCGGGCCAGTACTCCCTGCTCCCGGCGTACTCCTCCGGAATAAACCTCGAGTAGATGACTTGAGGTAAGACGCCCCTCGGCGTGCGGCCTCGTAACCCCTCCCCAATCCCGAGCAAGGCGAGAGCCTGCTGTAGCCAGAAGAGCGTTGCGGGCTTGACGCGGAAGGAGAGGCCCACGGGAAACTCCTCCAGGAGCTCAAAAAAGCCGAGCCTGCTGGAAACCTTAACAACGAGGGCCTCAAGGCTGTACACGCCGCTGTGCCTGAAAACAGCCTCGAAGCGGTACAGCAGCACCTTCCCCCTAGCCTCCACCCCGCTAACCCTCAACCACTTAGGTAGCCCGACGGGCTCGAACGAACCCCCAGCCACAACCTCGAAGCCAGGCCTCTCCCAAACCCAAACTTCCTGAAGAGGCGAGCCCCTTACATCGAGCACCAGCCCTCGAGAGGAGCGCACGAGCCGCGCGAAGTCGAGTAGGAGGGGGAGCGATGCCCCAGCGCCAATCAAGGCTAACAGCCGGTCTCGAAGGATAAGGGCTGAAGCCCAAAGGAAGAGCAGCATAGCCGTGAACGCGAAGCCGCGATCCGAGAGGTTGATCCTCATACCTTGGGAACCTCCACGCTCTTCAAAGCCTTCTCCACAACATCGAAGGGCGAAACGCCCTCAGACTGGAACTCCGGCTTCAAAACAACCCTATGAGCCAGAACGTACCTAGCAATGCTCTTAACGTCGTCCGGGATAACGTACCCCCTTCCCTCCAGGAGAGCCAAGGCCCTTGCCCCCCGGTAAAGCCAAATACTAGCCCTAGGCGAAGGACCCACGAGGACCTCGCTGGAACGCCTCACAAACCCGACAAGGCTCACAATGTACCTCAAGATCTTCTGCGAGACATAAACCCTCTTCACCAGGTCCATGGCCCTGAGGAGCTCCTCCTGCCCGACAGAGGGCCTGAGCTTCGAAGGGGCTTCGCCTGGAGCCTCCTCGAGCACAGACTCAACAGCGTCCGAGATCTCAACAACCATAGCCTCGATCCCCTCGTCGGGGTAGGAGGTATAGTACCCGTAAGCGAACCGGTCTATAAGCACGGGTGTCAAGGGGTAGGTACCCTCTGTGCCGATGGGCATCTGCGTCGCGAGCACGAGGAAGGGCTTTGGAAGAGCGTACCTGGTGCCCTCAATGCTGACCTCTCTCTCCTGCATCGCCTCCAGCAGGGCACTCTGCGTCCTCGGGGGAGCGCGGTTCAGCTCATCGACAAGCAGGACGTTCGTGAAGACAGGCCCCTTCCTTAAAACCCACTCCCCCCTCCTCAAGTCGAAGTAGTACGTGCCTATAATGTCGCTCGGGAGAAGGTCGGGCGTCATCTGGACGCGCTTGAAGGAGCCTCCAATAAGGCTCGCAAAGACCCTAGCCATGCTAGTCTTACCGGTCCCAGGGGGTCCCTCGAGGAAGATATGCCCCCCCGTGAGCGTGGCTACCAGGAGTAGCCTTTTAAGGTCGTCGTAGCCCACGATATAGGCGTCAAGCTTGTTCAGGATCTCGGCTGCTCGACTCAGGAAAGCTTTCGCCTCAGCTACTAGAGCAGTTTCCCCAACGCTATTACCACCCTCCACTAACACCCACCTCTAATGTTCACCTCAGCTAGGGATAACTCTTTTCACCCTCCTATAAGCAAGGAGGGACACGACGTAAACGAGCAGGCCAGTCAGGGGAACGCTCACGTACCTCAACGTCGAACCGTACACCAAGCCTACAGCACCAACAATCAGCGACCTCGCGTAAGTGTAGGTAGACCCGCTCCAAAGCCCGCCCAGGACGTAGACCCCCCTCTGGCCCAGCACGCTCCCTATCATCTCGTAGTTTCCTCCCATACTAAGCATCGAGTTTATAAAAATTGACGCGTCTGAGAGGACGACTACCCGGCCACGGCCCAGAGGCTCCTCGTAGGCCACGCAGAAAGGCCCGTAGGGCTCCCCCTCGTCGCGGACACCGTTCGAGTTCAAGTCGAGGTAGCTGAAAGGCGACGAGTAGGCCAGGCAAACCCCCCTCCCGTCAGGCTCCACGTAGCTGGCGTAGTTCAAGTAAAGATCAAAGCCACTGCCATTAACCCGTGAAACCGCTCTGGGGAGTAAAGGAGACCTGTACATGAAGACACCGTCCTCCAGAAGCGCACCACCTACGCGCGTAGAGACCCCGAGGGCCTCCAGGATAGAGTTCCCCGAGCCGAAGTCATCCGCGACGACGAGCAACCCGCCCTCCTCGACGAAGCCCCTCAGACCCGCGGCACCGGCGCCTGAGAGGTTGAGCGAGGGTCCTACAATAACTATGGCTGAGTCGCGAGGCAACCCTCCTATATCCGCGACGCCGACAACGCTGACGTTAAACGCCTGGCAGAAGGCCGTCAGGCCGTTCCAGAGAGGGTTGTCAGGCGAAAAGTCGTCTGTAGACGGGACAAGGGCAACAGTCAAGACAAGCACGACAAGCGCCAAGCCTAAGCCGAGAAGAATATACCCCCTCAACCCCCACCACCCAGGGTGCTCACAAAAGCCCTTATGATGCGCTCTATCAAAGCTCTCTCGCCCTCAAGCTGGCTGTAAAGCACCGCCTCAAGCCTCAGCATGAAGAACCTTATAGGATTCCACAGAGTCTCGGAAACCCTGCCTCTGACCGCTCCAAGGTACTCCCGAATAGTGTAGCTGGGCTCAAACCTGACACCGCTAAGCCTCTCCAGGAGCTCCATCAGAGACTGGAAAAGGCCCCTCAAACCATCCTCCCTGACCTCTCCGCCGCGCCTTGACGCCGCTCCCGCGGGCAAAGCCTCTTCAAGAGGGGGGCTCAGGGGACCACCAGAGGATCCCCTAGGGAGTAACGCGAGAGCAACAAACACCAGCACACCCCCTGCCACCAGGAAGACGAAAACGTTGTAAACCGGCAGCTCCAGCCCCAGGTCCACGGCCCTGTACCCAGGATCCAGCGGGGAGACATGAAGCACGACCCTGAGCCTCCTATCCAGGTAGGTGTGAGGCACACTCAAGGAAACGTTGTAACCCTGAACATAGGTGAAAACGCCTGGAGCAGTGTAAACGTCGAGCCGGGACTCCACGCTCGGTGAAACCGAGACATCATACGTGAAGCCCGTCAGAATGAAATTTGGGGCTCGGACCTCGACTCGCGGTGTGATTCTCGCCACGCTCACCCTCAGGGTCACCAGGCCTGGTGCAATCACGCCCCTCGGGGAGCTGGCAACCCGGATAGTGTACGTACCCTCCCGGGCTGAAGCAGGGACAGGGATAGAGAAGCTGTACACCGAGCCGTTCGAAGCAAAGCTTGCGTTAAACCCGAATGGCCCCTCGACGCTGACCTCAAGCCCCTCGTCCGCACGCACGTGGAGAGAGAAGCTCCTCCCCGGCAGGCAAGTTTGGTTATCGAGCCACGCCTCGAGGCCCGGCTCGTAGAAGACAACCTTAACGTACACGTCTCGCGACCTCGCGTACTTGTAGAATCCATCCGACAGGAACTCCCCGTAGACCCTCACAGGGCTCTGGTAAACCCTCACGGGGATCCACAGCCTGAAGTAGCCCTCACTGTCGGTAACGGTGGTGTACCTCTCAGAGTCGAGGTACACGTACACGGTCTTACCCGGTACTCCAGACCCCTCTACGGAGGCAAGCCTCCCGCTGACACCCAGATACTCGCCGTACAAGACCTCACTGCTGGAGACCTCCAGCTCCAGGGAAGTTCCCACAGCGGTTTCGAGAGCCTCCCTGACCTTGTCGCGGAGGGCGACGTACCTCTCCTTCAACACGTCCAGCGGGTACCTGAGGTTCGACGTCATCTGGCCCAGCACGTTGCCCGGGAGCCCAAGGGAGCGCAGAACCTCCACAGCTGACTCGACGTACGAGTAGCGGATCTCCGCCACGCTCAAGCTCGTGGAAGCATTCCCGAGCACGGCCAGCGAAGCCCCAAAGTCCCCCTTCACGTACAAAGCCTCCGCCAGGTCCAGCAGCGCCTTGCTCTCGTTGATCGCCCCCGTGTAGGAGTCAAGGAGCTCGCGCAGCCTCTGGTAGGCCGCCCTGTAGCGCTCAGGCACATAAACCGCAGAGGCGTTCGCGAGGAGGTTCCTGGCAGATGCGACGTCGAAGCCCGCCAGGTACGAGGAGTAGGACAGGTACAGCCTGGCGAGAGCCAGAGCGTCTGGCCCCGACTCCGGGACCAGAGAGGGGTCGACGTGCCTAACAAGGAGGGGCTGAGCCAAGGCAGATAAGGCTAGGACAGCCAAAGCCAGGAGGAGAATACGCTTCAAAAGCCGAGCACCTCGAGAACCCTGAGTGCGACCGCGACCGCAAAAGCCACGAGGAGAGCGACAGCCAGGTAGTCCCTCGTGGCGCGCCTCGGCCTGAGCACCGCCTTCACGACGAAGTACTCGAGAGCATACATCGAGATGTAGGCGTCAACCCTGCCCTCCCCCAGCGAGTAGAGAGCCCAGAAGGTGGTGAAGATCATGAACGCGAGGAGGGTGTTAGCCAGATGCTCCCTCTCCACCAGCCCCACCCCTAACGACAACCCTCCTCAAGCCCCCCTCCTCAACGTCGCTCACCACGGTGGCACTACCCCTGAGAACGGCCATCACGCTCCCGGCCACAATCCCGTATATGCTCCCGACAGTCGAAGTGAGCCTGTAAGGGCTAGAGGCCCTTCCCCCTCTAAACTCGACGAGAGCCTCCCCGCCGCGCTCAACGCACCGAACCCACTCTGCCAGCCCAAGCCTGTCCACAGCCACTTCCTCGACGAGGCCGCAGAAGTCACCCCCTCCGCCCGAAACAAGACCGCTCACAGGCGACTTGAGAGCAATAACCACGTTATCACCCTCAACCCTCACGAAGAAGTCCGGCTTCTCACCGGGCACGCTGGAGATAGGCTTCTTGGACACGAAAACGTACACCTCCCCGCCGTACGACGCGTACAGGTTGTAGCTACCAACCCTGAAGAACTCGAGCGCCACAGCCATGTTCGTCAGCGAGGAGTCGACTAGCCCCAGAAGCTCCCTAGAGACCTCCAGGCGGGAGGGCGTCAAGGCCATGCTTGCACCGACAACCGCCAAGCCGATCCACAAGGCCACCAGAGGCACGAGGCCGAGGAGAAGGTAAGTGGCAACCGCTAGAGCGCAGCCCGCGACCACAAAGGAAACACCGAAGCCCTGGTACGCTGAGACCCTAGCCATCACTACACTGAGAGCATACAAGCAGGCCGAGCTATTATATTTTTTACCCAAAGGCCACTCGCGAACAACTCCCGAGGCTCCGCGCGGAAGGGTGCTTGCGCAGGAGTCGTGAAGCCCGCCCATAGGCGCGCGGAAAGCCAGGGAACCCCCTCACAGAGTAACTTTTTTACTTGAGCACGACATTGGAGCGGCGTGTGAGCAAAATGAAGGAGAGGCTCTGGCTCCTGACCGCCACCGCCCTCAACGCGCTAGGTCTCCTGGCCGGCCTCCACGGAGTGGCCGTCTTCCGGGAAAACCCTAGCCTCGTCACGATGGTGCGCCTGGACTACCTCCTCTGGGCCGACTTCCTGCTATCCCTGGCGGCCGCGCTGATGAACGTCAAGGCCTTCTGGAGGACGCACAGCGTGGCCTCAACGTACACGCTCAACCTGGCTTACGCCGCTCTCCTCGCCCTAGCCCGCCTAGCCTCAACCATCCAGTCCATGTTGGACTACGACCTGATGAACCCCCCTGTGGGCACAGTGCACACGCCCAGAGCCTTCCCTCTAGCCCTGCTCATAGTCCCCCTCTCAGCCCTCAACCTCGTACCCTCCATGGCGCACCTCCTACTATCCCAGCCCATCGTCCTCGCTGAGGCGCCGGCGTTGCACAACCTGCTGGCCGCCGCCAGGCCCCTCCTAGCCGGGAAGCTGAGCCCGAACACGCCTCGGAGAGCCGTAACCCTAGCCTTCCTAACAGCTTTCCTCCTGAGGCTCTACCCCGAGCTGAAGTACTGGCCCTGGCACATAGGCTGGGACACCGTCGAGTACACGGCCCACCTCCAGGACTTCCTCGAAAAGCTGAACCCGTTCACCGCCTACCACTGGATGGGCGCGATGAGGAACATCCCCCCGCTCCTCGACATCCTCCTAGCCCTCCCCGCCAAGCTCGCAGGCGCGTGGCTCACCTTCAAGGCATACCCGCCCCTAGCCTACGGAGCCCTCGCCGCCGCCACCTGCATCTACGCCGCGCGCCTCTCAGGGGACTGGAGGAAGGGCTACGCCGCATCGGCCCTCTCCTCCCTATACATACTCAACCTCAGGATCTCCTGGGACTACCAGAGGCAGCACCTCGGAAGCATCCTCCTCGTCGCCACCCTGGCAGCCTTCGACACCGCGAACCCAGCCCCCCTCGCCAAGGCATCCCTGCTCGTCCTGACCGCGATGTCCCACGAGGTAACGGCGTTCGCGGCGATAGCACTCTCAGCCTACTGGCTCTGGGAAACCCTCAGCAGGCGCCGAAACCCCGCAGCACCGCTGCTAGCCCTAGCAGCCTCGACGCTCCTCGAGATCTGGTACTGGAAAGCCCCCGTGACGCCGAACCCCTACACCCAGCTGGCACCGCCAGGCTTTGTCCCCTACGACTACACAGACGAAGCCCCCCAAGCACTAGCCTACATCGCGGCAGGGCTAGCACCCATACTGCTCCCCGCGTCCCTCACGAGGCACAAGCCGAGGTACACGGCAGTCACCGCACTAGCCCTGCTCCTGGCCGGGGCCTCGCCGCTGATCGCACCCTACACCGCCGCCGCTACGTGATACAGGTTCCTCATCCAGCTCTCACCAATCCTGGCGCCCCTCGCCTTCCTGACGATGCTCGAGGCAAACCCAGACAGGAGGCTCCTCGCCGTAGCACTAGCCGTGACGGTGGCCCTGCCGTCAGCATACTACCTCGCAGGCTCCCCAATGACCTCGAAGTACACCTCCGCTATACGCGAGTTCCCCTACGCGATGGTCCTAGGCGACACGCTGCGCGTCCTCGAGGAAATGAATAGGACAGCCTGGCTGGTCGCATCCCTCAACCACACCCCCATAGTCGCAGACCCGAGCCCAGCCAGGTTCATACACCTCTACCTGAGAAACCCCACACCACAGCAGCTAACCTGGCTCAACACAGCAACCCTCACCTGCGCCTCCCTGCGGAAACCCCCTAATCGTGGTAACCACAAGGGACCTCCCCCAGGACTTCTGCAACACCACAACAGTGCCCCTAAACCCCAACGCCACCTTCAAAGCCTACCTCATCATCCCATAGAAAAGCATATATTCTTTCAATAGAATAAACCTTGTTTCCCTTATGGCGGGGTGCGGGCGAGTAGCCCTTTTCCGCGGGCAGCATTCCGGCGACTTCACTGACGTCGAGGTTACGCCGAGGCTTGTTCGCGCCGCCCTCACTAAAGCCAGGCGCTCAGGGGCTTACTGGAGGCTTGAGCCCGCGGAGAGGGCCCTGCTCGTGCTCGCATCCCGCCTACGCCGCATCAGGAGCCCCGTGCTCCGCGAAGCGCTCCTAGCCGTGCTCCAGAGGGTCTGGCCCCAGAAGGCCCTCGTCATCAGGGCCTACGAGCTGGGCCTCAAGCTCATAAGCCGGAAAGCCCAGCTAGCCCTGAGGCTGGGGATGAGGAGCGCGGCGGAGGGGCTCCTCAGCCTCGCGAGGGACGCAAGGCTAGCCATCCTCGCGGGGCTAAGCTACCTCAACACACCACCACTCTACAGGCCCTCACTACCGTGAAGCTCGAAGCAGAGAGCCGCGTCTCTGGAGCCACTCCTTGGAGTGTAAATGTGGCAGTCTACCCGTCCGAAATAAACCCCTCTCGACTTCAAGGTAGGGCTCGGAGAAGAACTCGAGAAAGCTGTGAGAGACGCCATAGGTGTCCCAGCGCTCAACGACTCGCCACCATGGCTCATGAAGAAGGAGACTGGGATAGAGTGCCCGCGGAAAGGAGGCTCTTCCTGGAGAGGGTCAGGGATGCTCTGGGAGCATGAGTACAGGTACTTCAGAGCCACCGAAGCCGAGAAGTAGAAAATCCTGAGGAGCTGGGATCGCACGATACCCGAAGAGGTCAACAGAATTGTGGCTGACGCGCTGGCGGAGCTCCACTTCGCTCCTACAGGGCTTGCAGCTGTGAACCTTGTATGAAGGTGTTCCGCTGAGGAAAATTCATATCACGGGCAACACGATAGTCGACGCCGTTCATAGGTACCTAGAGAAAAGAGAATGGGGGCACCCGCAATTAAGGTATAGATCGCTATGGAAGTTTCGATTCCACCTCTTGCAGAACTTTACCCTGAGGGTGCGCTACTGGACTGTTTAGATAGTTTGAGGGGTGTGTCCGTAGCTATTGTAGGTTTCGGCAAGATGGGTTTGCTACATAGCACGATTCTCAACATGCTTGTTGATGGTATTGTGAAGTACGTTGTTGATAGGAGTTTCGTGGTTAGGTTCGGTTTCTCAAGGTTATTTAAGAAGAGCATCTTTAAGAAGAATCTCGATGAGGTTCTCGACAGCAGTGTTGATATGGTCTACATTACGACTCCCACCTACTCCCATTACCCCATGCTAAGAAATGTTTTGAGTCGGGGTGTAAGAGCTATTTTCGTTGAGAAGCCTCCTACTGCAAGCTATGAGCAGTTGAGGAGCCTCGTCGACTTGGCGAGGGGCAGGATCACGATGGCTGGATTCCAGAAGAGATTTGCACTGCCCTTCCGACATGCGAGACTCCTCATCGAGAGTGGTCTTCTAGGCAGTGTAGAGTCTATTGAGGCATACATAAGATCCGGCGACATCACTGAGCCCACGGAGAGGTTCAGAGGTCTCGGGAGAGGCGTACTACTAGACCTAGGCCTACACCTAGTGGATCTCCTAGCCTGGTTCTTCAAGGATCTAAGGGTTGAGAAAGCCTCCTGTAGAAGCATCTTCAGCGGTGTCGATGACTACTGCGAGCTCCTCCTCGGGAGCCGAGAGGGCTTCGAGGTCGGAGCCACAGTAACCTGGAGCGACCCATCCCTAAGGGTCCCCGAGACCCTTATAAGGGTTAAGGGCTCGAAGGGGTTGCTCGAGGTGAGTGAAGACTACCTGAGGATTTCAACGGCTTCAAACGAGAAAACATTCTATAGGCCGCACTACTACCAGGGGATCCCGCCTGTTCTAGTCGCTGACCCCGAGTACACTATTGAGAATATGCATCTACTACTAAGCCTAGCTGAGAACAGGGATACAGGTGTAAACCTGGATTCAGCTCTCCCAGCTATGAGGATTATAGATGAAGCCTACGCCCTGCAGGGCTCAAGTCATGGTTGAAGAGATCCTACTTGGAGACAACCCATTCATAGGTGTAAGCCACCTATCACACTCTAAGGCTAGAGAAGACTCTAAGCTCGGTGTAGAGACGTTCGCGGAGGTAATTATAGAGGCCTATAGGTCTGGGGCTACTGGGTTCACGTTCTCAACCCACCCCACGGACCTAGAGATCCTCAGAGTAGTCAGGGAGAGGGCTCCCAAGGTCCTGGAGTCACTAAGCTACTACCCCCTAGTCCCATACGGCATGGCTTACGTCAGGAGGTCGAATCTAACAGGGCTCCCCGGCATAGGGCTCGACATCCTCAAGTCATCCCCCTGGAGGCTTGGAAGACTAAGCTGGATCCTAAAGACTGGGCTGAAGCTGGATCCCTCGCTGGTTCTCGCACTCATGCTTGAACACGACCTCAAGCCATTCCTCGACGTTATCCCCAGGGGCAGGGTTAGGGCTGTGCTTGTACATGAAGTCCTCACGGAGGTACTAATAGCCCACGACGCCCCCCATGTATTCAGGGAGTTCACGGGGTTCTTCAAGGAGGCACTGGGGGTTCCAGTAGGCATTGAAACCCGGAATATATGTAAGTTGCTACGCTTCGCTGAGAGGCACGGTGTTGAAGTACCCTACGTTATGACCCCCCTGAATAAGCTGGGCTACCAAATGGCTCCCAGCAGAACTGAGGCTGAGAAGTGTATTGGGGAGATGAGCGCGAACTCTAGGGTTATAGCTATAAACATACTTGCATCCGGGGCACTAAGCCTACGCGAGGCACTAGAGTACCTGGGGAAGTTCAGGCTTTACGCGGTTGCCGTGGGGACCTCTAAGCCATGGAGAGCTAGGGAGGTATTCCCCGAGGTCTCGGAGTATTTGAGGAGCTTATGAGGGTGCTTATAGCTGCACGCGAGTACCCACCATACGTTGTGGGAGGCGTTGCAGTACACACGTACCGGCTTGCTAGGGCTCTACGCGGTATCGGCGTACACGTGGATGTAGTCTCCTTCGGGTATAGGAGTACCGCTGTCAATGAGGCAAGGGGTGCAGCCATGTTTATGGAGGCCAAGAGCTCCATTATAGCGAGGGGTGATGAAGGGCCCCTGAGGGACCTGATGATCCTCAGTGATATCGCTAGGTATACAGCCTACGTAGGGAGGCTACTGAGGAGCGGGAGGTATGATGTCCTGCACGTTGAGGAGCCGTATGTAGGCGGCTTCATAGACTTCGATGGGAAGGTGACCACGATCCATGATACGAGCTACGGTGAGATCAGGGCTATACTCGGCTCCAGGAGCATTACCTCATACGTATTGAGGAAGATGGTGTTCTACGCGACCCCGGGCTACACTGCCGAGTATGCTTCCTGGATTACAAGTAGAGCAGTGATAACTCCTTCCCCACAGGTTAGAGATGAGCTTGTAAATGTCTACAGGTTGAACCCATCGAAGATACATGTTATACCCAACGGCGTTGAGGAACCCGGACGAGGTGAGCCGGGGAGGGAGGAGGCTAAGAGGATACTGGGCTTAGATGGCCTCCTAGTAGTGTTTACAACAGCCCAGCACATACCGAGGAAGAGGCTGGATCTACTGCTTAAAGCTGCTACACTGCTCAGGGATAAGTGGGCCGGGAGAGCGAGGATAATCATAGGCGGCGACGGCCCCCTAACACCCCAGCTGGTGAGGATGGCTAGAGAACAGGGGCTCCAGGGATTCGTGGAGTTTGCCGGGTGGATACCTGATGACAGGCTCCCAATATACTACAGGGCAAGCGACGTATTCGTGGTTACATCAGACTATGAGGCAGGCCCGCAGACACTCCTAGAAGCAGGCATCAGGGGATGCGCACTAGTATCGAGCAGAATACCCCTGTTCCCAGCGTTGATGAGGAACCGGGTAGATGGAGTAACCTTCAAACCAGGAGACCACGTGGAGCTAGCTAAGGCATTAGACAGCGTGCTCGAAGACGAAGAGCTCAGGAAAAGGCTCTCAGAGAACGCAGTTAGATTCGCATCTAGATTCACGTGGAGGAAGATAGCTGAGTACACGCTGGCGGTGTACAGGAGAGTTGTTGAAGAAGCTCAGCAGAAGTAGTTGAAAGGGGTTTTCGTAGAATGAAGAGGGTAGCAGTACTAGTCTTTGATGATGGGTTTAAGAGCCACCTCGAAGCAGCTTCTATTCTTAGATCGAGAGATGTAAAAGGAGTTTTCGCTATACCAACCGGGTGGATCGGGAAGCAAGGGCATCTCACATGGGACGAAGTTGCGGAACTCTACGAGCAAGGCCACGAAGTATGCTCCCATAGCCACACGCATCGAAACCTCACGGAGTTGGAGGGGAGCGACCTCGATTACGAGCTCGGTTGTTCTAAGAGACTTCTAGAGGATGCTCTAGGCGAAGATATAGACTGCTTCATCTACCCATACGGACTATACAACACCAGGGTCATCCCGTATACAGCCAAGTACTACTCCTATGCTAGATCCGTCAATACATTCAATAACGTAGTCTACCACCCGTTCACAAGCGATATATCGCCATACACGTTTGGAGCCATCGAATTCGAATCCATAGAGTCCCTAAAGGAGCTGGGAATAGACTTCAGCAAAAAGACCCCTATCACAATACTCAAAATACTCAAGGGAACCCCCGTAATATTCTTCACCCATAAAAGCTCTGCTAAGATGTTAACGCTCCTGATAAAAACCCTGGCAATACTAGGCTACAGCTTTTCCACACTTAGAGAACTATATGAATACTACTTCAAGAACAGTAATAGCATTGAACAATATAGAATTCGTGAACATATGATGGAACAGCACTAAGCTAATCACCCTTACATTACGTGAGAAGCCTTGGACATAGTCATAGTTGCCCACGCTTTTCCACCCTACATAGGGGGCTTATCGTACGTAGTTGAGAATATCTCGACTAGGCTCGCAGCTAAGGGGTTCAACGTGGAGGTTGTAACCCTCGACGTCGATGGGGGTCTGCCCCGTGAAGAAGTGTACAGAGGTGTCTACGTCAAGAGATTCAGGGGGTATGCGCCCGACGGGGGCTACTTCATCCCCAGCATTGATTTCTACAGGTATTTGAAGAGCAGAGAAGCTGACGTATTCCACCTACATAACATCGGGGCTCTAACGGTTCCAGCAGCATACATGGCTTTGAGGAGTACTGGAAGGAGCTATGTTGTAACACCTCACTACCATAGGTCGGGCTATAAGTGGCATGCTAAAGTATTGTGGAGGCTCTACAGGCCCATCGCCAGGAGGATCCTTAGAGGAGCCGGGGTTGTTCACTGCGTATCCAGCTACGAGGCCTCTCTCGTTAGAGAGGTATTCGGGGTTGACGGCATCATTATACCTAATGGTGTCTCCGAGGATGTGCTTGATTACAGGTGGAGCCCTCCCAGTGGGGGAATAGTGGTTACCTACGCCGGTAGGTTGGAGAAGTATAAGAGGGTTGACCTAGTGGTGAAGACTGCAGCAATACTTAAGCAGAGGGGTTTCAGAGACGTGGTTGTGAAGATCATTGGTAGGGGACCCGACCTTGAGAGGATTATGAGTGTTGCCGAGGAGCTTGGCGTAGAGGTTACCCACTTAGGGTTCCTGCCTAGGCCTAGATACCTTGAGGAGCTCTCGAAGTCAACAGTATTCGTGGATGCCTCCCAGTATGAGGCCTACAGCGTAGTATCCGCAGAGGCTAATGCCATGGGTGTCCCAACCGTGGTTGTAGAGCCCTGGGGGCAGCACTTCAAGGGCTTGAGAAACGTATTTATAGCTGAGCCGAGCCCGGGAGCTATTGCTAACGCTGTTGAGGACGCTGTTAAAAACAGTGTTGAAGAAGGCTCAAGCTCTCAGAGACTGCTTCAAGTACCCAGCTGGAACACCGTTGTCGAGAGGCTTGTCAACGAGGTTTATTCAAGGATTGCAAAGCGGTAGCTGCTGGAGCCTCCTGAGGTCTCTAGTCGTAGCAGTAGCTCTCGATAGAATGGCGTACTCTAGGAGCCTAGCCTGGGAGATATTGAGGAACAGTATGAGCGACCAACAGGTAGTAGACTGGATCCTCAGGAATGATGTTACACTCCTCTTCAACGAGCTTACAGATGGATTCAACGGGGTGACGGGACGAGGCATCGAGGCTCTTAGGAGGGCTACTGAGGACGCGTATGCTAGAGCTAAATACATGGCTGACCTCGTAGAGGTTATCTCAGCAGTATTCGAGGAGGAGGGTGTAGAGTACGCTGTCTTCAAGACGTTTAACAGGGCTGGGAGGATTGATGTAGATGTTGATGTAGTGGTGGATAAGGAAGTGTACTGGGATGTTGTGAGGCTACTCATGGACAAAGGCTTCAAGCCGGTGGACGATTTAGCTAAGACCTATGCAACAGGCTTCATGCAGCTTGGAAACCCTATAGTCCTAGACCTACACACCGAGATCACGATGCTAGGCCTACCATACTTCAATGCAGAGCTAGTACTCGGGAACCGGGTGAAGACGAGGCATGTGCTTGGAGGTGCAGAGGTGGAGACGTATACTGTTAAACCCCACGTGGATGCGGCTCTGAGGATAGCGCATGCGGTCATTAAGGAGGCTGAGGTCAGGATTGACGATGTGACTGAGGTCCTGAATGCTTTAGCTCTAAACGCCCCAGGTGTTGAAGACATTGTGGGTAGGAGTCGGAGTCTTAGAGCATTATACAGGGTATTCATGCAGGCTCTTGAAGCCATCCTAGTGGACCTAGAGCTCCCGCGTAAGCTGAGTGAAGCCAGGCGCTTGGAAGCATTGGCGGATTTAGTTCTCAGCCTAGGGCCTCGCAGGGCTTTAGAAGCATTCGCTAATCTAAGGTACAGGAGGAGTGCAGCAATGGTGGGTAAAGCCCTTATACACGTTGCCACGCAATCATGACCAATAGAATTACTGTCCTTACCCCGGTATACAATGAGGAGGAGAGTATTGGATACATGCTTGAGAGCTTGCTGGAGCAGAGTGTGAAACCCTACTACGTGCTCATAGGGGATAACGAGTCTAGCGATAATACGGTGGCCGTTGCCGAGAGGGTATTCAAGAAGTCCGGCTTCGAGAACTATAGGATCATCAGGGTTAGGAGGTTCCCCGACCTAGGCAAACTCAACATTAACCTAGCCTACTCCGCGCTGAATAAGGCTATGACTAGGCTTGGACTCAGCCCCGACTATGTAGCTTTAATTGAGGCTGATGTAGTCTTGGAGAAGAGGTACTTCGAGAAGCTCCTAGGCTACTTTGAGAAGAACCCAAGGCTCTGCGTAGCTGGAGGAGCTCTAGAGCCCCTAGGACTACCCAGAGACCCCTTCCCCCTGAGAGTCAACGTGAATCTATGGGGAGCCAACAGGCTTTATAGGGCTGAATGCTGGGGGAAGCTCAATGAATACGTGGACATAGCCTACCTACCGGCATGGGATACAGACCACGTAGTGCTAGCCCTACTACTAGGCTACCACGTTACTCAAGCACCCTACGCGAAATCCCACACTAAGCGAGGCATAAACCCATTCAAGGGAAAGCCAAAGGGGATCACGGATGCATTGCATCGGCTACCACTATGGTGGAGCCTCTACAAAGCCCTCCAGTACAGGGATCCAGAATACCTCAAATACTTCATAATGACGAAGCTGGGTAAAACGATCGTGGCACATAGGCATGCCAAGGAGCTATCCCTGATAGGAGATGTGTACCGCTACGCAGCCACTAGGGTACTCGTATCTAGATTAGCCCTTGCACCGCAGAGGCTGAAGATATGAAAGACTTCTAACCTTTGAAGAATGATACCGCAATTCCCTATACATCCCAGAACATTCATACAGTGGATTGAATTATTCTTAGCTATTCAAAGCTATTCAAATAGTAACCCTACCATCATACTTTGTAGGAAGCGGATTACGTGATCGACTTACAGTAACTATGTCAAGGTCTTCGGTAAAGTATGAAATCTATATTTATAACTTGTATTAGGTAATAGTTCCGTGCAGTAGTGTGGTACTATGCCCGTAATTATTCCTAGGAAATATTTATTTGTAAAATGGTGTGAGGTGTGGTTTGACGACAAGCCCTATACCACTGAGTATCCATGTACAGTCTTTTACGGATGCAGACAAGACATTGAGCATAGAGACATGGTCAGAAAGTGGACTACGCATGTTCTTTCTATTGATTTAACAGTTGGCCTAGATAGAATTTGGAACGATATCGCACGGCAAACAAGG